>NZ_CP104694.1:6153152-6458662 GCF_025398735.1 Tahibacter amnicola
GTGTGCGTGAAGGGCTGAGGCACCAGGAAACAGGGAAGGCCGGGCGCCACGCGCCCGGCCGCGTCATCGTTTACACGTAGAAAAATAGCCATGTCCATGATTGAACTTGACGGCTCCGCCGGCGGTGGCCAGTTGCTCCGCACGGCCTTGAGCCTGAGCCTGTGCACCTCTACCCCGTTCCGCATGTCCGGAATCCGGGCAGGCCGCTCACGGCCTGGCCTGATGCGGCAACACCTCACGGCCGTGGAGGCTGCGCGGCGCATCGGCAATGCACACGTCCTCAATGCCGCACCCGGCTCCACGGAACTGGTCTTCGAGCCCGGCGTCATCGTGGCCGGTGACTTTCACTTTGCCGTCGGCACCGCCGGCTCGACCATGCTCGTCCTGCAGACGGCGCTGCCGGCCTTGTTGCAGGCGGATGCCGCCTCGACGCTGCGCGTCGAAGGCGGTACGCACAATCCGCTGGCCCCGCCAGCCGATTTCCTGCAGCACGCGTTCCTGCCGCAGCTGGCACGCATGGGCGGCTCGGCATCGGTCAATGTCGTCAGGCACGGTTTTGCACCGGCCGGCGGCGGCCTCGTCGAATTGGCCGTGACGCCTTCGAGCCTGCAGCAGATCACCCTGTGCGAGCGTGGTGCTGTTCGGCAGATCCGGGCGACCGCCTTGCTGTCAGGCCTTGATTCGAGCATTGGCGAGCGCGAGGTGCGCGCGGCAGCCAGACGGCTGCCGATGGCCGAATCCGACCTGGAAGTGCGGCAGGTCCGGCCTGCGCTGGGTCCGGGCAATGCCTTGCTCATCACCGTGCACTGTGAGCACGTCAGCGTGGTGTTCACCGGATTCGGCGAACGCGGCAAGACAGCCGAGCAGGTAGCCGCCGACCTGTGCGCCGATGTGCAACGCTACCTCGACAGCGGCGCGGCCACCGACACACACCTGGGTGACCAGTTGCTGCTGCCGATGGCCCTCGCCGGCGGCGGTCGCTTCACCACGACGGAATCGAGCGACCATCTGCGCACCAACGCCGCGATGATCGAAAAGTTCCTGCCGGTGGAAGTGACGATCCTCGATCGCGGTCCGCAGCACTTCGAAGTGTCCATCCAGTCCTGAGTGAGGGCGGTTGCGCGCAAGCGCGCGGCCGCCCTGATCAGCTGACGACCTGGTTGCGACCTTTTTCCTTGGCCTTGTAGAGGCATTCGTCCGCCGCCTTGAGCACCTCGTCGGGGCTGCGCCGACGCGCGTCACGCTGCGCCACGCCGATACTGGCGGTGACCTTTACGGTGCGCTGCTTGTCCTTGGCGCGCGGCGCCTTCCGGGATTTCGCCGACGGTTTGCGCGGCAACGCAACCGGGGTGTTTTCGATATTCATCCGGGCTGTCTCGCAGGCATCCGCCGCGCCGTCCGGACGCCGGAACAGCAGGCAGAACTCCTCGCCGCCAAAGCGGAAGGCGCGCCCGCCGGGTGTCTTCGCCAATTGCCGCGCGACTTCGATCAGCACCCGGTCACCGGCATCGTGGCCGTGCTTGTCGTTGAACTGCTTGAAGTGATCGACATCCACCATGGCCAACGCGTAGGTGCCGGACAGTCGCGCCAGCGTCTCGTCCAGCGCGCGACGGTTCGGCAGTCCGGTCAAGGCATCCAGGAAGGCCAGGCGCCAGGAGGAATAGAGGACGCCGGCGCCGGCCACGAGCGCGCCGATCAAGAGCCACAGCTGCAGACCGATACCGGCCAGCTCGATCAACCCGAAGGCCAGGCTCAGCGCGCCAAAGGCGATCGCCAGATCCAGCGCGTTGCGCCGGTGATACCCGTGCATCGCCATGACGAGCGCGGCGAAGACACTCAGCGCAACCGCCACGCGGCGGGGCCGTGCATCGACGAATCCCAGTGGCAACAGGCCTTCAAGGGCGCGCCAGACGTGCGGTGGCGCCACACTGACCAACCAGGTGATCGTGGCCAGCAACAGCGCGGTGACAAGCATCCGGCGGGATCGGAATGGCGGCTCGGGCATGACCGCGGCCAGCACCATCAGCCAAGGGCCGAACATCGTCGTGGCCGCTGCCGCGCGACCGCCCCATTCGGACACGGCCGGATCCGTTGCCAGCGCCGCGACCGCCAGGGCGAGCGTCGCCAGCACCAGCGCGGCGCGGTGGCGTCGGAACGCCAGCGCGAGCGCCAGGGCCAACAGGCATAGCAATGGGGCAAATGACGATATCGAGCTCATACGGCGGTCAGGCTGGCGACCTGCCGGCGTCTGGACCCGTCGGCAGCAACGCCACGGAGCAGGCCAGAAATCCCGGCAGGACGATGTCGACGAACGGACCACCACCACGGTCATCCGCACGGGGAAGCGTCGCGCCGAGTGATCGGCGAAACCCCGTGGAACGCGCGTTCGGCGCCGGTGAACGGCAAGCTTGGCAGATCTGCCTGCCGCCGTGAACCGCCGACGTGATACGCCGGGAAGATCTCATCCGCTGCGACGCGCCAGATCGGGGTCCGCGGCCAGCACGCCGCAGCATCGCAGGAATGCCGCGGTTTCATCGATACAGGCCTGGCTGCGGAACTGCGCCAGGAAATGCGGGCCATCGATGTCGCGGATGCGCAGGTCCTGCACCAGCTGCGCCAGCACCGACCCTGCCCGGCGCGGCACGACCCGGTCTCGCCCCGCGCGCAGATACAGGACCGGCAGCCGCAGCGAACGCGCCTGCTCCCGCACATCCACGCGCAACGCCGAACGCGCGCGCGCCGCCATCACCGCGGGAGCGACTCCGGACAGCACGCCGGCCAGACGACGCGACCACGCCGCATCACCGTCACGGCCGAACAACCCCTGTGCCAGCACCGGCATCGGCAGGGCCCACGCCGGCAAGACCGGCACGAACGAGGCCATGACACGGGTCCACGGCGGCGGCAGGTGCGCGAAGGTCGCGCACAGAATCAGCGCTCGCAAGCCGGGCGGCCGTCGCGCGGCCGTCAGTATCGCCAGCGGCCCCGCAAAGGATTCGGCGAACAGCACCCAGTCGCCCCGCGGCAGTTGCGGAGCCAGCCAGTCCGCCAGTTCGTCATAGCCGAGTGGGCGATCCGGCGGGTAGGACGCGATCTGCGTCGTCCCCAGAGGAGCCAGCCGCGCGGCGAAGTCGTCATAGAACGCGCCACTGCCGTCCATACCCGGCAGCAAAAGGAAGTGAGTCATCCGGACCATTCTAGGCCACCGCCCGGCGGGGCGGCAGTTGAAATTAAATTCACTGTTAATTAAATTCTATCCATGAACCGGAAGAAGCCCTCACCCACCACAGCCCCGGCCGCCGCGCGCGGGCGCGGCCGGCCCGCCAGCGCCGCCGTCGACCGCGAGGCGCGTGAACGCCTGATCGACGCCGCAGTCACCCTGTTTTCCGAGCGCGGCATCGCGGCGACGCCGCTCTCGGCCGTGGCCCGCGCCGCGCACGTGACACCGGCGCTGCTGCACTACTACTTCGGCAATAAGGAAAACCTGGTCGACGCCATCGTCGAGGAGCGCTTCGTACCCATCGTCAGCCAGGTGGTGCACAAGCTCTCCGGCATCGAAGCCACGCCGCGCGCCGCCTTCACCACGTTCGTGCAGGAAGTCACCGCGACGCTTTCCACACACCCGTGGCTGCCGCCCCTGTGGCTGCGCGAAGTCGTGACCGAAGGCGGGCAACTGCGCGAGCGCATCGTCGGCCACATGGCGCCCCGGCTCGCCCAGCCGCTGGTCGGACTGGTGCGCCAGGCGCAGGCCGAAGGACGGCTCAATCCCGCCATCGAACCGCGCCTGATCATGGTCTCGCTGATCGGCCTGACCGTGTTCCCGTTTGCGGCACAAGGCATCTGGCGCCCGCTGTTTGAAGCCGGCGACGTGACCGCCGAGTCCCTCGCCCGCCATGTGCTGGCGCTGCTGCTCGACGGCCTTCTGCTACCCGATAAGTAGCTTTTCCTCTCCCCCAGGACCAACGCCATGCGCTGCCTGCCCGCCCTCCTCCCGCTGATCGCCCTCCTGGCCGCCACCGGTTGCGCGCCGCAGGCGCCGCCGCTGCTGGGCACCCTCGAATGGGACCGTATCGGCGTCGCCGCCGAAGCCTCGGAGCCGATCACTGCCATCGCGGTGAATGAAGGCGATACGGTCGCGGCGGGCCAGCTGCTGCTCGAACTCGACGGATCGCGTGCGCAGGCGCAGCTGGAGCAGGCCGAGGCGGAACGCCAGCGCGCGCAGGCGCTGCTCGACGAGCGATTGCACGGTGCCCGCGCGGAAAACGTCGCCACCTTGCGCGCCGAGTGGCGGCGGGCGGACGCGCAACGCGCCAACGAGCGGCGCGAACGCGATCGCGCCGCCGAGATGCGCGGCCGTGGGCTCATTGCCCAGGCCGAACTCGATCGGCGCGAGGCCAGCTTCAGGTCGGCACGCGCGGAAGTGGATGCCGTCACGGCACGCCTGGCCGAACTGACCAATGGCACGCGTCCTGAACAGGTCGAGCAGGCACAGGCCGCGCTGGCGTTCGCCGAGGCGCGCGTGAAGGAACTGAGCCTGGCGCGCGAACGCCTGCGCGTCCACGCGCCGGCCGACGGCCGCGTCGATGCGCTGCCCTTCAAGCGGGGCGACCAGCCACCGCGCGGCGCCACCGTCGTGTCGCTGCTCACGGGTGATCGCCCCTATGCGCGCGTCTACGTGCCAGCACCGCGCCGCGCCGCGATCCAGCCCGGCGCGGAATTCACCATCCACGTGCAGGGCGCTGCAGCGCCGTTCCACGCCGCGCTGGCGCGCATCCGCAGCGAACCGGCGTTCACGCCGTACTACGCGCTAAGTGGGGACGACGCATCGCAACTGGTGTATCGCGCGGAGCTCGTCCTGGACGGCACCGACGAGACCCGGAAACTGCCCGCCGGGCTCACCCTCACCGCCGAGCCGCGCGACCATGGCCGCTGACAGCACACGCCACGGTGCCGCCATCGTCGCCCGCGGCCTCACCCGCCGATTCGGCAGCCTGGTCGCGGTCGACAACGTCGAACTGACGGTCGGGAAGGCCCAGGTCTATGGATTCCTCGGGCCGAACGGATCGGGCAAATCCACCACCATCCGCATGCTGTGCGGACTGCTGCTGCCCAGTGCCGGCGACATCCAGGTGCTGGGGCTCTCCATTCCGCGGGACGCCGAGGCCCTCAAGCGCCGCATCGGCTACATGACGCAGAAGTTCTCCCTGTACGAAGACCTCACCGTACAGGAGAACCTCGAATTCCTCGCCGCCGTGCACGATATTCCGCGCGCACACAGCAAGACGCGCATTGACGAGCTGCTGGCGCGCTACTGGCTCCACGACCGCCGGCACCAGCTGGCCGGCACGATGTCGGGCGGGCAGAAGCAGCGTCTGGCGCTGGCCGGCTCCGTGGTGCATCGGCCCGAACTGTTGTTCCTGGATGAACCCACCAGCGCCGTCGATCCGCAGTCGCGCCGCGAATTCTGGGATTCCCTTTTCGAACTGGCCGATGCGGGCACGACCATCCTCGTCTCGACGCACTACATGGATGAAGCCGAGCGCTGCCACCGCCTGGCAATCCTCGACGAGGGTCGTCTCGTCGCGGACGGTGCACCGGCACACCTGTGCGCGGCGCTGCCGCACAGCGTATGGCTGATCCAGTGCGACGCACCGCGCCGCGCGCAGCAGGCGCTGGAACACAGCACAGGCATCGTGGCGATGGCGCAGATTGGCGCGCAACTGCGCGTACTCGCCGAGCGTGACAGCGTCAGCGCCCGAACGCTTGAGCAGCGCCTGTCGCAGGCAGGAATTCAGGCCCACGTGGAGGCCGGCGCACCCAATCTGGAGGATGTCTTCGTCGCCGCTACCCACGATCCGTCAGAGGACGCCGCATGAGCCTGCGCCGCCTCCTCTCGATCGTGGTGAAAGAGCTGCGCCAGCTCCGGCGCGACCGTCTCACCTTTGCCATGATCATCGGCATCCCCACGATGCAGCTGCTGCTGTTCGGGTTTGCGATCAACCTGGATATCCGCCACCTGGACGCTGCGTTGCTGGACGCGGCCAACACGGCGCGAAGCCGGGAGCTGGTTGCGGAACTGGCATCCACGCGCGTGGTGGCAATCCGCTATCGCGTCAATCATCCACAGGAGCTGGACGCGCTGTTGCGCCAGGGCCGGATCAGCGTCGGCATCGTCATTCCGGCCGATTTCGAGGCCAGGCTCGAACGCGGCGACCGCGCGCCGCTGCAGATGGTAGTCGACGGATCCGAGCAGGTGGTGCAGCAGGCAGCGCGGCAACTGGCGGCCTTTCCGCTCGAACGCCTGCGCGATCCCGGCGCGCGCCCGGCGCACACGGCAGAAATTGTCAATTTCTATAATCCGGAGCGGCGGGCCGCGGTCAATACGGTACCCGGGCTCGTCGGCGTGATCCTCACCATGACGATGGTGATGTTCACCGCAATGGCGCTGGTCCGCGAACGCGAACGCGGCAACCTGGAGATGCTGATCGCCACGCCCGTATCGCCATGGGAACTGACCATCGGCAAGGTGCTGCCTTTCGTCGCGATCGGCCTGGTGCAGGTGACGGTCGTGCTGATTCTCGGCAAGCTGATCTTCGCGGTACCCATCCGCGGCCTGCTGATCGAGGTCTATGCTGCTGCACTGCTCTTCATCCTGGCGTCGCTGTCGCTTGGCGTATTTCTCTCCACGCTCGCGCGCAGCCAGTTTCAGGCGATGCAGCTGGCGTTCTTCACGTTCCTGCCGCAAATCCTGCTTTCGGGCTTCATGTTTCCGTTCGCCGGCATGCCACGCGTGGCGCAATGGATTGCCGAGATCCTTCCGATGACGCATTTCCTGCGCCTGATCCGCGGCATTGCGCTGCGCGGTGCCGGACTGGCCGACCTGTGGCAGGAACTGGTGGCGCTGACCGCGTTCACGGCAATCGTGTTGAGCATCGCGGTGATGCGCGTGAGCAAACGCCTGGACTGAGTCACTGCGTACGGCCGGCAGCCGCGGGCTGCCGGCGTCGCGTCAATTCGCCGGCGCCGGCTTCGGCAGCACGCCCGACTGTTCCAGCACTTCGCGCACGATGGCCTGCCGCTTGGGGGCATCCTCGATGCCCTTGGGCAGGTCCGCGTTGAGCGCGAAGAACCAGTTTTTGCCGTCGCGCGTCACCCAGGCCGGTCTTGCCGTGCACCACGTACGCCGGCGCCTCCTCGACGACCGTGATGCGCCGGGCGATCTCCTGGCTGCGGGCGGAGAACGGCAGGCTGCCGTCGGCCAGCTTGCGCAGGAATTCGATCTGGCCGACCGCGCTGATGCGCAGCTTGCCGCCGCCCCCGAGCCAGAAAGAATCGATGTCTCCACCGATATCCCGGTTGCCGTAGCCGGCCGCGTCGATCCAATGCTGCATGCGCTCACGCCCGATGCGACGCGCCAGTTCCTGGTAGTACCAGACCACCGAGAATTTCATGCCGCTGGCAAGATCGTGGTCGCGGTTCCAGTTGTCGACCCAGCGCTTCTGCCCATCCCAGGGAAACACGACGTGCTCGTCGCGGATCACGCCGGTTTCCAGGGCCACCATGGCATTGAAGACTTTGTACGTGGACGCCGGCGGCAGCGGCGTCTGCGCGCGCTGGCGGTCAAACACGCGGTAGCGATCGGCGGCAGCGTCGTACAGCAGCAAGGTGCCGGTGAGGCCGCGGCTGGAAAAGGCCTTCTCCCATTCGGGATGCACCTCCCAGTCGGTCGCGTGCGCGGCGGGGGCTGCCAGCAGGGCCAGGAGGAAAAACGCAAGGGGACGCCAGCGTGTCATCGGCACTCTCCGGGGTGGGTGCGGGAGGCCGGAAGGTAGTGCCGCGGGGTGGCAATTCGCGGGCGGCGGGAGGGCACAAGGGCGTCGGATGGCCGCAACGCGGTACCATTCGCGTTCCTGCTCGCCAACCGGGTGCCCGCGCCGGATGTCCCACGCCAACCTGAATCTCCACCAGCCCGTCGGCGACGAGGTCAAGACCACCACCTGTTACATGTGCGCCTGCCGCTGCGGCATCAAAGTGCACCTGAAGGACGGCAAGGTCCGCTATATCCAGGGCAATCCGGATCATCCCGTCAATCGTGGCGTGATCTGCGCCAAGGGATCGGCCGGCATCATGCAGCACTACTCGCCTGCACGGCTCTCCAAGCCGCTGCTGCGCGTGGGCGAACGCGGTGCCGGTGAATTCCGTGAGATCGAATGGGATGAGGCGCTCGCGCTGGCAACGCAGTGGCTGGGTGATATCCGTGGGCGCAATCCCGACGAACTGGCCTTCTTCACGGGTCGTGACCAGTCACAGGCGCTGACCGGCTGGTGGGCGCAGCAGTTCGGCACTATCAACTACGCCGCGCACGGCGGGTTCTGCTCGGTGAACATGGCCGCGGCCGGCATGTACACGCTGGGCGGCTCGTTCTGGGAATTCGGCGAGCCGGATTGGGAACACACGCGTTACCTCCTGATGTTCGGCGTGGCCGAGGACCACGATTCCAATCCGATCAAACTGGGCCTGGGAAAGCTGAAAGGACGCGGCG
The DNA here is from genome assembly GCF_025398735.1 of Tahibacter amnicola. Taxonomy (NCBI): domain Bacteria; kingdom Pseudomonadati; phylum Pseudomonadota; class Gammaproteobacteria; order Lysobacterales; family Rhodanobacteraceae; genus Tahibacter; species Tahibacter amnicola. Next base: position 6,161,695 of record NZ_CP104694.1, read on the forward strand.
CCAAGGTCGTTGCGATCAACCCGGTGCGTACCGGCTACGCCGCCATCGCCGATGAATGGCTCGGCATCCGTCCCGGCACCGACGGGCTCTTCGTCGGCGCGCTCATCCAGGAACTGCTGCGCAACGACTGGGTGGACCTGGATTACCTCGTCCGATACACCAACGCGCACTACCTCGTGCTGCGCCAGCCCGGCGGCGCCGATGACGGGCTCTTTGCGCGCAATGCCGACGGGGCGGTCCTGTGCTGGGATCGCTCACAGGCCGGACCGGCACCCGCCGACGCATCCGGCATTCAACCGGCGGTGGTCGGTGAATTCACGCTGTCCGACGGCCGTCGTGCGACACCCGCGCTGGCGTTGTTCGTCGAGCGCTTCCTGGGCGAGACCTACAGCCCGGAGAACGCGGCACGCCAGTGCGGCATCCCGGCCGATACGATCCGTCGCCTCGCCGCCGAGATCGCCCATGCCGCGTTCCGCGAGGAGATCCGTCTGCCGGTGGCGTGGACGGATGCCTGGGGACGCGCGCACAGCGAAATGGTCGGACGTCCAGTGTCGCTGCACGCGATGCGCGGCATCTCCGCGCATTCGAACGGCTTCCATACCTGCCGCATGCTGCACACGCTGCAGATGCTGATCGGCGCGATCGACACGCCGGGCAGCTTCCGCTATCAGCCGCCCTATCCCAAGGGCGTGCCGCCGGCCAATCGCCCGGGCAAGTCACGCAAGCCGGACGGCACGCTGGATGCGGGCCCCCTGGGCTACGTGCACAGCCCCGACGATCTGCTCGTCGATGCGCAGGGTGCGCCGCGTCGCATCGACAAGGCGTTCTCCTGGCAGCACCCGCTGGCCGTGCACGGCATGCTGCAGAGCGTGATCGCCAACGCCGCTGCGGGTGATCCGTATCGCATCGACACGCTGTTCCTGTTCATGGCCAACATGAGCTGGAACTCGTCGATGAATACGACGGGCACGCGGCGCATGCTGACCGAACGCGATCCGGCAACGGGGCAGTACCGCATTCCGCGCATCATCTACGCCGATGCCTACGCCTCGGAAATGGTGGAGTTTGCGGACCTGGTCCTGCCTGACACCACCTATCTGGAGCGGCACGACTGCATCTCGCTGCTCGACCGGCCGATCTCCGACGCGGACGGTGCGAGCGATGCCATCCGCCATCCGGTCGTTGCACCGGATCGCGACGTGCGGCCATTCCAGGACGTGCTGCTCGACCTGGGCACGCGCCTGGGTCTGCCGGGATGCCTGCGCGAGGATGGCTCGGCGCGCTATCCAGGCGGCTACGCACAGTACATGGTCGATCACGAACGGGCGCCGGGTGTGGGCCTTCTGGCCGGCTGGCGCGGCCGCGACGGCAGCGCGCGTGGAACCGGTGAGCCCAATCCGCAGCAGCTGGAGCGCTACAAGGAACACGGCTCGTTCTGGCATGCCGATGTACCGGTCGCCGGCCGCTACTACAAGATGGCAAACCGCGATTACCTGGAGTGGGCCCGCAGCCTGGGGTTCGTCGGCGCCACCACGCCGATCGTGCTGGAGCTGTATTCCGAGCGGCTGCAGCGTTTCCGCCTGGCGGCGCAAGGTCACGGCAACACGCAGCCGCCGGACCACGAACGCGCCCGCGTCGAGCGGTATTTCGATCCGTTGCCCTTCTGGTACGAACCGTTCGAGTGGGAAACCAGCGACCTGGCGCGATACCCGATTGCCGCCATCACACAGCGGCCGATGTACATGTATCACGCCTGGGGATCGCAGAATGCCTGGCTGCGCCAGATCGCCGCGCGCAACTTTCTCTATCTGCATCCGCAGACCGCCGCCTCGATCGGCGTCGTCGACGACGACTGGGTGTGGGTGGAATCGCCGCACGGACGCATCCGCGTGCCGGTGCGCCTGCATACCGGTACCGAGCCGGGCACGGTGTGGAGCTGGAATGCCATCGGCAAGGCACGCGGCGCCTGGAAACTGGCGGCCGACGCACCGGAGTCCCAGCGTGGATTCCTGCTCAATCACGTGATCACCGAACTGCTGCCACCGCGGGCGAACGGTCAGCGCTACGCCAATGCCGACCCGGTCACCGGGCAGGCCGCGTGGTTTGACCTGCGGGTGCGCATCGAAAAGGACACCGCCACCATGACGGACGCCGTTCACCGCGTCGAGGACGCACGCGCATGACCGCGCTCCCGCCCCCCACCACGAAGAAGCTGGGCCTGGTCATCGACCTGGACACCTGCGTGGGTTGCCATGCCTGCGCCGTTGCGTGCAAGGAGTGGAACGACGGCGGCCAGTTCGGCCCCCTTCCGGACGAGAACGCCTACGGGAAGGAACCGCTGGGTGTCTGGTTCAACCGGATCCACAGTTTCGAGGTGACGCCCAAGGCCGACGCCGGCAGCAGCATGACGGTCCACTTTCCGCGCTCCTGCCTGCACTGTGAGACGCCGGACTGCGTGACAGTCTGCCCGACCGGCGCCAGCTACAAGCGCGCCGAAGACGGCATCGTGCTCGTCGACGAGGACAAGTGCATCGGCTGCAAGCTGTGCTCCTGGGCCTGTCCCTATGGCGCCCGCGAATACAGTGAAAAACGCGGCGTGATGCAAAAATGCACTTTGTGCGTCGACCGGATCTACAACGAGACGTTTGCGCCGGAAGACCGCCAGCCCGCCTGCGTCATGGCCTGCCCGACGCGCGCACGCCATTTCGGCGACCTGGGCGACCCCGAATCGCCCGTGTCACGCCTGGTGGCCGAACGTGATGGCGTGGCCCTGATGCCGGAGCTGGGCTACAAGCCGGTCAATCGGTATCTGCCGCCACGTCCCCGGCGCGGCGGCTGCGACGCCAACGCCGCGCCGCGCGAGACGGCGCTGGATACGAACCAGCTCTCGCCGCTGCTGCGCTGGGTCGACCGCCTGCTGTCACGCTAGTGACCTGTAACCGAGGAATCGGGAGTGACTGGCGAAGGGCTGGTCGTGCCGGGCGCCTAGCAGCGCTACGGCCCGAATGAGAAACACGTCCGGCGCGGGCAGAACGACTCAGTCATTTCCGATTCGCGTGTTACAGGCCACCCGATGGCTAACCCGCCGGCTCCACCACGATCCAGTCCACCTCGCCGGTGACGTTCTGTGCGTCACCGGACCAGCTGGACAGCATGACGTACCACGTGGCCTGGATATCGTCCGGCGTTGCCGGCAACTGGCCGACGGCGCGGCCGTTGATCCGGATCTGCGCAGCGCCCGCGTCGAAATGGAATGCCAGTTCCTGCCAGTCGGACAAGGCGCCCGCATCGCCCGCCGGGAATTCGCGCCGCCGCTGGTCGGTGCAGGTGGGCGTGGCGCGCAGCGCGCCACGGGTGGCGTAGACGTAGCAGGAGATCCAGCGGTCTGGCTGGTCCGAACGCACGACGGTCATGCCCACCGCCGCGTCACTGGCAATGACGGGCGCGGTCAACCGCGCACGGGTCACCATGCGGCTCAGGCCAATCGCACCGAATGTCGCCACCAGCCCCTGCTCGCGCAGCGGGCTGTCGATGGTCATAGCGCCGTTACGCTGTATGTAGCGCTGGCGCGGATCCTCGCGCGTGAAACCCCAGCGTTTCGTATCGAATGCACCGTCGAATGCAGCACCGTCGAAATCGTCGAAGGCATCCGGCGGCGGCGGTGCCGGCGCTGGCGCGCCGGTACTGGCCACCGGCGGCGCCGGAACGGGCGCCGGCGCGGGAGATCCGGGGCTGGCCCCAGCCGGCGGGGAAACCGCCGGCTTGCGCGACAGGATGATCGTCGCTGCCACGATGACAACGGCGATCGCGCCGACCAGCGCAAACCGGAACCGTCGTGCCGCCGGCGCGCGGACAGGTCCCGTGGGTAGCGCCACGAGCGTATCCGCATCGATCACGCGCGTGGGCGTTTCGTCCGTCCGGATGGTCGGAAGCGTCGGCGAATAGGCATCGACGTCGGAGTCCGGCAATGCCTGGCGCATCGCCGCAGCCATCTCGGCCGCGCTCTGGAAGCGCTTTTCCGGTGACTTCGCCAGGGCATGCAGGATCACCCGTTCGAAGGGTTCCGGCAGGTGCGGATTGAGCGTACGCGGCAGCACCACGGCTTCGTCGCGATGTGCACGCAGCCAGTCGGCCGCGCCGCGCGCGCGGAACGGCAGGCGGCCGGTGGCCATCTGGTAAAGAATCACGCCCAGCGCGTAGACGTCGCTGCGGAAATCGGCAACGCCCTGGGCCTGCTCCGGCGCGAGGTATTCGGGCGTGCCCAGCGCGTGCCCGGCCTGGGTCAGGCGTTCCGCCCCGAGGGTGAGGGCAATGCCGAAGTCCGCCAGGTGTACCGTGTCGTCTTCGTCCAGAAGGACATTCGCCGGCTTCAGGTCACGGTGGACCACGCCGCGAAGATGGGCGTATCCCAGGGCCTCGCACAGTTCGAGCCCGATGCGGCGAACCTGGGCCAGTGGCAGGGGGCCGTCCTCGCGATTGATGCGATCGGCAAGGTCGCCCTGGCGCAGCAACGGCAGCACCAGATAGAGCTGGCCGTCATCGCTGCCAGCGTCCAGCAGCGGCACAATGTGCGGATGGTCGAGCTCGCCCAATACCGCCGTTTCGCGGGCGAAGCGGGCGCGCAGCGACTCGTCGGCGCCCGCCGCCAGCCACTTGACCACCACCTCGCGACCGTCGCGAGTGTCCAGCGCCCGGAACAGGCGCGCCATGCCACCTACCGCCAGCGTCTCGGTCAGCTGATAGGGCCCCAGACGATCACCCGGTCGAGCCTGCACGTTTGCCTCCCTTCCGTTGCGCGACGGTGCGCGTGGCGCCGCCACAAGGGCTAAACTGCGCACGTTCCCGCCCTGCCCTGCCAGCCATGCATCCTGCGTTGTCGGTCCTATTCTTCACTACTCTGTCGGGCGCCGGCTACGGCCTGTTGTTCCTGCTCGGTACGGGCGTCGCACTCGGCATCTGGCCGCACTTGCCGCTGGAGATCGCGATGCCGCTGGCGATCGGCCTCGGACTGGTGGCGCTCGGGCTGGCCTCGTCGATGGCCCACCTGGGCCAGCCGGCCCGCGCCTGGCGCGCCTTCACCCAGTGGCGCACCTCGTGGCTTTCGCGCGAAGGCGTCCTGGCCGTCCTGGGTTTTGCACCGGCGCTGGCACTGGGTTTTCTCTATTTCACACCGGTGGAGGGGGGAATGAACCCGCCACTGCAGCGGGCCTGCGGCGCGACGATGGCGCTCCTGGCCGTCGCCACGGTGTATTGCACGGCGCAAATCTACGCCAGCCTCAAGACGGTGCCTGCCTGGCACAACCCCTATGTCACGCCCGGCTATTTCCTGTTCGCGCTATACAGTGCCGGCCTGTGGCTGTGGGCGCTGGGCGCCTGGTATCGCCGCGGTGACCCGCAGTTCTGGCCACAACTGGGCCTGCCGCCGGGCGTACTGTTCATGGTCGTCGTCGTGGCCATGCTGGCGTGCGTGCAGAAACTGCTGTACTGGCGCCACATCGACAATCCGCCCGTGACAGCCACGGTCGAATCGGCCACCGGCCTCAATGACGTCGGTGCGGTCAGCGCCTTCGAACGCCCGCACACGGAAGAAAATTATATTACGCGTGAAATGGTATTTGTTCTGGCACGCAAGCACTCGACCAAACTGCGTGCGATTGCCCTGCTGTTCGCGTTTGCGCTGCCGCTGGCCGCGCTGGTCTTCGCGATGCTGTGGGTACCGACGAGCTTCGTGCTCGCCACCGTGGCCCTGGTTTCGGCCAGCGTGGGCATCTTCGTCGAGCGCTGGCTGTTCTTCGCCGAAGCGCGCCACGTCGTCTCGCTGTACTACGGCGAACAGAAAGCCTGACCACGCAAAGCCCGCTCCGTCAAGCCGGAAACGCCCTTCCGGCCGACCGGGTTCACGCCGGATTCAATCCCCGCCGGTACGATGCCCTGGCGCCGGCGTCGTCCCGTGCCCGCGGCCAGCCCCATAGAAAATACGGTAGAACGTCATGAAGAAACTCCCGCTTGCCCTCGTTTTTTGCAGCCTGATGCCACTCGCCGCCCACGCAGACGGCGACTGGAAAGGCTCGGGTGAACTCGGTTTTGCGGCTTCGCGCGGCAACACCCGTTCGGAAAACCTCAACGCCAAGCTGAATTTCAGCATGGAAGACGACACCTGGAAAGATAACTTCTACTTTTCTGCACTTCGCAGCAAAGGCGAAGTCAAGGTCACCAACGTCGACTCCAACGGCCAGGTGGTCAGCCAGGACAGCTACCAGCTCACCGCCAACCGGTATGAAACCGGCGCGTCCCTGGGCTACAAGTTCGACGAGCGCAGTTATCTGGTCGGCGCGCTGCGCTACGAAAACGATGAGTTCTCGCCGTTCGACTACCAGGCCGTGCTCTCGCTGGGCTACGGCTACACGGCGATCAAGAACGAGCGCACCGAGCTGTCGCTGGAAATCGGCCCGGGTTACAAGCGCTACAGCATGACCCTCACGGGCGAAGACGAAAGCGAAGCCGTTGCCCGCGGCCTTATCGGCTACAAGCAGCGCGTCACCGAAAACACGGCATTCGAGAACACCCTGCTGGTGGAAGCCGGTTCGGACAATACTTTCATCCAGAACGACGCGGGCCTTGTCGTCAACATGAACAAGACGCTGGCGCTCAAGCTCGGCTACCAGGTGCGCCACAACTCCGATGTCACGCCGGGTACGAAAAAGACCGACCAGCTGATGACGACCAATCTCGTCTACAACTTCTGACGGCATTCGTAGCACCGGGAGCCCCTTGCATCGCGGGGCTCCCCTTCGCGGCGTCAGCTGGCGCTGCGCCCCAGCAGCGGCCCGGCGCCCTGCGCCAGCAGCAGGTCGGCGACCTGCAAACCCAAGGCTTCACCCTGGTCGCGCGGCGCCGTTGCCCGCGCCCGCAGCAGACGGCCCGTGGCGGCATCGCCGACCAGGCCGACCAGGTCCAGCGCGTTCTCGGTTTCCCAGCAGAATCCGGCAATCGGCACGCTGCAGCTGCCGTGCAGCGCCAGGTTCATGGCCCTTTCGGCGCCGGTGCAGCGGGATGTCTCCGCGTCGTTGAGCGGCGCCAGGAGGCCCGCGACCTCCCGGTCAATCGTGCGGTACTCGATCGCGATCGCGCCCTGCGCTACGGCCGGCACCCAGTCCGGCGGAGCCAGACGATTGCGGATACGGGCAGCCAGGCCCAGGCGATCGAGCCCGGCACAGGCGAGAATGATGGCGTCGTACTGGCCCGCATCGAGCTTGGCCAGCCGCGTGCCGACATTGCCGCGCAGGTCGAGCAATTCCAGGTCCGGACGGAAGGCGCGCAACTGGGCCTGGCGCCGCAGCGACGAGGTGCCCACGCGCGCGCCCTGGGGCAGTTCGGAGAGCCGCTCGTACGCGTTGCTGACGAAGGCGTCCGCCGGATCCGCCCGTTCGAGCACGGCACCGATCGAAAAGCCGGCCTCCAGCGACATCGGCACATCCTTGAGGGAATGCACGGCGATGTCGGCACGTCCTTCGGCCATTGCCACCTCCAGCTCCTTGAGGAACAGGCCCTTGCCGCCGATCGCCGCCAACGGGCGATCGATGATCTCATCGCCGCGCGTGGTCATCGGCACCAGTTCCACCAGGACATCCGGATGCGCCTGGCGCAACCGGGCGGCCACGTGTTCCGCCTGCCAGACTGCCAATGCGCTCTGCCGCGTGGCAATGCGAAGTGATTTCATGCCGTTCCTGTCGCGCCGCTAAAGCACAACAGGATAGAAGGCTTGGCGATGGAGGTGAAGAACCAGCACCGCTGCCACCTCAGAGGCTGCGCACCAACTTGCGCAGGGCAGGCAGGTTCCGGCGCGAAACTTCAAGCACGTCCGGACTGCCGTCCACGCGCGCATGGATGCGGCCGTCCGCACCGCGGCTCAGGCCGCCCAGGCGATCGCGTGCGACCAGGCAGTTGCGGTGAATACGGACGAACCGGTCACCGAATTCATCTTCCAGGCCCTTGAGCGCATCCTCCACGAGCACCTGGCCCTTCAGATGGTGCACGACAACGTACTTGTCCTCGGCCATGAGGTAGAGGATCTCGTTCACCGGAACCAGCACCAGGTTGCCACGCACCCGCGCGCAGACATGGGTGCGTTGCCGGTTCGACGCCATGGCGCCCGCCATCGCGTCCAGCTTGGGCGGGCGCAACCGGCGCGCTTTCTCCAGCGCCTGTGTCAACCGCTCCTGTCGGACAGGCTTGAGCAGGTAGTCGACCGCATTCTCCTCGAACGCGCGGACCGCATATTCGTCATAGGCGGTGCAGAACACGATCGCCGGCGCCTCGGGCATCGCACCGATCATGCGCGCCGCGTCCAGGCCGTCCATCAGCGGCATGCGGATGTCCAGCAGGCATACATCCGGCTGAAGCCGCTCGGCTTCACGGACGGCCTCTTCGCCATTGGCCGCCAGGGCCACCACCTCACCCTCGGCGGAAGCGACCAGCGCCGCCAGGCGCTCGCGTGCCAGCGGTTCGTCATCGGCGATGAGTATGCGCATGCTCAATTCCCCCAGGTGCGGTGCCATCGTCCGGCAGGCGCAGGACGCAGTCGAAAGTATCGTGGCCCTGGTGGATTTCCAGGGCGCCACGGTCGTCAAAATGGTAGGCGATCCGGCTGCGGATGTTTGCGACCGCGATACCGTTGCCGCGCGGCGAACGCTTGCCGGGCGCCGGGCAGGGATTGGCGATGCGGATCTCCACCATGCCGCCCGAATGCCGCCCCGTCACGGTGACCGTTCCCCCGTCGGTCAGGGGCTGGATGCCGTGGTACACGGCATTTTCGACCAGCGGCTGCAGCAACAGCGGCGGCAGCGGAAGGTCACGCGGTAAGGACGCCACATCCCACACCACCTGCAAGCGCTCGCCGAGACGCAATTCCTCGATACGCAGGTAACCGCGCGCCAGATCCAGCTCCTCGCCCAGCGTGCGCGGTGTGTCCACGGACCCGAGCGAGGCGCGGAAAAGGTCCGCCAGGTCCTCCACCGCCGTTTCGGCCTGGGCCGGCCGGATGCGGATCAGGCTGGCGATCGTGTTCATGCTGTTGAACAGGAAATGCGGCCGGATGCGCGCCTGCAGCGCCTCGTAGCGCGCCCGTGCTTCGGCTCTGACGCGATCGCGCCACTGTTCCTGCACGTAGAAGTAGCGCAGCACGGCGGTCGCCACGAGCGCGCAGATGACGCTGTTGCGCAGGATGAAGCGCTCCTGCCCGCTCAGGATGCCGATCAGGCCCAGCGACAGGGAATTGTCGATCGTATAGGCGAGCCAGCTGGCGATCGCCGTCGTGCCGACCATCAGGGCGAACGCGGCGAATTCGCTCATCCACGGACGCATGCGCACCAGCAACGGCCGCGCCTTGCACAGGCAGACGGTCCAGACGACCGCCAGCCACTGCACGAACACCGTGGCCGTTCCGAGCCGCTGCCAGCCGGGCGAACCCACGTCGCTCGACGCGAGCACGACGATCAGGGCGACCAGTTCGCCGATCACCATGAGCGCAAACAGGATGGGCAGGCTGCAGAAATTCGGCAGCCAGTGATTGGCGAGCGCCACCTCGCCGGAACTGTCGTTGGCCGTGGCCGACCGCGGTTCCGAATGCGCCATGCGCCCTCCCGGCGCCTGCGTAGGTCGCCCGATTATGCCGCCAGCCGCGCTCCAAGCCATTGCCGCAGGTCGGCAATTTCTTCCGAACACACCTGATGGGCCATCGGATAGGTGTGCCACTGGACCGCGTACCCCAGCCCGCGCAGGTAGTCGCGCGACGCCGTGCCGAGGGTCTGCGGTACGACATTGTCGAAACTGCCATGCGCCATGAGGATCGGTACAGCCTTGTTGGCGTCGTGGCGGTCCGCGGCGGTCTTCTCCGCCAGTGGCAGGTAGGTCGACAAGGCCATGATGCCGCCCAGGCGCGCCGCGTGCCGCACGCCGCCCGCCAGGACCACCGCGCCGCCCTGTGAGAAGCCGGCCAGGATCACGCGTTCGGCCGGCACGCCGCGCTCAGCCTCGCGCGCGATCAGCGCGTCGAGCTGGCCGATCGAGGTGCGGATACCGGGCTCATCCTGCTTGGACGCGATATCCACGCCGCCAATGTCGTACCAGGCACGCATGGGCATGCCGCCGTTGATCGTCACCGGGCGCACCGGCGCATGCGGAAACACGAAACGCAGGGCAGGCCACTGGCGCGAGACCAGTTCCGGCACGATCGGCTCGAAATCATGGCCATCGGCCCCCAGACCGTGCAGCCAGATGACGCTGTGGCGCGGATCAGGCGCTGTTTCAAGTTCGACGGAAGGAAGGATCATCAGAACGTCTCCGGGGCCGGCAGGCCAGGGCAAACGGCGATAGTGCCCGAACGGCCCTGGACGGGAAAAGCCGCTGCCGGACGCGGGGGGCCTGACTTATTGCCGATCCACCCTCCCACCTTCTGGGCTACCCTGCCCGGGTTCCCCGCGGAGGTATCCATGTCACGCCTGTTTACCGGAGGCTTAGCCTTCCTGTTCGTCCTTGCCGCGCAACCGTCCACGGCGGCCCTGTCGCTGGACCAGATCATGGCCGACCCGGACTGGATCGGCCCGGCCGTCGAGGCCCCCTTCTGGGCTGTCGACGGCAGCGCCGTGTACTACTCGCTCAAGCGCACCGGCTCGCCCATACGCGACCTGCATCGGATCACACTGGGCGATAAGTCTGACCACATCCTCACGGACGCCGAACACGCCAGCCGCGACGCCATCGGCGCCGTCTTCGACACCGCACGCCAGCGTGCCGCCTTCGTCCGCAACGGCGACATCTTCGTGCGCGAACTGCCGGGCGGGCGCCTGGTACAGGTGACGCGCACCGCCGAAGACGAATCATCGCCGCAGTTCTCCGCCGACCAGCGCCAGCTGCACTATCGCGTGGGGAACGACTGGTTCAGCTATGACTTCGCCAGCGCCATCAACGCCCCCATCGCCCTGCTCAAGGCCGAGAAGAACCCCGACGACAAAAAACCTGGCGAGTTGGAAGAGCTGCAGCTTCGCCTGATCAGTACGCTCAAGCGTGACCGCGACAACCGCCTGGCACAGAAGGCGCGCGAGAATGAACTGCGCAAGACAGACCCCACTCGCGCCGTGGCCCCGCATTTCCTGGGCGATGACGTGAAAATCGCCGATACGGCCCTGTCGCCATCCGGCCGCTGGCTGGTAGCGGTGACTACGCCCAAATCCTTCGATGCGGGCCGCGCCGGCAAGATGCCCGACTACGTCACCGAATCCGGCTATGAGGAAGTCGAAGACGTCCGTACCCGCGTCGGCCGTGGTGACCCCGTGCCGCACACCGTGTGGTTCATCGATCTTGAAACCCACACGCGCACCGAGCTTTCGGTAACAGGACTCGACGGCATCAAGGACGACCCGCTCGCGGCCGTCCGCGCGGAAAATGCGAAGGTCCGTGATAAAGACAAAAAGACAGATTCTTCCAAGGAGAAGAAATCCACAAAAGAAGCGAAGGAACCTGCCGCTCGCCCCATCCAGGTCGCCGGCGTGCAGTTTACGCGCGACGGCAGCATGGCCGCCATCCAACTGCGCGCCAACGACAACAAGGACCGCTGGATCGCCACCGTCTCGCCGGACGCAAAACCGGCACTCACGCAGCGGCACCGCCTCACCGACCCGGCCTGGATCAACTGGAACTTCAACGAATTCGGCTGGCTGCCGGACAATCGCACGCTGTGGTACGTCTCCGAAGAGACGGGCTACGCCGGCCTGTACGTACGCCAGGGCGACCAGAAGCCCACGCGCCTGGCCGGCGGATCGTTCGAGATCTCGACGCCGACGGTATCGCCGGATGGTCAATGGATCTACGTACGCGCCAATGCCGAGGCGCCGTATGTCTATGACGTCTACCGTGTACCGGCCCGCGGCGGCGAGTTCGAACGCCTGACCACGCTCAAGGGCGTGGAAGGGTACAGCCTCTCGCCCGACGGTACGCAGCTGCTGCTGGCTCATTCGGGCAGCTACCAGCCCCAGCAGATCAGCGTGCGCGACGCCCAGGGCCAGCTGCACGCACTGACCGACACACGAACAGCGCAGTTCAAGGCCATGAGCTGGCAATCGCCGGAAATCGTTGCGGTGCCCTCCAGCCACACCAGGGCGCCGATCTGGGGCAAGCTGTATCGCCCGACGACGCGCAGTGCGCAGCCCGCGCCGATCGTGCTGTTCGTCCACGGCGCCGGCTATACGCAGAACACGCACCTGTCGTACCCGTACTACTTCCGCGAGCAGATGTTCCACAACCTGCTGACGGAAAAGGGCTACCTCGTGCTGGATCTGGACTATCGCGCCTCCGAGGGCTACGGGCGCGACTGGCGCACGGCGATCTATCGCCAGATGGGCACGCCGGAACTGGAAGACCTGATCGACGGCGTGAACTGGCTGGTGAAGGAACACAACGGCGATGCGAAGCGCGTCGGTGTCTACGGCGGGTCCTACGGCGGATTCATGACACTCATGGCAATGTTCCGCGCACCGGATCGCTTCCATGTCGGCGCCGCGCTGCGGCCGGTCACCGACTGGACCCAGTACAACCACGAATACACCTCCAACATCCTCAACACGCCGCAGGTCGATGACCTGGCCTATCGCCGCAGCTCGCCGATCGAGTTCGCCGACGGCCTCAAGGGCCCGCTGCTGATCGCCCACGGCATGATCGACGACAACGTGTTCTTCCAGGATTCGGTGCGTCTGTTCCAACGCCTGATTGAACTGCACAAGGACAACGTGGAACTGGCGCCCTATCCAATGGAACGGCACGCGTTCACGCACGCCTCCGCCTGGCGCGATGAATACGCGCGCATCCTGAAACTGTTCGAAGGCACGCTGCGGACACCGCAGTCTGGCACCACCGGCGCCGCCGCCGCGCCACCTGCCCAGTAAGTGACGGACGCCAGTGTCGCGCAGCGCTGCTACGCGACACTGGCACCGAAAATCGAAAGGCCCGTTTCCGCCGCAAAGCGCTCGATCGCTGCCGCTGCCGCGATCGAGTTGCCGTTCGCATCCAGCCGCGGCGACCAGGCGCACAGGCTCATGCGTCCCGGCACCACCGCGAGAATGCCGCCGCCCACGCCGGTCTTGGTCGGAAGACCGATGCGACAGGCGAAATCCCCCGCTGCATCGTAGGCGCCGCAGGTAAGCATCAGGGCATTGATGCGCCGTGCCGCCAGTGCATCCACCACCGGCGATCCACCCAGCGGATCACGACCGTCGGCCGCGAGAAACAGGCTCGCGCGCGCCAGGTCCGCGCAGCTCATGGCGATCGCGCACTGGGCGCAATAGGCATCGAGCACCGTCGCCGGCTGGCTGCCCAGTTTGCCGAAGCTGCGCATGAAATGCGCAATGGCCGCATTGCGGTCGCTGTGCTGCCGCTCCGAACGTGCCACGCCCGCGTCGATGGCGACATCCGTCCGGCCAAGCAGGCCATGGATGAACTCCAGCACCGCGCGCTCGGGCTGCAGGAAGCGCTGGCACAGCACGTCCGTGATGACCAGGGCACCGGCATTAACGAAGGGGTTGCGCGGAATACCCTGCTCCCGCTCCAGTAGCACCAGCGAATTGAACGGCGTACCGGAAGGCTCGCGGCCAACCCGCCGCCACAAGGACTCGCCTTCCCGGCGCAGCGCCAGGGTCAGCGCAAACAGCTTTGAAATACTCTGGATCGAAAACGGTTCCGTGGCATCGCCGGCCCGCAGCACCGTGCCGTCGAGCGTGGCGATCGCCATGCCCAGCCGGTCCGGCGGTACTTTCGCCAGCGCCGGGATGTAATCGGCGACCGCGCCTTCGTCGCAGCGCGAGCGCGTCGCGGCGACAATATCGTCGATCAGCGCCTGCAGAGACGAGGCGTTCACCGCACGGCCAGGCCAACGGAATGGGCCACTTCGAGGACGACCGTCGTGGCCTCGTCGAGCGCGTCGTCGCGCGGCGCGATGCGGGGGCGCGCGTCCAGCGTGCAGGTCAATGCCCGCTCAAGCAGGCAGGCGTGAGCCGCCAGCAGCTGCGTGGCCTGCGGTTCGTCGAACAGTCCCAGCTTCGCCGCCGCGCGGATCAGCCCGCCGCTGTCACTGCTGGCGAGCAGTTCGCGGTGATCCGCCGCATGTGCCAGCACCAGTGCCTGTAGCAGGAATTCGATATCCAGCAGCGCGCCGGCCCCTTGCTTGAGGTCCAGCTCCACCGCGTTGGACCGGTCGCGTTCGGCACGCCAGCGCGCACGCATATCGGCGACATGGCGCAGCACTTCGGAAGGTTGCCGCGGCTGCCCGAGCACCGCGCTGCGCGCCTGGTCAAAACGAAGCGCCAGCTGCGGGTCGCCGGCGAGGAAGCGCGACCGCACCAGGGCCTGGTGTTCCCAGGTCCAGGCCCGCTCGCGCTGGTAGTCGGCAAATCCCTGCACGCTGGTCACCAGCAGGCCCTTGCCACCATCCGGACGCAGGCGCACATCCACTTCATACAGGCGGCCGGCACGCGTGAGCGTGGTCAACAGGTGCACCACGCGCTGCGCGATACGCGCGAAGTAGCGCTGGCCATCCAGCGGACGCGGGCCGTCGCTTTCGGCCTGGCCCAGGCTTTCGTCATAGAGAAAAACGAGATCCAGGTCGGAAGCGAATCCCAGCTCGGCCGCCCCGAGCGACCCGTAGCCGACGATGCCCAGCCCGCTGCCATCGGTGGCATGGCCGGGCATCCGGCCATGCTGGCGGATTGCATCGCGCTCGGCCTGGGCCAGTACGGCTGCAATGATCGATTCGGCCAGGACGGCCATTCGTCGCGCCGTCTGCACCGCATCCGCACGCCGCGCCAGGAACGCAAGGCCCAGACGGAAACCCAGGCTGTGCTTGAGCTCCTGCAGGACCTCGATCTCTGCCTCGGCGTCGGCCTCGTCGAGCGTGGCGACGCGACGGGCGATCTCACCCTCGATGGCGCGGCGGTCGACCGGCACCTGCTCCAGACGCGGGTCGAACAGGTCATCCAGCAGCAGCGGATGGGCGATCACGCGCTCTGCCAGCCAGGCGCTGTCGGCAAACAGCGCGATCAGCCGGCGCCGTGCGCCGGGCTGCTCATCCAGTAGCACCAGGTAGGCGGCGCGACGCACGATCGCGTGCAGCAGGCGCACCAGGCGTTCCAGGCAGGCTGCAGGTACACGCGTCGCGGCAGCGGCCTGCAGGAGCTGCGGCATCAGGCGATCGAAACGCTCGCGCGAACTGGCGGCCATCACGCGGACCGACGGTGATCGCGCCAGTCCCACCAGCGCCTCGCGCACCGGCTCGCCGGGAACGAAACCGGCGGCCTCGAGTGCGGCCGTGGTATCGCCGTTCCCGTCCGCATCGATCGCGCGCCACAGCGTGATCCAGCTGTCCGGCGTGGGCGAATGCGTTTCGGGCGTGAGCGGCGCCAGCAGCTGGCGGAACTCCTCGGCAACAATGGCACGCTCGACGGTCAAGGCTCGTCCGAATGCGTCGGCATCGGGAAAGTCCAGCGCGCGGGCAATGCGCCCCACGAGATCCGCATCACCCGGCAGGGCGTGCGTCTGTTCGTCGCGCAACATCTGCAGCCGGTTCTCCACGCGCCGCAGGAACAGGTACGACTGGCGCAGCTGGGCCGCGCGGGCCCGATCGAACAGGCCCAGCTGCTCGCAGGCCGCCAGTGCCGGCAGCAGGCCGCGCACGCGCAGGCTGGGCTCACGGCCACCGCGGATCATCTGCAGCAGCTGCACGATGAACTCCACTTCGCGGATACCACCGGGGCCGAGCTTGAGATTGTCGGTCAGGTCTTTGCGCGCCACTTCAGCGTCGATCAGCGCTTTCATCTCGCGCAAACCGGCGAAAGCGGTGTAGTCGAGATAGCGCCGGTAGACGAACGGCCGCAGCGTCTCGGTCAGGCGCTTGCCGGCCCCCAGGTCACCAGCGACCGGGCGCGCCTTGATCCACGCGTAGCGCTCCCAGTTGCGGCCTTCGCGCTGGTAGTACTGTTCCATCGCGGCGAACGACAGGGCCACGCGGCCGGAATGGCCGAACGGGCGCAGGCGCAGGTCCACGCGATAGACGTAGCCGTCCGCGGTCACCTCGGCCAGCAGCTTGACCATCTGCTGTCCGACGCGCGCGAAAAATGTTTCGTTGTCCACGACACGCGCGCCGTCGGTCTGTCCATTCTCGGCGTAGGCGAGAATCAGGTCGACGTCGGAGGAGAAATTGAGCTCGCCGCCACCGAGCTTGCCCAGGCCCAGCACGACCAGGCGCTGTGCCTTGCCTGCGCTGTCACGTGGCGAGCCGTGGCGGGCGCCCAGGTGCGCCTCGGCGTAGCGCAGCGCCAGTTCGATACAGGTTTCCGCCAGCGTGCTCGATCCAGCGAGCGTATCGGCGACTTCGTCCAGTCCGTTGACGTCGCGCCAGATCAGGCGCAGCGCCTCGCGCTTGCGGAAGCGGCGCAGCGCGCTCATCTGGCGCGCCTCGTCGCGTTCAGTGGCATCGAGCTGGTAAACCCGCGCATCCGCCGGACGCGGATCGCTCATCAGCATCAACGCATCGGGCGCCATCAGCGCCGGATCGCGCGAAAAGCAGTCGTAGGCGAAGTCGCTGGCCAGCAGCACGCGCTGCAGCTGCTCGGCAACGCCGGCATCGTCATAGAAGGGAACGCCGCATTCGCGGCAGCGCGCCAGCAGATGGCTGTAGCGGGATTCGGTGAGGCCTGCGAAAGGCGCGACGGTCGTGGGCATGAAGGCCGATTGTAGCCTTGGCCGGCGTGCCGGATGTAATACCCCGGTCCGGCCTCCCCGCAGCGGGGAGGCCGGCACTTCCGATAGAGCCGAGGGTTATGGTTCGAAGCCGTTGCGGAAGATCAGGTCGGCGCCAACGCTGCAGCTGCTGCCGTAGAACAGGCGTACGTCATCGATCCACCAGCCGTCACGGCCGACGGAATTGTCGCTGCCTGTACGGAAGCGCAGCTTCACGATGCGTCCGGCGAAATCCGCCAGGTCGGCCTGGACGCGGCTCCATTCCAGGTGTGCGCCATGCCAGGCGTTGCGCCCCGGGAACGCGCCGGCGGAATTGAGCGCCCCGTTATAGCCGCCTTCGATGAGGCGATTGGCGTTCGCGGGCACCGGCCCCTGCGCCGCAAGGATGTCCGTCCAGGTCGTTCCGCCGTCGAGCGAGTATTCCAGCACCGCACCGTCGTAGGCCGTCTCCAGCTCGTAGCGGTGCCAGAACTCCAGCAGCACGCCGCCCTCGGCCGGCACGGTGACGGGAGTGATCTGGGTCAGGGTGCGGTCCTGCACCTCGCCCGGATCCGGCGAATGCCAGGCACGCGTGGGCGAATGGACATGATCGGTGACGACGCTGAATCCGCCGTTGGCGGGGCCGGTGCCCGCCGTGACCCAGGAAGCAGCCCCTTCCACGTCATCGCCGAAGGCCACGATGTCCGGTCCCGTCGGCCGTACGTCGAGACGCTGCGTGTTCGTATCCTGCAGACCACTGGCGCACAGGCCGTTGCCGGAACCGCTGATGTCCTCGGCACGCACCGCGTAGTAGTAGCGCGTGGCGTTGGCAACTGTGGTGTCGGTAACCTGTGTATCCGTGACGCACGAACGGATGAGGTTGTCCGCCGACGGCGTGAAGTTCGCGCTGGTCGAACGGAACACGTTGTAGCGCATCTGCCCCGCCGCTCCGCAGCTGGGGGTTGCCGAGGCCCAGCTCAGCTGCGCCGCGCAGGTGGCAGTGTGTGCATTGGTGGCGGCGCCAAGGCCCGTGAATGCGGGCGCCAGCGTACATACGCCCGTCGCCACGGCGTTGGAGCACTGGCTGAGCACGGATTCGCAGGGCTGGGTTGTGTCGTAGGACGTCACCTTGTAGCTGTAGGTCGTGCCGCCGGAGACCGTGGTGTCGACAAAGCGGGTGGCATTTTCCACATCGCCGACCGGCACGAAGGTGGCGCCGGGGCAGGCACCGGTCGAACGCAGGATGCGATAACGCGTTATGCCAGGCACGGCCGTCCAGGTGACCGCGACGCGGTTGGCGCCGTCCACCGCCGCAGCCACGTCTGTCGGTGCCGCCGGCAAGGTGCATTGGCTCACGCCGTCCAGGAATTCCGCTGCGCCACCGGTGACCGGATCCAGGTGCGACTTCACCGCCGTGGCCGGCGTGCCACCGCCCTCCCAGGCGTTGGAAAGCCGGCCGTAGAAATCCGACAGGTCACCGCCGGTGGAGCCGCACTGGGACGGCCCGCCACTGAGCACGCCGACGAAGCGCTTGTCGGCACTGTAGAGCGGCGAACCGGAGGAACCGGGCTCGGTCACGTTGGGCACCACCGTGGTCGGCGCCGGCGTGATACCCGGCAGCAGCGGCGGCGTGGGGTCCCAGTACGGATGCAGGTGGCTGTTCTGGCCACCGGAGAAATTGGAAACTTCCATCGTCTGCTCGACGAAGGTGATGCGCTTTTCCTGCACGCCGGGGTGATGGATGCTGGCACACAGCCCTTCGGTCGATACCAGGTTCGCCGGCGCGGTGCAGGTGTGGCTGCGGTCGCGCCGGTCCCAGCCGGCCCAGTAGAGATTGTGTGCGGGATTGGCCGGCTGCAGGAACTCCACCAGGGTGAAGTCCGAGTTGAACGCGCTGCCGATCTGCGCATTGAAGGGGCTGCCGGTCTGCGCCAGGAAGCGAGCGCCGGTGGATGTCGTTGTCGGTCGCGGAACCGATGTGCCGCTCGCCTGCGAACCCGGCGTGCGGCAGCTGGCCGACTCGTAGTTCCAGTAGGCCACCAGGGTGGCTGCGACGGAATCGGAGCTCACGCCGCAGTGCGTCGCCGTGGCGAACAGCATGCGCCGGTCGTTGGCCGTGTTGTTGAGCAGCGAACCGGTACAGGCGAAACTGCCGTTGCGGGAATAGGCGGCGACCGACCGGCGCGGCTGATTCCAGCTGTCGTTGTTGCCCAGGCAGGCCACGTCCATGTTGCAGGCGCCCGAACGGCAGTACTTCGCCGTCGCGCCAAAGCCACGATAGCCCTGCCCGATGTGCACGAGGCCCAGCTTGACCTCGCCCTCCTTCCCGGCCGGAACGACCAGTTCCACGCGCGCCTCGGCGACCGGAAGTATCGGTGTCCACAACTGCGCCGACGGGTTGTTGTCCCGCTCGGTAAACGGGCCCAGCACCTGTTTTCCATCGCGGGACACGATGCGTAGCGACGCACCGGCCGGCAACTGGAACGGGTTGAAGCCGAAGTTGAGATGCACCGCGTCCGGCGTGTGGACGTCAAACTGCCACTGCCGCGACCCGTCGGCGCGCGATGACCACAGGCCATCCGCCGTGGGATTCACCGCGACGGCGCGCGCAATGGCAAACCGGAACGCTTCGCCCTTCCGGTCGTTGCGTTCGTCTTCCGCGGCGATCGAAGCCAGGTCCAGGGCCTCAAAGCCGATGGCACTGCGATCGGGCGCCATCCCCGACGCCGATGCCTGTCCCCCAATGCCAAACAGCCCTGCCAGCACGAGGCCGGCAAACATACTTTTGCGCACTGTCATCTCCCTTTGCGATGAAGACGCCCGCGCCGGCCACGGGCGGCCAGCGAGGTCGGACGTCATTCGATTGCCGGCGCGTGCAAACGACGCCGGACGCTGTGGCCGGATCGGTCCACTCCGGCGGCGCCAAGGATAATTACGCTACAGTGCAACAAATAGACATTACGCCACGCATCCGCGCACAAGGGCATAAAAAAACCCGCCGCAGTCGCCCGCGGCGGGTTCCCTCCCCGCAGGCTCTGTGGCCCGCGCGGCCGGATTGTGGCGATCCGTCCTGCGGAGTCACGCGGCAGCGCAGCACGGAGCGCAGTGTCCGGCCGCCCTTGCCCCCGTCGACATCGTGCCAAAGTGGTGCCAGCCACCCAGGCAATCCGCCGCCCCATATCCAACCGATTGATCTGCAAAGCTAATTCCAAACCGGAATGGCACATGTCGCGGCGGCATAACCGAATAACCCCCCATCCTTTCCGCCGCCCCGCACCGATCCCTAGCATCCCCTGTCAGTTGGCGTTTAGACGTCCAAATGATTCGGTGCTGCCATGTCCTCCAACGCCGCTCTTCCACTCATTCCGCTGCCCGAAGCCAAGGCCGGCGAACTGCTGCGGCTGGTCGACGGTCTCGACAGCAGCGCCCTGTGGTGGCTGTCCGGCTATGCCGCCGGGCTCGCTTCGCAGCCGGCATCGCTGCCACGCGCCGTCAACGCGGCGCTGGCCAAGGACGCAACGCCCGCGCTCAAGCTCTCCATCGT
This sequence comes from Tahibacter amnicola, assembly GCF_025398735.1. Lineage (NCBI taxonomy): Bacteria > Pseudomonadati > Pseudomonadota > Gammaproteobacteria > Lysobacterales > Rhodanobacteraceae > Tahibacter > Tahibacter amnicola. Next base: position 6,182,000 of record NZ_CP104694.1, read on the forward strand.
GTACGGCAGCCAGACCGGCAACGCCAAGCGCCTGGCCGAGCAGCTGGCGCAAAAGGCCGAAGCCGCCGGAATCGCGGTGCGTCTGTTGCGCGCCGACGCCTACCCGACGCGTGAACTCAAGGCCGAGCGCCTGCTCTACATCGTGATCAGCACCCAGGGTGATGGCGATCCGCCGGACGACGCCCGCGGCCTGGTCGAATTCATTGCCGGCAAGCGCGCGCCGGAACTGCCCGAACTCCAGTACGCCGTGCTGGGTCTGGGCGACAGCAGCTATCCGCAATTCTGCGCCATCGGACGCCAGCTCGATGAGCGCCTTTCGGCGCTCGGTGCGCGGCGCCTGGTCGCACGCGGCGATGCAGACGTCGACATCGACAGCATCGCCAAGCCCTGGCTGGAGCAGGCCCTCACCGCCGTGCGCGAAGCGACCAAGGGCGCTGCGCCGCTGGCGACAGTCACGCCGCTGCGTCCGCCCGCCGCGCCCGCGTTCTCGCGTGAGAAGCCCTTCGCCGCCGAGTTGATCAAGAATCAGCGCGTGACCGGCCGCGGCAGCGACAAGGACATCCGTCACGTCGAACTGTCGCTGGAAGGTTCCGGCCTGCGTTACGAGCCGGGTGACGCGCTGGGCCTGTGGCCGCGCAATCCGGCGGCACTGGTTGACGCCGTGCTCGATGCGCAGAAACTCAACGGCGATACGCCCGTCACGCACGACGAGGTCACGCTGTCGCTGCGCGAATGGCTGTCCAGCCGCCGCGAGCTGACCAAGCTGGCGCGTCCCTTTGTCGCGCAGCACGCGGCGCATGCCGGTGATGCGGAACTCAACCGGATCCTCTCACCCGACCACGCACCGGCGCTGACGCGCCTGCTCGGTGAGTACCAGATCATCGACCTGCTGCGTGCCTTTCCAGCGGCGTGGTCCGCCGAGGAACTGGTCGCCGCCCTGCGCCCGCTGGCGCCGCGCCTGTACTCGATCGCCTCGAGCCAGCGCCTGGTCGGCGACGAAGCGCACCTGACCGTCGCGCACGTGCAGTACGAAGCCTTCGGCAGCACGCACTGGGGAGCGGCGTCGCACCAGCTGGCCGCCAGCGACGAAGGCGCGGCCTTGCCGATTTTCATCGAGCACAACGATCGCTTCCACCTGCCCAAGGACACCGCCCGCGACGTGATCATGATCGGTCCCGGCACCGGCGTGGCACCGTTTCGCGGCTTCGTACAGGAACGCCAGGCCATCGGCGCTACGGGCCGCAACTGGCTTTTCTTCGGCAATCCGCATTTCCGGTCGGACTTTCTCTACCAGACCGAGTGGCAGGAAGCGCTCAGGAACGGCTCGCTGCACCGGCTGGACCTCGCCTTCTCGCGTGACCAGGCGGAAAAAGTTTACGTGCAGCATCGCCTGGTCGAGCAGGGCCGCCAGCTCTACGCGTGGATTGAATCCGGCGCGCACGTATACGTCTGCGGTGACGCCACGCGCATGGCCAAGGACGTGCACAACGCGCTGATCGAAGTGGCCATGAGCCACGGCGGCAAGAGCCGCGAAGACGCCGAAACGTATATCAACCAGTTGCAGCAACAGGGCCGTTACGCCCGAGACGTGTATTGACGATGAGCGCGTTGCCTTCCCCCGTTGAAAAGATCAAATCCGAAAGCCGTTACCTGCGCGGGACGCTCAAGGAAAGCCTGGCCGACGCCGTCACCGGCGCGCTGCGCGAATCCGACACGCAACTGATCAAGTACCACGGCAGCTACCAGCAGGACGACCGCGACGTGCGCGAGGAACGGCGCCAGCAGAAGCTGGAGCCGGACTACAGCTTCATGATCCGTACCCGTACGCCCGGCGGTATCGCGACGCCGGAACAGTGGCTCAAGCTCGACGCCATCGCCACGCGCTACGCCAACGGTACGCTGCGCGTCACCACGCGGCAGGCGTTCCAGTTCCATGGTGTGATCAAGCGTGAACTCAAGGCGACACTGGCAGCCATCAACGGCAGCCTGATCGACACCATCGCCGCCTGCGGCGACGTCAATCGCAATGTGCTGGCGGCGGCCAATCCGCTCGAATCGCAGGTCCACGCGGTCGTGTACGAGCAGGCCAAGGCGCTGTCGGAGTACTTCCTGCCCAAGACGCGGGCGTACTACGAGATCTGGCTCGACGAAGAGCAGGTTGCCGGTACGCCCGAGCACGAACCGATCTACGGCGCGACCTACCTGCCACGCAAGTTCAAGACCGCGTTCGCCGTGCCACCCGTCAATGACGTCGACATCTTCGCCAACGACCTCGGCTTCATCGCCGTGGTCGAGAACGGCGTGGTGGTCGGCTATAACGTCACCGTCGGCGGTGGGTTCGGCGCCACCCACGGCGATCCGACCACCTATCCGCGACTGGCCGATGTCATCGGCTTCGTGACGCCGGAACAGGTCATTGCCGTCGCCGAAGGCGTGATCACCACGCAGCGCGACTGGGGCAATCGCAGCGAACGCAAGCGCTCGCGCCTGAAGTACACCATCGATGATCATGGCCTCGACGCGTTCAAGGCCGAAGTCGAGCGCCGCGCAGGCTTCGCCCTTGCGCCGGTACGACCGTTCCATTTCGATCACAACGGCGACCGCTTTGGCTGGGTCCAGGGCCACGACGGCCGTTGGCACCTCACCCTGCGCATCGAGGCCGGCCGCATCGCCGACCGCGGCGAGCGACGTCACCTGAGCGGCCTGCGTGAAATTGCCCGCATCCATACGGGCGATTTCCGTCTCACACCGAACCAGAACCTCGTCATCGCCGCTGTCGCCGACAGCGACAAGGCGCGCATCGACGCCCTGGTCACCGAATACGGCCTGGACGGCTTCCGTACGGCCAGCCCCGTGCGTCTCAACGCGCTGGCCTGCGTTGCGCTGCCGACCTGCTCGCTGGCCATGGCCGAGGCCGAGCGCTACCTGCCCGATTTCCTGACCCAGGTCGAGACACGCCTGGCTGCGCACGGCCTGCGGGACACGCCGATCAATCTGCGCATTTCCGGTTGCCCCAACGGCTGCTCGCGCCCCTACCTGGGTGAAATTGCCCTGGTCGGCAAGGCACCCGGCCGCTACAACCTGATGCTCGGCGCCGATCACCGCGGCCAGCGCCTGAACCGCCTGTACAAAGAGAACAGTGGCGAGAGCGACATTCTCGACACATTGGACGGCCTGTTCGCGCGTTATGCCGCCGAGCGCGAAGCCGATGAAGGATTCGGCGACTTCCTCGTCCGCAGCGGCATCGTGGCCGCCAAGGCCGGTATTCCGCTGGAGATACGTGCATGAACTTTCCGGACCTGATCAGCGCCGCCGAAGACGCCCGCGCGCTGTCCGAACTGAACCAGAAACTCGATGCGCTCAGCGCGCAGGACCGTGTCGCCTGGGCGCTGGCCAGCCTGCCGCAGAGCCGGGCGCTGTCCTCGTCCTTCGGTGCGCAGTCAGCCGCCTCGCTCCATCTGGTGACCCAGCAGACGCCGGATATCCCGGTGATCCTGGTCGATACAGGCTACCTTTTCCCCGAAACCTACCGCTTCGCCGACGAGCTGGCCGAACGGCTCAAACTCAATCTCAAGGTCTATCGCCCGAATATCAGCCGAGCCTGGATGGAGGCCCGCCACGGCCGGCTGTGGGAGAACGGCGTCCAGGGAATTGACGAATACAACCGCCTGCGCAAGGTCGAGCCGATGCGGCGCGCGCTGGAGGACCTGGCCGTCCGCACCTGGTTCGCCGGCCTGCGCCGCGCACAGGCCCGCTCGCGCAGCGACGCGCAGGTGCTGGAACTGCGCAACGGACGCTGGAAGTTCCATCCGCTGGTCGACTGGACCGATCGCGACATTTACGTCTACCTGCAGCAGCACGACCTGCCGTACCACCCGCTGTGGGACGAGGGCTATGTCTCGATCGGCGACGTGCACACCACGTCGCGCTGGGAGCCGGGCATGCGCGAAGAAGACACACGCTTCTTCGGCCTGAAGCGGGAGTGCGGTATCCATGTGGAAATCTGATTCCGCGCGTGCTGCCGCCGCATGGCGATGTTGACGCACGCGCTGGCACGGCAATAGCGCCGCCACGCGGCGTCCAAACCCCGAATACCTGCATCCGGCCACCGAAGCCGGACTTCGCCCACGGCTGATTCCCATGACCCATACGGCTCTTGCTCCGCAACTCGTCGATACCCTCAATGCGCCGCACGGCGGCGTGCTCAAGGAGCTCTACGTTCCCGCCGCCGAACGCGCGGCCCTCAAGCAGCGCAGCGCGACGCTGCCCGGCTGGGACCTTTCCATCCGTCAGCTGTGCGACCTGGAACTGCTTCTCAACGGTGCCTTCTCGCCGCTGGAAGGCTTCCTGACCCGGCGCGACTATGACCGCGTCGTCCAGGAACTGCGCCTGGCCGACGGCACGCTGTGGCCGATGCCGATCACGCTGGATGTATCGGAGGCATTCGCCGCCAGCATCCAGGTCGGTGCCGAGATCGCGCTGCGCGATTCCCAGGGCGTGCCCCTGGCCGTGCTGGACGTGCAGGACATCTATTTTCCGGACAAGCTGCGCGAAGCCCGCGAGGTCTTCGGCACCACGGATACCACCCATCCCGGTGTCGCCGACCTGCTCGAGCGCAGTCATCCGGTCTATGTGGGCGGCACGCTGCGAGGCATCCAGCCGCCGCAGCACTACGACTTCGCCGAACTGCGCCAATCCCCGCGCGAACTGCGCGACTGGTTCGCCCGGAACGGCTGGGAAACGATTGTCGCCTTCCAGACGCGCAACCCGATGCACCGCGCCCATCGCGAGCTGACGCTACGCGCGGCGGAGCAGGTTGGGGCACGCCTGCTGATCCAGCCGGTGGTCGGCCGGACCAAGCCCGGCGACGTCGACCACTACACCCGCGTGCGCTGCTACCACGCCCTGCTCAAGCACTATCCGCGCAACGAGGCGACGCTGTCGCTGCTGCCCCTGGCCATGCGCATGGGCGGCCCGCGCGAGGCGGTATGGCACGCCATCATCCGCAAGAACTACGGCGCCTCGCACTTTATCGTCGGACGCGACCATGCCGGCCCCGGCAACGATCGCGACGGCAAGCCCTTCTACGATCCCTTCGCGGCGCAGGAACTGCTCGCACGCCACCAGCAGGAAATCGGCATCCGCATCGTGCCGTTCCCGGCGATGGTCTATGCCGCCAATCGCGATACCTACGTGCCGTCCAACGAAGTGCGCCCCGACGACGTCGTCAAGGACATCTCCGGCACCGAGCTGCGCCGCCGCCTGCAGACCGGCGAAGACATTCCCGAGTGGTTCACCTTCCCGGAAGTGGTGGACATTTTGCGCGAACGCTACCCCGCGGGCGCCAAGAAGGGTGTGGCCCTGCTCTTCACCGGTCTTTCCGGTTCGGGCAAGTCGACGCTCGCCGAAGCGGTGATCGCCAAGCTCCTGGAACGCAGCAGCCGGCCGATCACGCTGCTCGACGGCGACGAGGTGCGCAAACACCTGTCCAAGGGACTGGGGTTCTCACGCGAGGACCGCGCCGCGAATGTCACGCGCATCGGCTGGGTGGCCAGCGAGATCGTCAAGCACGGCGGCATCGCCATCTGCGCGCCGATCGCACCATACGCCGACACACGGGCGGAAATCCGCCGCCTCGTCGAACAACATGGTATTTTTGTGGAGATATACGTTTCTACGCCGATTGACGTATGCGAATCCCGCGATCGCAAGGGCCTGTACGCGCAGGCCCGTGCCGGTAAGATTCCGCAATTCACCGGCGTGAGCGATCCCTACGAAGTACCCGCCAATCCCGAGTTGTCCTTCGACACCAGCACCGCCGACGCCGGCGCGCTGGCCAACCAGATCCTGGCGCATCTGCGCAATCGCGGCTGGCTGGTCGACTGACCCTCCCTATTCAGCGGTATTGCCCCGCCGAATGACGTGACGCCCGGCCCCCTGTGCCGGGCGTCGTCGTCCTGGTACGGAAAGAATCTGAAAATTCCGAGGAATCTGCAGGATTCCCGCGGATTCGCCGCATTTCGCACACGCCTACGCTGGTGGCCCCCACAAGGAGTCCACCATGCATCGACGCATCGCACTGCTGGCAATAGTGCTGGCCACCATCGCCTGCCAGCCGGATGGCGCCATCGCCGCCACGCCGATCCACAAATGCCAGCGCGCCGACGGGCACGTGACATACCAGGACATCGCCTGCCCGGCAGACAACCAGGAACTGCCGGTCGGCTGGATGCCGCGCGAGGTGACGCCCGCTGACACGGCTGCGCGACCGCACACACACAGCTGGCCGCAGCGGCCGGCGCTGCTGCCGCGTGTGGTAACCCGCCCGGCGCGATCCAGGCCCGTGGCGGCCGCCGTCTCCTACGAATGCCGCGCCAGCAATGGTGAAGTGTTCTACCAGCACGTGGGCTGCCCGGCGACGATTCCCGCCGACCTGCGCAGCGCTGGAAAGTCATCCCGGCGGCGCAGGAATAGTGGCAGCGGTGACCTCGCCGTCACCGGCCGTCCGATCGCGCGTGCCGAAGCCTGCCGTCGCATCCACGCCGCCAGCGCAAGTGACCGTCCCGGGCATGCCCGGGACGAAGATGTTTCCACTTACGAACGGATACTCGGACGCGATTCCTGCGACTGAGCCGCCAGCTCCGCACGCACATGGGGCGGCGTGTTGACCACCTGCGGATCGCACACGATCACCTCGCCGGTCAGGTTGTCGCGTACCACCAGTGCCAGCTGCATCAGGTAGGGCGCCGTATTCCGGTTCTCCACCTGTACCCGGCGCCGGTCTGCATCGATCAGCGGTTCGCCCAGCTGCTGCAGGGCGTCGCTGCTGATCAGGCTTTCGATGACCAGATCCTTGGGGGTCTCCTTGGACAGCTGGAAATCCAGGATCGCCGCCGTGTCGCCCGTCTGCACCGGGTGGGGATCGAAGGTGAAGAAGTAGCGGCCATTGCCGGCGTTGCCGCCCTCGTGAATACGCGCAATCGACAGCAGGATCGGAATGGTGCGAACGATCTGGGTGCTCATGGTCTGGCCCTCAGGGTGAGTGGTGGCGTGCGAACCGCAGGTAGTCCGGATGACGGTACCCCATGCGGTCCAGACGCTGTTGCAACGCACGGGCGTCTTCTTTCCGGTTCAGCAGGATCAAGGCGCGCTGGCGAAGATCGATACTGGTGGCGTCCCGCGCCGAGGCGTCGCCGTCGAGCGAGGCCAGCAGGTGCAGTGCATCCTCGCTGGCCGCCAATTCAGACGTTGCTTTCTCGGCGCGCGCGGCGAGCAGGTTCTGCAGCAGGCGCTGGGACTGGGAATCCTGCGGCGCGCGCGCCAGCACAGCTGTCTGCTCCGCAACCAGAACATCCAGGACGCCCGTGGCACTTTCCGGCGCCGCCGGATCCAGCTGGTGGCTGCGCCAGCGTGCCAGTACCTGCAGCCGGCGCCAGGTGACGTTGTTGGGCGACTTCTCCAGGAGCGCGCTGATTGCGCCGAGCCCGGACTGGGTCAGCGACCGCGCACGTGCGATGTCGCCGGCAAATTCGGACGCCGTTCCATTGTGGATGGAGGCCAGTGCGGCATCGTGCTGCCAGGCGACGTTGCTGGGGTCCGAAGCGGCCAGGTCCACAAGCGCCCCGCGCGCCGCGTCATAGTTGGCCAGTGCGACGGAACGTTCGCCGCGCATGAGCGCGATACGCGCGACATGCATCCGCGCCAGCGCTTCCCGGTGGCGCCAGCGCGGATCGTCCGGACGACGATGGCGGACAATGCCAAGCGTCGTCAGTGCCGCCTCGTACTGCGTCGCGGCGGCGGGCAACGCCAGCTCGACTTCCTCCAACGTGCCAAGCCAGGTCAAGGTGTCGGCCAGGTCCGCCAGGATGGCGTCATCGTCTGGCGCCGCCTCCGCGGCGGCGCGCTTGAGCGTTGCCGATTCGGTGAAACGCAATCGGGCGGCAGCATGGCGGTTTTCACGCAGGTCCAGTGTGGCCAGGTTGTTCAGCGCGTACGACAGTTCCAGCGTTGCGGCAGGATCTTTCGGTTGCAGTGCCACCACGCGCCGGGCCGCTTCCAGATAACGCTGCCAATGCGTGGCGGCGTCCGCATACCGCGATTCCTGGAAAGGAATCTGGCCCAGCCAGAATTCGGCCAGCCCGAGCTCGGTCCAGGCCTCGGCGTCGTCCGGCGCGCGTGCGGTCAACGCGCGCGCCAGATCGCTGGCGTGGGCGAAGGCTTCGGCCGGCGCCGATTCCGCGCGTGCCAGCCGGATTTCACCGATCTGCCGCGACGCGCGGATACGCAGCAGCTGAGTGCGCGCGTTATCCGGATCCGCCGGCAGTGACACGAGATAGCGCATCGCCTCGTTGCCGACCGCATCGAGCACGTCGAGCTTGCCCAGGCCGCGCAGGCGTTCGGTCAGGTCGCCCAGCATGAAGCCCACCAGCCCTTCCGCCTGGCTGCGTCGCTGCTCCGCCTCGCGCTGGGCAAACAGCGCCAGCGTGCCGGCAACGGCGGTCGCAAGACTGAGCACGATGACGACAGCGATTCCGGCGATCCAGCGCCCCCGCTGGCGACGCCGGCGACGCGCGCTGGCCCGCACGAAATCCTGGATGTCCGGTGGCAGCGGCGCGTGTGCCTGGTTGAGCAGCGCTTCGCCGTCATCCAGCTGCGCGCCAGACGGCAGCAGAAAATCCGCGCGGCGTCCTTCGGTACACCAGCGCCGGAATGCCTGTTCCAGGCGGGTTCTCGCGAGTAGCAGGCGACGGTTCTCGGTCACCCAGTCGCGCGCCCGCGGCCAGTTGCGGAAGAGCGATTCGTGCGCAGCCGCGAAAGCGGGAATCTCGCCGCTGCGCTCGGCGACGAAGAGGCGATGCTCGACCATGGCCTCGGCCAGCCGACGCTCGTCGTCATCGGCCAGGGCGCTCCAGGCGACACGCCGTCCGACCGGCACGGTTTCATCCGGCCCGAGCGCGACCATCCGGCGCAGAAGCACCGGCAGGCGCTGCCGACTGGCAGGCGGCAGCATTGCGAAGGTGGCCTCGGCGCGCTGGCCGAGCGCGCCGGCCAGTCCGCCGATGTCGTGCAGGGCGGCAAAGCTCAGCACGCTGCCGCCTTCGCGCCGCTGGTAAAGCTCGACGAGCGCATGCGCGAGGAGCGGCAGCGGCTGCGGTTGCGCAATGGCCTCGTCGCGCAGCACATCGTCCAGGCGCATCGCGGTGTGTGGGTCGGTGTCGAAACGCAGGCCCGCCGCCAGTGCGGGCGCGCGGATGATCTGCGCCAGCTCACCGGCGGTGAGCAGGGGAATGTCGACGGTGCCGTCGCCGGATTTCAACTCCGCCAGCGCAGGCACATTGCCCAGGTGCTGGTAGAAATCGTCGCGACACGACGCGATGACCGCAATGCGTCCGTTGCTGATGAGCGCCGACAGCATCTGGCAGCAGCGTTCCAGCGCATGAGTGGCACCGGCGGTGAAAGCCCGTTCGAGCTGGTCGATCACCAGCAGCACGACGGCCGAATCGTCGGCCAGTCCACCGGCGGCGCGGCGCGACAGGCGTTCGTCGAGCAACAGCGCGACATGGGTCGGTTCCGATTCGAGCAACTCGACCAGGAAACTGCGTTCGGCGGGGAAGAACACGGGTTCGCCACCGACTTCCCATCCGAGCAGGCCATCGGCCAGTGCCGCCGCGGCGCCGTCGGTCAGGCGCAGGGCATCCAGCGTGCTGGCCGACAGCACGCGGCAACCATCGAAGCCGCCTTCCTGTTGCAGCAGCGGCAACACGCCAGCCTGGATCAGCGAGGTCTTGCCACAGCCACTGGGCCCAAGCAGCAGCACAAAGCCGCATCCTTCACGTAGCCGGGACCGCAGCCGCGACAGCACGGCCGCCTGCGCCCTTGTCCGCCCGAAAAAGACGTAGCGATGGGCGGAGCCATAGGCACCCAGGCCCACATACGGGCATCCGCCGCCCCAGACGGGCAGCGAGGCGGGCGCGGCGCGGTATTCCTCCGGAAAGGTGACCTTGGCGACGATGCGGTAGCCCCGCTTGCGGATGGTGGCGAGGTAGCGTGGCGCAGTCGCGCTGTCACCCAGTGCGCGCCGCAGCTGCGCGATGGTCTTGTGAACGGGGTTGTCGCCGTAGAACGTGCCGCGCCAGCATTCGATCAACAGCTGTTCGGCGCTGACCACTTCGCCGGCGCGCTCACACAGCACGACCAGCACATCCATCAGGCGCGGTTCCAGCGGGACGCGTCCACGCGCGTTTTCGATGGCGCACTCGGCCGGCAGCACGAGCCAGCCGCCAAGGCGGAACCGCGAGGAGACGGAGGAAGCGACGGTCGCCATCGACAGGACACACCAAGCGGGACGGACATCGTAATACAAAGCATCGGAGTTTTGGGCCGCGCATTTTCTCTGAGGCGACTAATCCGCATATTCCCATACGCCACATACTGCACCGGATCGCGAGGCACGCAGCAGAGTGTCTTCCGCTTAACCGGCATCCGGCCCTCGGTGTCGATACATGCGGCGGCGTAATCCTGTCGGCCGCTGCCGCGCCCAGGCTGCCTTCGACGGCCGGGATAGCAGAAGTGGTTGGCGGAACACCGGGCCACCCGGTCGCCGAGCTCCTTCCGGCGAGCAGCCGGTCAAACAGCCGCCGGATTCCGTACGACCACGAGTAACCCGTGTCCTACCCGTCGATTCCAGCGTGGCTGCCCGTTATTGCGGCGTCCCGCAAGGGCATAAGGGGAATTGACCGGTCCGCTGTACAGCGCCGGTGCGGATCAGCCACACTTTCGCCAGCGCTGTGCGCTTCCCGCCGGGGACGGGATTGTTATCGAGGCCCCAGGCTGTCGCGGCAGATGCCGTACGGCAAGGAGCCGTTGTTTTACGGAAACGGAGTGCTTTAACAATGAATAGGTATTACCGCCGCGCGCAGCGGCGCGCTGCGTTGTATGTGTCCCTGATTGCTGCGCTGGCCAATCTGCCCGTCTTCGCGCAGGAAGACGCGGACAAGCTGGAAACCATCAACGTCGTGTCCACGGGTACCCGCGCCGGCAACCGCTCGGATACCGACACCGCCGCGCCGATCGACGTCATCAACATCGACGCCATCGAGGCCACCGGCGCCCTGGAAACCGGCAAGCTCCTGCAGAAGCTCGCCCCTTCGTTCAACTTCCCGACCAATTTCGTCAGCGACGGTACGGACCTGATCTGGCCGGCCACGCTGCGCGGGCTGGGCCCGGACCAGGTGCTGGTGCTGGTCAACGGCAAGCGCCGCCACCAGCAGGCGCTGGTCAACGTGCAGCAGAGCATCGGCCGCGGTTCGGCCGGCACCGATATCAACTCCATTCCCATCGCCGCGATCGAGCGCATCGAAGTGCTGCGTGACGGCGCCTCGGCCCAGTACGGTTCCGACGCGATTTCCGGCGTGATCAACATCATCCTGAAGGATCAGACCGACCACACCGACCTGGGCGTGGAGATCGGCGAAACCTACGCCGGCGACGGTGACCAGTACCGCGCCAGCCTCAACACCGGCTTCAAGATCGGCGATGAAGGCTTCATCAACCTCACCGCCGACTACCTCAAGCGCTTTGAAACCAACCGGGCCGGCCCGGACAGCCTGCGTGTCGACCCGCCGCGCGTCACCCAGCGCCTGGGCGAAGCCGACATGGAAGGCGCCCAGCTGTGGATGAACGCCGAGATCCTGCTCGCCGGCGGCGAACTGTACGCCTTCGGTGGCCTCTCGCGCCGCGAGGGCGATTCGTCGGGCTTCTTCCGTTCGGCCGGTGACGGCCGCACGATTCCGCAGCTCTACCCGAACGGCTTCCTGCCAACCCTCCTGACCACTACCGACGATGCGTCGCTGGCGGTTGGCTACCGCCACGCGATCAACGACCGCTGGCGCTGGGACCTGAGCATCAACCGCGGCTGGAACGAGTTCGAGTTCGCCTCGGAAAATTCCGCCAACGTCAGCTATTTCTACGAACCCAAGCCCGGCGGCGGCATCTTTGGCGAAACACCGACCTCGGCCAGGGACGGTACGCTGCGCTACAAGCAGACCACCGCGAACTTCGACGTGAGCGGCGATATCGACTGGGGCATCGGCGCCGAGCCGCTGTACCTGGCGTTCGGCACGGAATGGCGTCGTGATGGTTACCAGATCATCGCCGGCGACCCGGTGTCCTACCAGTACGGCCGCGCCAACGACCGCTCGGTGCAGATCCTGAACCAGGCCGGTGGCACCGCAGCCGCCGGTATCCAGGGCTTCCCGGGCTTCACGCCGGGCACCGAGGTGGACAAGAGCCGCCGCAGCTACGGCGTCTATGTCGATGCCGAGTCCTACATCACCGAGAAATTCCTGATCGGTGCGGCTGGCCGCTTCGAGGACTACAGCGACTTCGGCACCAACTCCACCGGCAAGCTGTCGTTGCGCTACAACTTCACCGACACCTTCTCGATCCGCGGCACGGCCTCGACCGGCTTCCGTGCGCCGAGCGTGCAGCAGCAGTACTTCAGCCAGGTGTCGACCAACCTGAACTCGGCCGGCGTCCTCACCGACACCATCACCGCGCGCCAGGGCAGTGGCCTCTACAACGCCTTCGGCCTCAAGCCGCTGCAGGAAGAAGAATCGAAGAACTACTCGGTGGGCTTCATCTTCAAGCCGACCAACGAGTTCAGCCTGACGCTCGACTTCTACAAGATCAGGATCGACGACCGCATCGTGTTCTCCGGCGCGATCGGCCCGGAAGCCAACAGCACCAGCTGCACCGACGCGACGGTGTGCCCGATTGCCGTGCTGCTGCGTCCGTTCAATGTCGGCCAGGCCACGTTCTTCACCAATGCGATCGACACCGACACCAAGGGCGTGGACATCGTCACCGAGTACAACACCGAGCTGGCCAACGGTGCGAAGGTCGGCGTGTCCACGGCGTTCAACTTCAACCAGACCGAAGTCCTGCGCGTCAACTCGCCCTCGTCGCTGTTCCCGGCTTCGGTCATCTTCGGCCAGGAACAGATCACCCTGATCGAGGAGGGCCAGCCGCGCCAGCGCGCCACCATCGGTGGCAACTACGGCATCGGCGCCTGGCGTGCAGACCTGGCGTTCAACTACTACGGTTCGGTCGCCGGCGAAGGCTTCACCCCGGGCCTGAAGCAGAAGTGGGGCGGCAAGTGGCTGACGGACCTGGCCTTCAGCTACAACTTCAACGACGACTTCAAGCTCACGGTCGGCGGCAACAATATCTTCGACGTGTACCCGGACAAGTGGGAAACCACCGGTCCGGACCAGAACCCGTTCCCCGCGCTGGGCTTCAAGTACGGCTGGGAAACGCTGCCGTTCGGCCTGAACGGCGGGTATTACTACGCGCGCATGAACTACCGCTTCTAAGTGCATAGCACGCTACCCGGCGCGAGCGATCGCGCCGGGTTTTTTGTGCCCGAGTTCGCGGCTCGTCGCGCGGAACCACTTCAGACCCGACGCCCGCGCACTGTGGCGACTGCTTCACAACTCGCCCGTCGAATGCTTAACACATCCCAAAATCGTTCAGCTTCCACCACGCCCATGGACCGAAACCTGGGATAGAGTGCGCGCGCCGTGCCCGACACGGCGGCCGCCGGCGGCTGCGTTCGCTTCGGCGCTGCCCGGACGTTGTACATCCATCGCTCTTTGGGGGGCGATGCCATAGAACATTAGGAGACGTCGATGACCCGTTTTGCTCGCCCTGCCCTGGCCATCCTGGCCGCTGCGATCCTCGCCGCCTGCCAGCAGCAGGCCGAACCCGCCAAGACCACCACCCCGCCGCCGGCTGCCCAGACTGCGCCGGCGCCGACCGCTCCGGCAGCCACCCCGGCTCCGGCGCCCGCCGCTCCGGCCGCCACGGCGGACAGCGTCGGTATCCCCGAGTGCGACAGCTACCTGACCAAGTACGAAGCCTGCGTGTCGGAAAAGGTGCCGGCTGAAGCGCGCGCCATGATGAAGCAGAGCATGGACGGAATGCGCGCCCAGTGGCGCGGCCTGGCTGCCGACGCCACCACCAAGGCGGGTCTGGCGCAGGCCTGCACCGCGGCCAAGGAAGCGGCCAAGGCCAGCATGTCCGCCTACGGCTGCACCGACTTCTGATCGGCCGCCTGCCCGCCCGGACCGCCATCCGGCGGCCGGGCCGGCAGGCGCGATGGCTTGCCTTCGCCTCTCCTTTCCGGTCGAATCCGCCACGTTTTGCCCGGTTGACCGGGCTCGACACGGAACCGATCCGCATCGACCCAGTCAGAAAGACCAGTCACCGCTCCGCGGATGCCAGGAGAGCTGCATGAATCGTTTGATCCCCCTTGCCCTTGCCGTTGCCGCCCTCGGCCTTGCTGCCTGCCAGCGCGATCCCGCGCCAGCGGACCAGGCCCAGGCTGACGCCGGCACGGACACCGCCGCGCTCAAGTCCGCCACCCGGCCGCCGTCCACCAAAGGCGCCACGACCACCATCGACGCCTGCGACGAGTATCTTTCCAAGTACGAAGCCTGTATCGCCAAGCTGCCGGACGAGACACGGCAGGGCATGCAGGAATCACTCGAACTCAATCGCGCCGCCTGGCGCACCGCCGCATCGACCGAAAGCGGCCGCCGCACCATGACCACCAAGTGCAAGAACGACTGGGAAGCCGCCAAGGTCGCGCTGGCTGCCTACGGCTGTTCTGATCTGTAGTCGCCGCACCGCATCGCCACTCTTTTCGTCACGATGCTGTCCGATGCACTGGGCCTTTGCTGGCCCGGTTCAGCCGCTAAGTCACCGATGCCTGCCGCAGGCGCTGCGCGGCTTCCAGCGCCAGCGTCTCCAGGCCGGCGCCGCCACCGTCGACATAAGCCAGGAGCTGGCGTCGCATGCCCGGCTCCCAGAAGCGGCGAAGGTGCGCGACGATCGCCGCCAGCGCCTCCTCGCGATCCGGCTCGACACCAAGATTGGCAGCGATATCGTTGAGCATGTCGACCAGGCGTTCGGGATTCATGGCGTGATGAGGCGTTCGGGAAAGGTATACACGGTACAGCCGCTGCCGCGCGCAAAGCCCACCAGCAGCAGGCCGCAGGTCTGGGCCAGCGCCACTGCCATGGCAGTGGGTGCCGACACCGCGGCCACGGCGGCAATCCCCGCGCGCGCCGCTTTCAGCACGAT
The DNA here is from genome assembly GCF_025398735.1 of Tahibacter amnicola. Classification (NCBI taxonomy): domain Bacteria; kingdom Pseudomonadati; phylum Pseudomonadota; class Gammaproteobacteria; order Lysobacterales; family Rhodanobacteraceae; genus Tahibacter; species Tahibacter amnicola. Next base: position 6,197,144 of record NZ_CP104694.1, read on the forward strand.
TTCATAACTGGCACGGCTGGTCACGACGGCAAATCCGTCCGTATCGAAAACAGTCTCACCCCAGCGCGCGCCGATGACCTTGTCCATGGCGTTGTGACGGCCGATATCCTCGCGAACAAGGTGGATCTCACCATCGCTGCGGCACCAGGCCGCCGCATGCACGGCACCCGTGGCCTGGTTCAAGCGCTGCTGCGCCGCCATTGCTACCATCGCCCGTGCGATGGCATCGGCCCGCACGCATACGACGGGGAGTTGACCCGCCGGCAGGCGCAGCACGTCCTCGGCCACGGGATTGCCGCACAGCCCGCAGCCGCTGCGGCCTTCGATCAGGCGGACGCGGTCGCGCAGGCGTTCCGCCTGCGGTTCGGCCAGCGTCATGGCCAGCTCGACGCGTTCCAGCTCGCGTCGCACGTGGATACCATGCAGCTGGCCTGGCTGGTCGACGAGCCCTTCAGTCAGCGCGAAGCCGCGGCCGAAGTCTTCCAGGTCGCCGGGGCTCGCCATCATGACCGCAACGGGATGTCCGTTGCAGTGGATGGCCACGGGCACTTCCTCCGCCAGCCATTCACGCCGCGGCTCGCGCCGTCCGTCGCGCCAGCGCGTGACCTCGCGCAATGCCATTCCGGTCGCGCTGGCAACTTCCGGCGCCACGCTAGCGCGGTCGTCGTGTGGCATCGTCGGGTGCCACGGCAGCATCGACAAAGGCGCGTTGCTGCGCATCAAAGGCCTGGTGACGCCGCTGCCAGTCCGAGGGCTGCTGCACGCGTACCACCTGGACGGCGGTGACCTTGTACTCCGGGCAATTGGTCGCCCAGTCGGAGTTCTCGGTCGTAATGACGTTGGCGCCCGATTCGGGAAAATGAAAGGTTGTATACACGACGCCCGGCGCGACGCGATCAGTCACGCACGCGCGCAGCACCGTATCGCCGGCACGACTGGAAATGCCACACCAGTCGCCCTCGGCAATGCCGCGATCGCAGGCGTCCTGCGGATGAATCTCCAGGCGATCCTGGTCGTGCCACACGACGTTGTCCGTGCGGCGCGTCTGCGCACCGACGTTGTACTGGCTCAGGATACGCCCCGTCGTCAGCAGCAGCGGGAACCGCGCATTCACCCGCTCGCGCGTCGGTACGTAACCGGTGAGCATGAACTTGCCCTTGCCGCGTACGAACTGGTCGACGTGCATGGTCGGTGTACCCTGCGGATGGGCCTCGTTGCACGGCCACTGCACGCTGCCGAGCCCATCGAGCAGCGCATAGCTCACACCGGCGAAGGTCGGCGTGAGCGCGGCAATCTCGTCCATGATCTGCGCCGGATGCGCGTACGCCATGGGATAGCCCATGGCCCGCGCGAGCAGTTGCGTCGCTTCCCAGTCGGCATAGCCGGCACGCGGACTCATCACGCGGCGCACGCGCGAAATACGGCGCTCTGCATTCGTGAACGTGCCATCCTTTTCCAGGAAGGACGATCCCGGCAGGAATACGTGCGCGTACTTGGCAGTCTCGTTGAGGAAGAGATCCTGCACGATCACGCATTCCATCGCCCGCAGCGCGTCCGTCACGTGCTGGGTGTTCGGATCCGACTGCGCCAGATCCTCGCCCTGGATATAGATGCCCTTGTACTCGCCCGCGAGCGCCGCCTCGAACATGTTCGGAATGCGCAGTCCGGGTTCATCGTGCAGGCTCACCTGCCAGGCGCTCTCGAAACTGGCGCGGACCGCCGCATCCGACACGTGACGGTAGCCGGGCAGTTCGTGCGGGAACGACCCCATGTCGCACGAGCCCTGTACGTTGTTCTGGCCGCGCAACGGATTCACACCGACGCCGACGCGTCCGAGATTGCCCGTGGCCATCGCCAGGTTGGCAATGGCCATGACGGCGGTCGAGCCCTGCGCATGCTCGGTGACGCCCAGGCCATAGTAGATCGCCGCGTTACGCGCGTTCGCATACAGGCGCGCCGCCGCGCGCACCGCGTCCGCCGGCACACCCGTCTCTGCTGCGAGTGATTCCGGTGACTGCGCCGGATCGGCGATGAAGTGCCGCCACTTGGCATAGGCTTCCGCCTCGCAGCGTTCCGCAACGAACGCCTCGTCGACGAGGCCCTCGCTGACGATGACATGCGCCAGGCTGTTGAGCAGCGCGACATTGGTGCCCGGCTTGAGCTTGAGGTGCTGCGCCGCCGCGATGTGCGGCGTGCGCACCAGGTCGATGCGGCGCGGGTCGACGACGATCAGCTGCGCGCCTTCGCGCAGGCGCTGTTTCAGCCGGGATCCGAAGACCGGATGCCCATCCGTCGGATTGGCGCCGATGACGAGGACGACATCCGCCTCCATCACCGAATCAAAATTCTGCGTACCGGCCGATTCGCCCAGCGTCTGCTTCAGGCCGTATCCCGTCGGGGAGTGACACACGCGTGCACAGGTATCGACATTGTTGTTGCCGAATGCGGCGCGCACCATCTTCTGCACCAGGTAGGTTTCCTCGTTGGTACAGCGCGACGAGGTGATGCCGCCGATGGCGAATCGCCCATAGGTGGATTGAATGCGCTTGAGTTCCGACGCCGCATAGGCAATGGCCTCGTCCCAGCTGACGGCGCGCCAGGGATCGTTGATCGACGCCCGGACCATCGGCTGGGTGATGCGGTCCGGATGCGTCGCATAGCCCAGCGCAAAGCGGCCCTTCACGCAGGCGTGGCCGCGGTTGGCGGCACCGTTGCTGTCGGGAACCATGCGCAGCAGCGTCTCGCCGTGCATCTCGGCCCGGAACGAGCAACCGACACCGCAGTACGCGCAGGTGGTGACCACACTGCGCTCCGGCCGCGGCGCGCCAATAAGGGATTTCTCCACCAGGGCCGTCGTCGGGCACGCCTGCACGCAGGCGCCGCAGGAAACGCATTCGGAACCGAGAAAGCCTTCGTCGATACCGGCGCTGACACGGGACGCAAATCCACGCTCTGCAATCGATAGCGCGAAAGTACCCTGGACTTCGTCACAGGCACGCACGCAGCGCGAGCAGACGATGCACTGCGACGGATCGAAGCGGAAATAGGGATTGCTGGCGTCGACCGGCGCGGCGGCGTGGCTGGCGCCGGAACTGCCGTAGCGGTTTTCCTCCAGGCCGACGGCCGCCGCCATGTCCTGCATTTCGCAGCGCCCATTCGACGGGCACGTGGGGCAATCCAGGGGATGGTCCGAGACGTAGAGTTCCATCACGTTGCGGCGCAACTGCGTCAGCCGCTCGCTTTGCGTGCGCACGCGCATACCCGCCGCGACGGGCGTCGTGCACGAGGCCGGATAGCCCTTGCGGCCTTCGATCTCCACCAGGCAGAGGCGGCAGGACCCAAACGCATCGAGCGAGTCGGTGGCGCAGAGCCGGGGGATGGCCGTGTCGGCCAGTGCCGCGGCACGCATGACCGAGGTTCCTTCCGGCACGCTGACGCTGACACCGTCGATATCCAGGGTGATGGTGCGGGTGGATCCGGTATCCGGGGTGCCCCGGTCGATTTCGCCGTACGCGCGCATAAACTAGGTTCCGCTACAGGCCGTGCGCGCCGGGGCGCCCAGCCGTGGATAGGGTGGCGCAGGGCCTATTCTGTGCCTTTCCCGGCGCCGTGGCGCGTGGGTCCGCGCCATCGCATCCGGACGTCGTTCCGTCCGCTTCATCGGGAAGTTTCCGTGCGGCGGAAATCATCCGGGAAATGGTCCAGGGCGCTGAGCACCGGATACGGCGTCATGCCCCCGAGCGCGCACAGCGAGCCATTGAGCAAGGTGTCGCACAGGTCACGCAGCAGGGTTTCCTGCGCGACATCGCCGGCGCGCAGCCGATCGATGACTTCCATGCCACGCACCGAGCCGATCCGGCACGGCGTGCACTTGCCGCAGGATTCCGCCGCGCAGAACTCCATCGCGAAGCGCGCCTGCTCGGCCATGTCGACGCTGTCGTCGAAGACGACAATGCCGCCATGACCCAGCAACCCGCCGTTCGCCGCGAGCGACTCGTAATCGAGCGCCGTGTCGAAGTGCTTCTCTGCCAGATACGCGCCCAATGGGCCGCCGATCTGCACCGCGCGAATCGGCCGGCCGCTCAGCGTGCCGCCGCCGATGTCATACAGCAGCTCGCGCAGAGACATGCCAAAGGGCACCTCGTACAGCCCGCCATGGCGGATATTTCCCGCCAGCTGCAGCAGCGCGGTGCCGCGCGAATTTCCGGTGCCCAGCTCGCGGTAGGCCGTCGCGCCATTGGCGAGGATCCAGGGCACTGTCGCCAGGGTCACGACGTTGTTGACGACCGTGGGCTTGCCGAACAGCCCCACATGCGCCGGCAGCGGCGGTTTGAAACGCACCTGCCCGCGCTTGCCTTCGAGGCTTTCCAGGAGCGCCGTTTCCTCGCCGCAGACATAGGCCCCGGCCGCCATGCGTACTTCGAGCTCGAAGCCGAAGTCCGTACCGCCGATGGACGGTCCCAGCCAGCCGGCTGCCCTCGCATGCGCCAGTGCGGACAGCAGCATCTGCTGCGCGTGCGGATATTCGATGCGCAGGTAGATGTATCCCCGGCTCGCACCGACCGCGTACGCCGCGATCGTCATACCTTCGATCAGGGAATAGGGATCGCCCTCCATCAGCAGGCGATCGGCGAATGTGCCCGAATCGCCTTCATCCGCATTGGCCACAATGTACTTTTGCGTGCCCGCGGCCTCGGCGCAGGTTTTCCACTTGATGCCGGTCGGAAAGGCCGCGCCTCCGCGGCCCCGCAGGCCCGATCCGGTCACCTCGGCAACGACATCGACCGGCGACATCGCCAGCGCGCGGCGCAATCCGGCGTAGCCGCCGGTGGCCACATAGGCCGCGAGGTTGTCGCCTTCGTCTTGCCCCAGACGCGCCGCTGTCACGCGTTGCTGCCGCCGAAGCGCGGGGATGGCGTCGACCGGACCGAGGGCGAGCGTGTGTGCCGCGCCCGACAGAAAGCCAGCGTCAAACAACGCGGGTACATCGGCGGTGGCGACAGGTCCGTAGGCCAATCGCCCCTGGGGCGTCTCCACTTCAACCAGCGGTTCCAGCCAGGCCAGGCCGCGCGATCCATTGCGGCGCAGGCGAATGGATTCACCGCGTCGCGCGGCCTCGCGCGCGATCGCGCTGGCGACCTCGTCGGCGCCCACCGATACCGCGCTGGCGTCGCGCGGCACGTAGACCGTGACGCTCATGGCCGCTCCCGGCTGGCCAGCAGCGCGTCAATCCGCTCGGGCGTCAACCGTCCCACGAGTTTCCCGTCGATGAATGCGGACGGGCCGCAGGCGCAGTTGCCCAGGCAATACACCGCCTCCAGCGTAACGGCACCGTCAGCGGACGTCTCTCCGAAATCAATGCCCCATCGCGACCGGATGTGAGTCTCCAGCGCCCGCGCACCGACCGACTGGCAGGCTTCCGCGCGGCACAGGGCCAACACCTGGCGACCGGGCGGCGTGGACCGGAAATGGTGGTAGAAGCTGACCACCCCGTGCACCTCGGCGCGGGACAGATTGAGCGCGTGCGCAATCCGAGGCAGGCAGGCCGGCGGTACATACCCCAGAGCCTCCTGCACCGCGTGCAGGATCGGCAGGAGCGGGCCTTCGCACGACTGGTGCGCGGCGATGGCCGCATCCACGGTGGCGCGCTGCGACTCGCCCAAGGGCGGCAGCGGCGCGTGCAGTGGCAGGGTTTCCGGGGACACGCGGCGCTCCAGGACGAACAGGACACGCAGGGTAATCCAAGCCTGTCGCGATGGGAACGCGCGCCGCGACGCGGAATTCCGCCATCCGCCGCGCGGCGCGGACTATCGGAGCAGGGCCACGGCCTCGGCAATCGGCAGCGGCTTGCCGATGAGATAGCCCTGGGCGTACTTGCAGCCCAGCGAATCGAGCGTAGCCAGCTGCTCGTCGGTCTCCACACCCTCGGCAACGATGTCGCAGCCCAGGGAATCGGCCATGCCGACGACCGCCCGCACGATAGCCAGGCAGCGCGGATCGTGCATCTGGCGGATGAATCCCTGGTCCATCTTGAGCGTGTCGAACTGCAATTTGTGCAGGTGACCCAGGTTGGAATAGCCGGTGCCGAAGTCGTCGAGCGCGACCTTCATACCCGCCCCGTGGCAGCGCTCGATGATGCGCGACACCTGGGCGTAGTCCAGAACCAGGCTTTCGGTAATCTCCACTTTCAGCTGCGCCGGAGACACCTCGTGGGCACGCAGCACGGTCAGGAACCGATCCAGCAGACCCGGGTCGTCGAGCTGGCGGCCCGACACATTGAGCGCGATAAACGGCTGTGGACTGCCCGGAGGCGTGGCGATACCGCGCAGGGCGCCGCACACTTCGTGGAGCACGTAATCGCCGACCGGTACGATGAGCGAGGTTTCCTCCGCCAACGCGATGAAATCCGCCGGTGAAACCGGACCGCGTTCGGGATGCGTCCAGCGTGTCAGCGCCTCGAAGCCCGCCACCCGCTTGGCGTGAATATCGAGGATGGGCTGCAGGCGCACCTCGAGCAACTTGCTCTCCAGCGCCTCACGCAGATGGCTTTCCAGGCGGATCTTGTCGAGCGCCAGCAGGGCATCCGGCGACTGCTGCGCCGCCGCCTGCGGCGAAGCGTGGTGTTCGCCCTGCCCCGACAACTGGGCCAGCGCCGACCGATAGCGCGAGATCTGGCTCAGCAACAGCGCCCGCACCACCGGATCCGCCGAATCCAGCCGCTCCGCAAACTGCTTGCGGTCAATCGGCATCAGGGTGCAGTCCGTCAGCGCCCGCGCCGTGGCCGTGCGCGGCGAATCATCCAGGACCGCCATCTCACCCAGCAGATCACCGTCCGCCAGCAGCCCCAGCCGCCTCACCTCCCCCGTGGCGCGTCGTAACTTCAATCTGCCCGTGCTCGAGCAGAAACGCCGACGTCGGCGGATCGCCCTGCTCGAACAGGACCGCACCAGCGGGCACATCCACGCGAAACGGAGTTGAAGCCATTGACCTTCGCTCCTCTGCCGAGGCCGATGGTAACAGGGCCGGTTGGGGCTGGCAGCAGGGGCCTGTCAGCGGCCCGAGGTGCAGGGAATCAGCCTCCCCCAAACGAGCCGGACCACCGCGAGCGGCAGGCACGCGATGACGCCCCCCAGGAGAAACGACACACCGGCACTGATGAAACTAGTGAAGGGCCCGAAAAGGACCAGCGACGAAACGCAGCCCACCGTGAACATCACCGCATCCAGCAGCACGAACACATATTCGCGGCCCGCCGACAATCTGAGCTTTCCCCCGCACTGTCGGCAAGAAAATCGTGAGGCGACGCCAACCCCCAGGCGCCGCCACATCGAGATAGCCGAGTTACCGCAAAGCGGGCATTGAACTGACCTACTTGGTTTCTGCATTGTAACGTCCTACATCTACACACCTACACATCTACAAATCCATGGCACCAGAGGGTGCCATGGACTTCACATCGTGGGATCGTTTGAGGGAAGTCCTGAAATGGCCCTGCCTTCGGGGCATACTTCCTTGCTTACCTCTACCGGCGCGCGTGCTAGCCCAGATCCTGGGGATCGAAACTATTACTTATTGATGGTGGCCAATGTCTCGTTCCTGGAAACATTCCACGCCTGATCAAGCTGCAGCCGAAGTTCTGGGTCCGACACAGTCTCGATGGAATTCATCAGGACCGGAAGGAAAACTTGCGCCTCCTCGCCCCGCATCAGAAAACGGAGATGCCCCGAAAGTCCGTGACAAATCGAAATAACAGCGCGCACCCTTGATACCGAACCAGGATCGACTTCTAAGGAATTACTGTACATCCTGCCGATAGTCGTCAGCGCATGCACGAGCTCGACCAGAAAGATGCCCCGAGCTTCCGCAGAAAGAGACACCAACCAATGCAGCTCTTCTTCTACGTTCATCATCCGTCCCCCTCGTCTACGGATCGATTCGTAAGGACGTCATCGGATAGCGAGGCGGGCTCATCGCGGCCGTCCACGGTTGTATTCCTACCGGCCTGCTGCAAAGTTGGCCTGCTATATATCGATGATTGCCGTCCACGATGACGTTCTCGTCAACCAGTATAGGCATCAAAGTATTTCCCAACTGAATTAGCGACACGTACGCCTGAATTGCGGCCCGTGAAACCGTTGGTTGCATAGCGGACATTGAAGTGACGCATCGGTCCTCATTGGCCTTTCCGTCTTCCGTTTGAGTGTCCGCTACCGACAAGCCCTGACACCCCGAGGGGTGCCATGGGCTTCATATCGCGAGAGCCATATCGCTTGAGAGCATCCTGAAATCGCCCCATTTCCGCGCCCAAAGCGCCTGGCTTTTCCCGCGCATGTCACTCATCGGTTGCACCGGAGGTGTGATCTTGCCCCGATTTCCCGGACACCTGCCTAAGAGTGCCTAACAAAACCGTTCAATCGCACGCCAGCAGATCAATGAGCAAGCGAGCAATCCGAAGGCCAGATAGATTTCAGGGCGGCGCTCATACCGGATGCGAAGGCGTTTGAATCGGTTGAGCCAAGCAAACGTTCTTTCGACGACCCAACGATGCTTGCCCAGTCGCTGGCTAGATTCGACGCCTCGCCGAGCGATACGCTGGACGATTCCACGGTGCCGTAACGCGTGTCGGCAATGTTCGTAGTCGTATCCCTTGTCAGCATGAACCTTGTCTGGCCATCGCCGAGGACGCCCTCGAAGACCACCAACCGCAGGTAACGCATTGACTACGGCTTCGAAGCACTTGCTGTCGTGCGTGTTCGCGCCGCTGATGTGGAACGAGAGCGGCGTGCCCCTGGCATCGACCGCAACGTGCCTTTTGCACCCCAACTTTCCTCGATCGGTAGGATTTGGACCGGTTTCCTCCCCGCCCGGGGGAAGGAACACTCGCTGCATCCACACTCACTCGCGACATGTCGATCTGATCGTAGCTACGCAACCGCCGCAACAGTTCCTTGTGCAATCGATCCCAAACACCGCTCTGCTGCCAGTCTCGCAGCCGTCGCCAGCAGGTCATGCCGGATCCATAGCCTAGCCGGAGCGGCAAATGCTCCCATGGAATCCCCGTCCTCAGGACAAACACGATGCCGTTGATGGCAGCACGATCCGGCACTCTTGGCCGACCACCTTTCGGGCGATCTGGCTCCGGCGGAAGTAGCCGCCGAATCACGTCCCATAGATCGTCCTTGATCTCAAGCTTACTCATCCGTCAGCACTCAACTCTTTGTGGCTGACGCATTGTAGACTACGCGGCGTTTTGTTAGGCACTCTAAGCGACTTTTGGCAGCTCAAACTCTTCTGGGATGACGTAGCCCAAGGTGGAGTGGAGCCGCAGTCGATTGTAGTAGACCTCGATGTAGTCGAACACGTGCGATCTGGCTTGTTCACGCGTGCTGAATCGTTCGCCGTGGATAGCTTCGACTTTCAAACTGTGATTCCAGCTCTCCATTGCAGCATTGTCGTAGCAGTTGCCTTTGGCGCTCATGCTGGCAACCAGATCGTTCTCCGCGAGCAGGGCGCGATGTTCGCGTGAGCAGTACTGGCTACCACGATCCGAGTGGACGATAACACCGCGCGGCCGCTGGCGACGAAATAGCGCCATTCTTAGCGCGTCACTTACCAGCGTTGCGGTCATCCGATCCGACATCGACCAACCGACGACACGCCGCGAGAATAGGTCCAGCACGACTGCCAGGTAGAGCCACCCTTCTGTAGTGTCGATGAACGTTATGTCCGATACCCAGGCCTGGTTTTGTCGTTCAACACGGAAGTTCTGTTGCAGGAGATTGGGTGCCACTGGCAGCGAGTGCGCCGAGTTGGTCGTCGCCTTGAATTTGCGTGCCGCCTTCGCGCGCAAACCCTGACGACGGAGGCTTTCCGCCACTTGATTGCGTCCTGCACTTAACCCGTCGCGTTTGATCGCGTGCGTCAGACGTGGCGCTCCAGCACGACCTTTCTGTGCTTGAAATGCATCCTTCACCGCGCCGTCCAATGCAGCGCGCTGTGTTGCTCGCCGCGACGGCTTGCGTTGCCGCCAATCGTAGTACCCACCCGGCGATACAGCGAGGACGCGACACATCAACCGAATCGCGTGCTCGCCCTCATGCGTATGGATCACGGCGTACTTCACTTGGGCTGCTTCGCGAAGTACGCCGTGGCTTTTTTTAGGAACGCAACCTCTTCTTCCAGTCGCGCCAGGTCCCGCTTCAGGCGGGCATTTTCGGCCTGAATCGTGCGCTGCTCTTCCGTCACTTGGCCTACCTGCTTGGCCTTGGCTCTCCACGCGTACAGCTGGCTCTCCGCCAAGCCCAGATCCTGGGCTGCAACAGCAACCCCGTCCTTGTCTGCACGAGCCAGCGCCTGCTGCTTGAACTCCGCGCTATAGCGGTTGCGGGACTGCTTCACTGCCACCTTCTTTGCCATCTGCGTCACCTCGGGTTGCGATATTGAATCGCTTATCGGGGTGTCCGGCAAACTGGGGTAGGATCAGTGTGATCTTCTGCGGTAAGGCGTTGCGGTGGAAGATGGTTTCGCCGGACGCTTACGAAGCCCCTTGTTACCCCGAGTCGATGGAATAAGGCGAGTTGGCGCACACACCAACTCGACACCGATACGCGCGGGATCCAGATCAAGTATACACATCCACAACTAAGGTGTAGCTGTGGCCTATTGCGTCAGCCCCAATACCGGCAGCGTCTAGGAAAAGTCAGCGTTGCGGCTGACTTGAGCGAAGCATAGACCCGACTTCGTATCCGGTTAACAGGCCCCACCCGCCGTGGGGAAGGCGAGATCAGCTTTCATCAATCCATACCAGCCCTCGCCACCAACTCCAAATCCGGGCATGGCTTATCGATATGGACCAAGCCCAACTCATTAAACTTTACCAAAATACCATATTTTAAATATGACCACTCATCCGACGTATACTCTTTCGAAAACTTTCCTTCGTCAATCACGGCGACAACGACACCGTGACTAGTTGTGGCAAGAAGAACCTCATCACCCAAATCTACTCTGTTCCCGTCCGGATAATTCATTGTCCGCCGCCTTCAAAGGTGTTGCGACATCTACTTTGTGTCGATAGTGGAGCTCCCGGTAACCTGGCGGCAATTTACAATCACCGCGCAAATGGCTTTACCTCAATAGAGCCGGGCGGAGGAGTTGCACTACCACGCCCTTGATGACGTCAAACTGGACTTTCCCCCAGATCCCGGACTCCTCGCGAACGCGATAACCGCCTCAACGGTCTGGCAGTGGCTGCGACTGACCGCACGAAGGAGCATTTCCAGTTCCCTCAGCACATTGGTGCGATCGCCCCCACTTCAGAAAGACGCGCCACTCATCCTCCCCAGCGATGCAATCGGCAAAGACGAAACAGTTCTGGCAGCGCCACGTTGGAGGCTGGCGATCAAGCGGCCTGACGCAGAAGCAGTACGGCCAGTAGCACGGCGTCAACGCGTTGACGTTGGCTGTCAACGGCAACCCAATAATCCCCACCTCCGGGCGGGGATTATTGGGTTGCCGCTGACACTGGCACAGTGGAGCCACCGGCTCAAGCGTAAACGCTCGACCGTGCCTGGTCGCGCGCTGGTGCCAGTCCGGGTTGCCGTTGACAACTGCAGCACGGCGCATCGTTCTAGAGAGCCGCACGACGTAGGGATCAAGTAGCCGCAAACGGTCTCAATCTGACTGCTTCATACGTCTCGCCACCGACTCGTCCACGAGTCCCTCCAACCGAATGCAGTGCTCTTGGTGCCACTTCCAGGCGCTGTCATTCCTGCAAACAACGTATCTGTAGATGTCTCTCTGTGTGTAAAGTCGATCAAATGCGTTGTCAAACATCTCAAGTGAATAGGTGTCGCTACAGAGCAGTCGGCGGAGCTCATCGTCTCCGAAAGTCGAAATGAGCCTGGCAAGATGCAGCGAGTTCTCTTCAGCATGCTGTGCAACCGCACTGACGACATATGCTGTTCCAACGTCACCGGCGTCGCTACGCTTGATGGCCTCCACGGACAAATCATCCGCCCAACGTTTGCCCAGTTCAAATATCGTCAAAGCCAATGCGACACGCCCCTCTACTTTCACTTTCTCCACTGCGCGACACCACGCATTGACAGTCGAGTGGACAGCACGCATCGCCTCTTCGCTTGAGGCTGGCGCCACGTGCCGCACGATTAGTACATCCTCTATTGCTTCGGCCCGAATCGACACCGTGATATGCCGAAACGCTTCCGGCACGCCGCGATATACAACAAAGAACTCGAACCCCGCTCGCTCAATGAAGGAGTTTTCCATACCTAGAAATATTTCGTGGGAAAACCGGGATCACGGGTCACTTCAATATCGGCCTCTGGATTGTACGGCCGAGGCCTCGCCTTTGCCGCGGCAATATTTTCTCGCGGCTTTTTCCTGACAATTTGGTACAGTGATCCTACCCCAGTTTGCCGGACACCCCGATAAGCGATTCAATATCGCAATCCGAGGTGAACCCAATGGCAAAGAAGGTGGCGGTAAAGCAGACTCGCAATCGACACAGCGAGGAGTTCAAGCAGCAGGCTCTGGCTCGTGCCGAGAAGGACGGGGTAGCGGTAGCGGCAAAGGATCTTGGCTTGCAGGAAAGCCAGATTTACGGCTGGCGTGCTAAGGCCAGGCAAGCCGGTCAGATAACGGATGAGCAACGCACAATCCTGGCTGATCACGCCCGCCTGAAGCGCGAGGTAGCCCGCCTTGAAGAGGAAAATTCCTTTTTAAAAAAAGCGGCAGCGTACTTCGCGAAGCAGCCCAAGTGAAGTACGCCGTGATCGCCCACCACGAAAGAGAGTACGCCGTCCGCATGATGTGTGATGCACTGAGTGTCTCGCCTTCCGGATTCTACGAATGGCGTGAACGCGAACCATCCGAGCGGTCCAAACGGCGCGACACCTTGGACGCCTGCGTACAGGCCAGGTTTGTTGCCGAGAAGGGACGCGCAGGCGCACCGCGGTTGACGCACCGCCTGAAGCGGCAAGGACTCAGTGCCGGGCACAACCAGGTAGCGGAAAGCCTGCGCAGACAGGGTCTGCGCGCGAAAGCCGCGCGTAAGTTCAAGGCAACAACGAATTCCGTTCACTCGTTACCTGTGGCACCAAATCTATTGGAGCAAAACTTCACGGTGGAGCGTCCGAATCAAGTGTGGGTCAGCGACATAACGTTCATCGACACCGCCGAAGGGTGGCTCTACCTGGCGGTTGTGCTGGATCTATACGCTCGTCGCGTCGTAGGTTGGTCGATGTCGGACCGAATGACCGCCACGCTGGTTTGCGACGCCTTGCGAATGGCCATATTTCGCCGCCAGCGGCCCCATGGCGTGATCGTTCACTCGGACCGGGGTAGCCAGTACTGCTCACGTGAACACCGCGCCTTGCTCGCGCAGAACGGCTTGATTGCGAGCATGAGCGCCAAAGGCAATTGCTACGACAATGCAGCCATGGAGAGCTGGAATCATAGCTTGAAAGTTGAAGCGATTCACGGAGAACGGTTCGACACGCGTGAGCAAGCCAAAGCGCATGTGTTCGACTACATCGAGGTCTACTACAATCGACAGCGGCTCCACTCTACCTTGGGCTACGTCAGCCCCGAAGAGTTTGAGCTTCTCAAAGTCGCTTAGCCGAGTGTCCGGAAAACTGGGGCAAGATCACAGGTCCGGGTGACCGACGTCATCGTGGGGACGAACATGCGATCTTGCGTGCCCGCCGCCACGCGTACCGGAGGCCATCTGACTCACCGCTGGGGTCATAGTCGCCGCGAAACAAACTTCCATATGGCTGGCACAAGGACGAACCACTGCAGTGCGCCGACCACCAGATAAGCAATTTGCCTGATCACAAATGGCCACGGCGCTTTCTCCACAAACTGCAGCCATCCATTCGTCTCCAATGGATACCAAACCAATCCAGGCACGAGTACCCCTGATGGAGCAGACAGTAGACCAGCCAGCAATTCGGATGCAGCCATGCGTTCCGTGTCGCCAGACAAAAGCGATATGTAGGAATGGCCCGCAACTAGCAGACAGGCCACACCATAGATGAGCAACGCGACCCTGCGATTTCGGACCTGACTAGGCATCGTAGCCCCGCCACTTGAATGCCGGACCATCAGAGGCTTCTGGATTTGTCCCTGCACGTGGACTGACACCATTCGGTAGTCTTCCTGGCGCAGTCCCAGCCATTTTGGAGGTCCCAGCAGGTACATCGACGCGAAACGGAGTTGAAGCCATTACCTTCGCTCCTCTGCCGAGGCCGATGCTAGCAGAGCCGGTTGGGGCCGGCAGCAGGCTTAGCGCGGATGGCACTGACGGGCGGGCTGGACGCCACCACAGGGCTCGTCGCGTCGTCGGCGGCGCGACTTGGCCCAGACGATATCCGCGAAGCGACTACCGGCTGTGCGTGACCAATGGCGATCGCGCTTTCTTGCATCTGTGCGCGAGAAGGTACTGGCGGCACTGTGCGCGCAACTATCAGCACGCGACCTAAGGATGCCCGCGGATTCGCGAGGTGATGTTGAAATAGATATATGTGAAAAATCATGGAGTCTATGGCGGCTCATCCTTCCGGAAGGATTCGTCTTCTATGATCCTGAGGAGGAGTAAGGCGCCGTAAGTCGCCGCGTTCGATCCGGCGCCTGCCTGGACAGAGCAGCTAGCTTTCCGGATGCAGGTAGCGTGTGAGTCAACGGCAGTCCCGCCAGGCGCCTTGGAATGGTCCGGGCACGCCAGCGTGCCCGGACCGCTTCCCGTCGATGCGCAGGGCGCCCTTGCTCGACGCGAAACACGGTCATGCAGCCATGGCGCTAGGGCACGTCGTCGGAGAAGTAGTTGTCGATATAGAGCGGAATCTTCTACCCGGCGAGAAGGCAAAGCGCTTCCGGCGACAAAAGAGGGCCGCCGTCGAAGCTCGACTGGAAGTGTCCGCACCACCACACAAGGGAACCGCCTGCCATGCAGGCCATCAGCTTCTCGCGGTGGGGCTTCAACTCGTCCATCAAACGACGCAGCGCGGCGTCGAGGTCGATGTACTCCGCTTCACCACTGGTGAGCGTACGACCAAAATCCTTCTCGGCCTGGAACCCGCGGCGCCTGATGCGTTGGTTTCAATGCCAACTTCTCGGTGATCCGGTCGGGATCCCCCGAAATGCGAAGGGCAACGGTATAGCGATGACCTGGCTGGACTGCTGTCATTTGATCCGTGGCGTCGGTTTGATCGGCCATGAGACGACAAAGGGCCGATTTCTCGGCCCTTTGTCTTGCCTCATGGAAGCGCTGCCGCGTTTACGGACAGGTGGGCGGACTGAAGTCGTCGCAGGCCACACCGTTGAAGCGGACCGATCCGGTCAATCCGCTCGTCGTCGTGAACGTACAAACTCCCTGGCCAGGTGCGCCACCTGCCGTCGTTGCGCCGAAGCCGGTGGCTGTTGCCACGACAGTCAGGACACCGCTGCTGTTGGTAGTGCCGCTGGTCGGCGTCACCGTCAGCGACGCACCCGCGCCACCAGAAGCGGTGCAGCTGCCGTTGATCTGCACACCCGGAAGACCGGCACCCTGGTCGTCCAGCGCACGAATCGTGATGGTCGCGTTTTCCGGATTGTTATTGACCGTCACATTCGCCGGCGAAACCTGCAGGGTCGCCACGTTGACCACGATGGTCACCGAGCGGCTGATGCCGGCGACGGTGAAGGTCACGGTGCCGCTGCCGGTCGTCTGGTCGTTGCTGGCCGGAACGTTCTGGGTGACCACGTTGGCGACCGCGCAACCATCCGGACCGGTGAGGCTGTCCAGGTAGCCGGGCGAGGTGTTGCCGTCGACTGTGCCGGTACCACCGGTCAGCTGGAAGCGGAAGCCCACCGGCAGCATCTGGATCGGCGCTTCGAGGGCGTCGACCACGCAGATCGTGACCTGCTGCGGACGGTTGCCCAGGATCGGGTTCGGCGAGACCGTCACCGCGGCGTCAGCGATACCCGGGTAGCGCAGGGTTTCGACGTCGGTGGCGCGGCGGGTCGTGCCGGTCAGCGGATCGATGCTCTCGCCTTCGGCCCAGATGGCGACCGGGCGGCCCAGCGACGTGATCGGATAGTTCAGACGAACCGTTGCCGCACCGTGCTGGTCGACCTGCGCCGTCGCACCGATGTTGCCGTGCATCGAGCGACCCATGATGTACGGCAGGACACTGCCGTAGTTCACGCTCGTACCCGTGGTGTTGTTCAGGTTGAACGGGCTGGTCGTCGCGGCCGTCGTTTCGTTGATGATCGTCTGGATCGTGACGGCGGATTCGAGATCGGCGTTGCCGGTCACGTCCTTGCCGAAGACCAGCAGCGCGTCACCCGGGCCGGCACCGCCACCCGCCGTGCGGAAGCGGCCGGTCGGCGCGGTGAACATGTTCCCGCCTTCCTGCGGATTGCCGTCGCCGCCCGAGATCAGGAACTGGCCAGCCAGCGCACCGGCGTCGTACTCACCCACGGGGGAGTCGATCGAACCGAAGCGGATCAGCGTGCCCGGGAGTGCCGGATTACCCTGGCGGTCCTGCGCTTCTGCCGTGACGGTGAGCGAATAGGTGCCTTCGCACTCCGAGGGCGGCTGCGGATCAATGCAGGAATCCAGCTCGTTGGTGACGGAATTGGCGATGATGGCCGCCAGCGTCGGGATCGTCAGCTTCACCGAATACAGCTTGCCGTCAGAGACGACAATGTTCTTGGTGATCGCGATCGGCGTCGTGATGCCGTTGTCGACGTTGTTGTCGGCGGCGTCAGACGTGGCGCGCACGACAATGGCGCCCTGGATCGAACCGGCCGTGAACGTCGCACCGGCGATACCCTGGATGGTGCGCGTCTTGATCAGGTTGCCGGTGTGCGAAGCACCACTGGCGTCTACGGCGGTGATGGTGCCGCTGCCGGCCTGGCCGAGGACTTCCAGCTGCACATTGTTGACAGCGCCGTTGCCCGAGCCCGGGTTAGGTATGTTGGCACCGTTACCGTCCGCGACGCGAACGGTCAGCTGATTCGTGCTGGTGCCACCGGAGTTCGCCAGGTACACGGCGCCCGGCGACGTGGTGATGGTGATGGACGCAGGCAGCGGCGGCGTTCCGGAAACAATGCGGATCGGAACGGTGGTCGAGATCGTCGTCGGAGACGCCGGATCCTTTGCGGTGATCGTCAACATCGCGGTACCGGTCTGGTCATCCGCGTGCACGAAGATCGTGGCATGACCGCCCGTGGTGTGCACCGGGGCCGAACCCATGAGGGTCAGGAACTCGTTGCCTTCCGCGGTGGGTGGCGTCTTGGTCTGGCCGATCCACGGCGTCGTGGGATCGTCCAGCATCGAGAACGAGGCGATCGTGGTCGGGGCGATCGATACGTTGACGTCGGTGCCGGACACGAGGTCGCCATTGGCGCGGCGCCAGGCCACATTCACTTCGCCCATGTACGGCGAACCGAAGAAGGGACCGACGCCATCCCGGTTGACGGGCAGCTCGATCACCGACGGCGTGGCGACCAGCGTACCGCTCGGCGTGGGTTGGAACGCACCGTCGCTGCCGCTACCGCCGCCACCTCCGCAGCTGGCCAACATAATGCTGGCCGGCAACAGGGCGAGGCATTGTTTGAAAGCTCTCATGTCGTCTCTCCAAAGCTCGCAATTCACCTGATGCTTTGATCCGCGGCGACCAGGGTCGCCGGCGAGCTCAAATGGCTTACTTCAGGCTCTCGTTCAAAATCCGCGGCGTCACGAAGATCAGCAGTTCCGCCTTGTCGCTGGTGTTCTTCTTGTTGCGGAACAGCGCGCCCAGGCCCGGCACGTCGCCGAGGAAGGGAACCTTCTTGATGTCATCGCGCTTTTCAACTTCGTAGACGCCGCCCAGCACGACCGTCTGGCCGTCGTCGACGAGCACGGACGTATTGATCTCGCGCTTGTCGATCTGCGGCACGAAGCCACCGCCGGGGTTCGGCACCAGGGCCGCGATGTTGTCTTTCTTCACCGCGAGGGCCAGGAACACGCGGTTGTCGTTGGTGATCGTCGGCGTGACCTTGAGCTCGAGCACCGCGTCCTTGAAGCTGACGGTGGCCTGGCCGCCGCCGCCGGCGCCGCCCTGCTGGAAGGTCACGTAGCCGATTTCCTGACCCTGCTTGATCACGGCTTCCTGCTGGTTGGTCGTGATCACACGCGGGCTGGAGATCACTTCGCCGCGGGCTTCCGTCTGCGCGGCAGACAGTTCCAGGTCGAGCAGGTAATCCGCGCCGAGGATCGCAAGGCCGAAGCTGCCGGCCGGGGTGGCCGCGGGCAGGTTCACACCAAGACGATTACCGAGCGAGGGCACGGCGACACCACCCGGGATGACCGAGGGGTTGGACACCGGCGTGCCACGATTGCCTTCGAAGCGGTTGATCAGGGCGATGTTGGTCATCTGGTCAACGGCCGCCTGCGTGCCGGAGAGGCTGATCACATTGCCGTTGTTATCTTCATAGCCGCCCGACACGCCGAAGCGCACGCCCAGTTCCTTGGCGAAATCGTCGGTCGCAATGACGATGCGCGATTCGATCAGGACCTGCTGAACCGGACGGTCCAGCGTCAGGACGAGTTCGCGGATCTCGTTGATCTTGTCCGGAGTGTCGTTGACGAGCAGCGTGTTCGTGCGCTCGTCCCAGGTGACGCTGCCGCGCGGCGACAGGAAGCCGGAAACCGCGCCGGCACCACCACCCGCACCGCCGCCCGCCGGCGCCGCACCACCAGCCGCCCCACCGCCCGAGCCACCGGAGGAGTTGATCAGCGCGGCGATGTCCTTGGCCTTACCGTAGCTGACCGGGATATAGGCGGACTGCAGTTCCACGCGCTGTTCGAGCGCGATGCGTGCGTCTTCGATCGCCTGCTCGCGATCAGCGATTTCTTTCTGCGGAGCGACCCAGATCACGTTGTCGCGGCGACGCTTGTCCAGGCCCTTGGCCTGCAGCACCAGATCCAGCGCCTGGTCCCACGGCACGTTGATGAGGCGCAGGGTCACGTTGCCCGACACGGTGTCGGCAACGACGATGTTCAGGTCGGACACGTCCGCGATCAGCTGGAGCACCGAGCGGGTCGGGATGTCCTGGAAGTTGAAGGTCACGCGGGCACCGGTGTATTCCGGCGGCGCGTTCTTGTCTTTCTTCTTGGGATCTTCGCGCTTGGGAGCGATCTCCAGGATGTACTCATTGCCAGTCTGGTAGGCCAGCTGCTCGTACGGACCCTTTGCAGAGATCTCCATGCGTGCGCCATTGCCACGGCTGCGCGTCTCGACGAACTGCACGGGCGTGGCGAAATCGAGCAGATCCAGACGCTGAGCGAGATTGTTCGGCAGCTGCGCGTTGTAGAGATCCAGGGTGATCTTGTCACCGTCACGCTTGACGTCGGTCGTGGCACCTTCACCGGTGAAGGTGATGATGATGCGGCCCTCGCCGTTCGCGCCGCGGCGGAAGTCGACGTTGGAGATCTGTACGTTGCCCGCCGCAATCGCCTTGGTCGGGTTGTTGTTGGTGGAAGCGGTCGCTTCTGCCGAACCCGTCACGCCATTAGCGATGGTCAGGACCAGGTTGTTGCCGTCGATCTTGGTGACGTGGCTCGACGGCCGCACCAGGTCGACCACCACGCGGGTGCGACCCGCGGCCTCAATGGCCGATACCGATGTCGTCGAACCGACATTGATGGTGAGGTTGCGCTGCGCGACGGCGCTGCGCGTATCCGCCAGGTCCAGCGCAATGCGCGGCGGCGTATCCGTGGTGAAGATCTGCGGCTCGTTGACCGGGCCTGAAAGCTTCAGGGTCAGCTCGACCTTGCCGCCTGGCAAGGTGTTGTAGCTGACGTCTTCGAGCACATTCTCCGCCCGGGCTGTCGCCATTCCGGCGGCCCCGACGAACGCCAGCACAGTTAAGCAACGGCGCACCACCCGGATGACGGGACCAGACGCACGTCCCTGATTGTTGGCAGCTGTCGTAGTCATGAAGATCACCCCCAATGGGCCTCTTATTTGTCACCGAGCGCGATCGACGCCTGGCGTTCCATCCAACCGCCGGCACCGTTGGGAACCAGCTCGACGAGTTCGATTCTGTCCTCGGCGATGGTCGTAATACGGCCGAAGTTCTGGCCTAGATAGTTTTTCACATGGACGCGATGCACCACGCCGTCCGGATCCTTTACGAGGCCTTCCATCGCATCGCCGATGCCAAGTGTCCCGACCATCGACAGTCCGTCCAGGGGGAAGCTCTCCAGCGGTTCCTTGACGCGATTCTCGTCAGGCCGCGGTCCTGATCCTTCCGAGGTCAGTTCCGCGCTCTGCTCTTCGGCACTCGGGCTGAAGGGGTCGCGCAGGCCCTGATCCTTGTATTCAAATGTTTCGAACGTCTTGATGATGGGCAGTGGATCGATCGGCGCGCCCTTTTTTGCCTTTTCAGCGGCGACCCAGTCTTCCAGATCGCGGCGACCGGCGGTGCAGCCTGTCAGCGTCAGCGCGACCCCCACAGTGATTACAGCGATTCGCAGGCGCATGCTTAGTGCCCTCCGTGAGGCGACGGCGGCGGCGGAGTTGCCGGTTTCGCGCCTGGCGGTGGCGGTGCAGCCGGTGTTCCTGCGGCACCTGTGGCGGTCGGCATTTCATCATCTTCAACGTAGCGATACGTCTTTACCGTGCCTTCCAGCGTCAGACTGCCGGCGTCAGCGAGGTTCTGTGCCGATTTGCCCGCGGCGCCCTGCTGGCCCTTCGGGCGCAGCGAGACGTCGTGCATGGTGAGGATCACCACGCGTGGCAGCGAGGCAACGCCGCTGATGAACGTACCGAACTGGTGATAGCCGCCGACCATCCGCAAGGTGATCGGTTTCTCGGCGTAGAACTCCTTGATGATTTCCGCGCCCGGCTGGAACAGATCGTTCTCGATGCCCGACGACAGCGCCGTCTGCGAGATGTCGACCAGCAGCTCCGGCATTTCGGTCTTGCTCGGCAGCTGGCGCAACATCTGGCGTAGCATGTCTTTCATTTCTTCCAGCTGTACGCGCAGCGCTTCGAGGTTGACGGCTTTCGCCTGCATCGTGGCGAAGTCGGTGCGCAGTCCCTTTTCCTTGCGTTCCAGGGATTCGAGACTTTCCTGCTGCCCCTTGATCTGGAACCACCAGCCGCCCAGAACGATCAGGCCGAACAGCAGCACACAGAAGGTGAGTTTGACACTCTTGGGCCAACCACCGATGTTGCCTGTGTCAAGGTTTCGGAAATCCGAGAAGAAACTCATGGCGTCGCTCCCTTCGGCGCGGGCGGAGTCGCCGCCTTCGGCGCAGCCGGGATGGCACCCGGCGCGGCGGGGGACGTCGCGTCAGTCTGTTCTTCGCCGGCGGGCTTGCGCAGCTTCACGTCCATGGCGAAGTCGTAGGGCATGCGCTTCTCGTTCGTGCGCTTGATTTCGGTCTTCTTGAGGTCGGGATGTCCGAGCCACGGCGATGCCTCGACATTGCGCATGTACGTGGCGACGCTGGCGTTGGACTGCGCGACACCTTCGAGCGTCAGCACATCACCGACCTGCTTGAGGGAGGTCAGACGCACGCCGTCGGGAATCGTGCGCACCAGCTCGTCGAACATGTGCACCATCTGCGAGCGGTTGGCCTGCAGCTGTTCGATGACCTGCTTGCGCGCGAGCAGCTTGCTGCGCGTCTTGTCCAGTTCCTTGATTTCCTCAAGTTTCTTCTGGACTTCCTTGATCTCTCTTTCCAGGTACGCGTTTCGGTCGTTCTGGTTCTGGATACGGGCATCCATCCAGAACATCAGACCGAGGAATACCGCGATGCCGACGACCGCAGCCATGCCGAGCATCATGTAGAACTCGCGCTCGCGCTGCTTGCGCCTTTCGGCTCGCCACGGAAGTAGGTTTATTCTGGCCATCAGTCGAAGCTCCTGAGCGCGAGGCCGCAGGCAATCATCAAGGCCGGCGCATCCTGAGCCAGCGTCTGAGCCTGGACACGAGATGACAGCGACATGTTCGCCAAGGGATTGGCGACGACGCTCGGCACGCCCAGCTGTTCTTCCACCATGTCGGCGACGCCGGCGATGGAGGCGCAGCCGCCGGCCAGGACCACCTGGTCGACCTTGCTGAACTCGCTGCCGGCGAAGAAGAACTGCAACAGGCGGCTGATCTGCTGGACCATCGCTTCCTTGAAGGGCTCCAGCACTTCGATCTCATAGGACTCGGGCAGGCCGCCCTGACGCTTGGCCAGGCCCGACTCCTCGTACGAAAGGCCGTAGCGGCGCATGACTTCGTCCGTCAGCTGCTTGCCACCGAAGACCTGTTCGCGGGAATAGATAGTGCGCTGGTTCTTGAGCACGATGAGGGTGGTCATCGTGGCGCCGACGTCGACCACGGCAACCACCGCGTCACGCGGCACGGCCAGCTGGTCGGCGATCAGCTTGAACGCGTTCTCCATCGCGAAGGCCTCGACGTCGACCACCTTGGCACTGAGGCCGGCAAGGTCGAGCGCGGCGACGCGAAGGTCGACGTTCTCGGTGCGGGAAGCGGCAAGCAGGACATTGACCATGTCCGGGTTGTCCTTCACCGGGCCGAGCATCTCGAAGTCGAGGCTGACTTCCTCGATCGGATACGGAATGTACTGGTTCGCTTCGACCTGGATCTGCCCTTCGAGGTCTTCCTCGGACAGATCGGCCGGCATCGGGATCACCTTGGTGATCACCGCAGACCCCGCCACGGCGGCGGAGGCGAACTTGGTCTTGGCGCCGGATCGACCCAGCGCACGACGGATGGCTTCGCCGACGGCCTCGACCTCGACGATATTCTTCTCGACGACCGCGTTGGGCGGGAGCGGCTCCACCGCATAATGCTCGACGCGGTAACGACCGCCCGACTGGCTGAGCTGCAGGAGCTTGACTGCCGTCGAACTGATGTCCACCCCAATCAGCGGCGGCGCTTTCGGACTGAACAGGCCCACATTTTTCCCCTTCCCACGCGCTCTTACGAGCGAAAGATGCGCAGTGACATTAAATACGAATCTTAACCAAATCGCAACGGGCCTAAGAATATTCTCTAAGGCGCTGAAAATCCGTGGGTTTTGTCACGCAAACTGGACGGATTACCGGCGAAATCGGCTATCAGCCGAGCCGGGGCGAGATCTATACTCTGGCCTAAGTCATACCGACTTTGACTGCCATCACAATCCCGGTTGATCATGCGCGTTCTCCTCCGCTTGGTCCGCTACGCGCTCTATCTGGCGCTCAGCGGAGTCCTGCTCGGGTGCCTCGCAATAGGCATCGCTTATTGGTTGATTTCCCCACGCCTGCCGTCGGTCGAAACGTTGCGCGATGTGCGCCTGCAGGTGCCGTTGCGAGTCTACACCTCCGACGACAAGCTGGTAGCTACTTTTGGCGAAACCCGCCGGATACCGGTTTCCATCGAACAGGTACCCGCCAAGGTCAAGAACGCCTTCCTCGCTGCCGAGGACGCCCGGTTCTACGAGCACCCGGGTTTTGACATGCAGGGCATTTTCCGTGCGGTGTGGCACCTGGTGCGTACCGGTGGCGACAAGGGCCCGGGCGGCTCAACCATCACGCAGCAGGTCGCGCGCAACTTCTTCCTGAGCCCGGAACAGACGTATACACGTAAGATTTCGGAATTGTTCCTGGCACTGCGTATTGAAAATGCACTGTCCAAGGACGAGATCCTCGCGCTGTACCTCAACAAGATCTTCCTCGGACACCGCGCCTACGGCGTGGCGGCCGCCGCCGAGTTCTACTACGGCAAGACGCTCGACCAGCTCGACCTTGCCGAATGCGCGATGCTGGCCTCGCTGCCCAAGTTCCCCTCGACCGGCAATCCGCTGTTCAACCGCGACCGTGCGGTACAACGCCGCAACTATGTGCTCGCGCGCATGAGCGAGAACAAATTCATCACCGAGAAAGAGATGAAGGAAGCGATGGAGCAGCCTGATCGCTCCTACGCGCACGAGCCCCCGATCGAGGTCGAGGCCCCCTATCTCGCCGAGATGGTGCGTGCCGACGCCATGGAACGGCTGGGCAACGACGCCCTGACCGACGGGTATTCCATTCGAACGACCATCGACAGTCGCATGCAGGAGGCCGCCAACAAGGCACTGCGCGACTCGCTGATCGACTACGACCGCCGCCACGGCTACCGCGGCGCGGAAGCGCACGTCGAGCTCAAGCCGGGCGCGAAGCCTGAGGACCTCAACCGCGAACTGGCCAACTTCCGTCCGATCGCTGGACTGGTTCCCGGGATCGTCTCCGAAGTGAGCAAGGAGCAGGCCCAGGTTTACCTGGCCGACGGCCAGACGGTCATCCTGGACAAGGCCTCGGTGGAATGGGCACGTCCGTACCAGAGCGAGAACAGCCGGGGTCCGGCACCCAAGACCGTCGACAGCGTCCTCAAGGCAGGCGACATCGTCCGGGTTGCCCGGAACGATGAGGATAAATGGACTTTGGGACAAATCCCCGCCGCGCAGTCCGCCCTGGTGTCGCTGGACCCGGACGACGGCGCGATCCGCGCCCTCGTCGGCGGATTCAGCTTTGGCCGCAGCAAGTTCAACCGCGCCACGCAGAGCGCACGCCAGCCGGGCTCGGGCTTCAAGCCCTTCCTGTATGCGGCGGCGTTCGAGCACGGCTTCACGCCGGCATCCATTCTCAACGACGCGCCGTTGTCCTTTCCCGATCCCTCTCGGCCGGGCGGCGTGTGGTCGCCGTCCAATGACGATGACAAATTCGAAGGCCCTATGCGCCTGCGCGAGGCCTTGGTCAAATCGGTCAACCTCATCTCCGTGCGCCTGCTGGATGCGATCGGCGTGCGTTACGCGCGCGAGTTCATCACGCGCTTCGGCCTGCCCCTGGAAGCGATGCCCGAAAACCTTTCCATGTCGTTGGGTACGGCTGCGGTGGCACCGCTGATGATGGCACGCGGCTACGCCGTCTTTGCCAACGGCGGCATGCTGGTCGATCCGTACTTCATCGCCACGATCAAGGACCGCGACGGCAAGGAGATCTATACCGCGCAGCCGGCCCGCGCGTGTCGCGACTGCCCCGAGCGCCTGCTGGACGACGCCCGCCTCGCGCGCGCGGCAGCGGCCTCCGCGGCCACGGCAGCTACAGTGCCCTCTGCTACTCCGGGCGATATTGCCGCGGCGGCGACGATCGCTCCTGCCGCCAGCCCCGCCAGCCGCTTCGCTCCGATCGCCGCGGCCAGCGCCGCCACCACGGCGCCGGCCACGCCAGCCGAACCGGGCAAGCCGCGCCTGGCCCCGCGTACCCTGGACGTACGCACGGCCTACCTGGTGTCCTCGCTGCTACGCGATGTCGTGCGGCGCGGCACCGGCCATGCGGCGATGGAACTCAAGCGCAACGACCTTGCCGGCAAGACCGGCACCACCAACGAGCACCGTGACGCGTGGTTCAACGGCTTCAACGACCGCGTGGTCACCAGCGTGTGGGTCGGCTTCGACGACTTCAGCTCGCTCGGACGCGGCGAGTTCGGCTCCAAGGCAGCCCTGCCGATCTGGATCAACTACATGCGCGTGGCGCTCGACGGCCTCGCCGAGCGGCCATTCGCCACGCCTCCGGGTATCAGCACGGCGCGCATCGATCCGGGCTCAGGCTACCTTGCCTCCAGCGATGACGCCGGCGCCATTCTGGAATATTTCAAGAGTGAAGATATCGACCGCCTGGCGGCGCCGCCGCCGGAAGACATGCTCGATGAGGAAGGCCACCAGGAGGCCTACGACATTTTCTGATGGGTGAACACCGACCCCACTCGCGCGGACGCGCCAACGTGCGCGCCGATGACAACCGACGCCGCATCGCCGTGGAGGCGGCGCGGCTGATCAGTGAACTTGGCCTGCGTGACTATCACCAGGCCAAACTGCGTGCGGCCGAGCGCCTGGGTATCCATGACGAGCGGGCGCTGCCGCGCAATACGGAAATCGAGGACGCGCTACGCGAGTACCAGCGGCTGTTCGGCGGCCAGGCACGGATCGATCACCTGGACGCCCTTCGGCGCTGCGCGGTCGAGGCCATGCGGTTCTTCCACACGTTCCAGCCGCGACTGGTGGGTGCGGTGCTGGAGGGCACGGCGGACGAACACTCGGCCGTCTGCCTGCACCTCTTCAGCGACGATCCCGACGCGCTGTCCCATTTCCTGATCGACCAGAATATCCCGTTCGAGCAGATCGATCGCGTGCTGCGCTGGGAGCGGGACGAGCCGGAATCGTTTGCCGCTTACCGATTCCAGGCCGACGATATTCCGGTCGACCTGACTTTGCTGCCGCTGGATGCGCTGCGCCAGGCACCGCTGGACCGTATCGACGGCAAGCCGATGCGCCGGGCCAACGTCACGGGCGTGCAGCAACTTCTGGGCGAGTCCGCGTCCGATTCCTGAGCCGGATTTTCCGCACCCGGAAACGACGACGCCCGCCGAATGGCGGGCGTCGGTTTCAAGCGCCAGCGACGGTACTCAGCGCTTGTCGACCGGTACGTAATCGCGGTTGCCCGGGCCGATATAGACCTGGCGCGGACGGCCAATCTTGGCGTCCGGCGTTTCGTTCTGTTCGAGCCAATGGGCGACCCAGCCCGCCGTGCGGCCAATGGCGAACATTACCGTGAACATCTCCGTCGGGATGCCCAGCGCCTTGTAGATGATGCCCGAGTAGAAGTCGACGTTCGGGTACAGCTTGCGCTCGACGAAGTAGGAATCCTTCAGCGCGGCCTGCTCCAGTTCCATGGCCACTTCCAGCAGCGGGTCATTGACGCCCAGCTCGCCCAGCACCTGGTGGCACATCTCGCGGATGATCGTGGCGCGCGGATCGAAGTTCTTGTAGACGCGGTGACCGAAGCCCATCAGGCGGAAGCCGGAGTTCTTGTCCTTGGCGCGCTCGACCGCCTTGCCCACGTTTTTCGCGTCGCCAATTTCGGCGAGCATCTTGAGCACGGCCTCGTTCGCACCGCCGTGCGCCGGCCCCCACAGGGCGGCAATGCCGGCGGCGACGCAGGCATACGGGTTGGCGCCAGTCGAACCGACCAGACGGACGGTCGATGTCGACGCGTTCTGTTCGTGATCGGCGTGGAGGATGAACAGCAGGTCCAGCGCCTTCGCCGCCACCGGCGACATCTGCAACGGCTCGCTGGGCACCTCGAACATCATGTGCAGGAAGCGCGTGCAATATTCCAGATTGTTGCGCGGATAACGGATGGGCCAGCCGATCGAATAGCGATACGCGGCAGCAGCGATCGTCGGCATCTTGGCGATCAGGCGAATCGCCGCCAGCTTGCGCTGGGCCGGATCGTTGATGTCCAGCGAGTCGTGGTAGAAGGCCGCCAGCGAGCCAACCGCAGCCATCAGCATGGCCATCGGGTGCGCGTCGTAGTGGAAGCCCTGGAAGAAGTTCTTGAGCGACTCACGCATCATCGTGTGGTGCGTGACTTCGTGCTCGAATTTGCCGAATTCCTGCGCATTAGGCAGTTCGCCGTTGATCAGCAGGTACGCCACTTCGAGGAAGTTCGACTGCTTGGCCAACTGCTCGATCGGATAGCCGCGATACAGCAGGACGCCCTTGTCACCATCGATGAAGGTCACCGCACTCTTGGTCGCGGCGGTCGACATGAATCCCGGGTCGTAGGTGAAGTAGCCGGTGTCCTTGTTCAATTTGCCGATGTCGAATGCAGGATCGCCCAAAGTTCCCGAAACCACCGGCAGGCTGGTCGAGCGGTTGGACGTGGCATCGGTTAGAACGACGGTCTTGTCGGACACGAGTGGCTCCTTGGCGCGGTACGGGCCATTACGGCGGTTAGTGCGGGTCGAACCGGCGGTCGAAACCACCGTTGGCCGCGATGCGGCGCACAATTATCGCACAAGCGTTTGAATGGGAAAGCGGTAGGCGCACATCTCGCCGCACGCACACAGGAAAGGCGCATTTCCCGCCTGTTCGCGGCCGTTTCCGGAAGCCGGAAACACAAACGCCGACCCGAAGGTCGGCGCTGGTGTTCACCACCGGATCATCCGGTGGAACGGGCGCATCCCTGCGCCACGCAAAGCCCTGTGAGCTTCGCTTACTTCTGATAGCGGCGCTTGAACTTGTCGACGCGGCCGCCGGTATCGATGATCTTGTGCTTACCGGTGTAGAACGGATGCGAAGCGCTGGAGATATCCACCTTGATGAGGGGATATTCCTGACCGTCTTCCCATTTGATCTTTTCCTTGCTGCTCATGGTGGAGCGCGTAAGGAACGAGAAATCGGTGGTCACATCCTGGAAAACCACCGGGTGGTACTTCGGATGAATGTCGGCTTTCATGGTGGCTCCAGAAAGAAAACGTCGGGCGGAAAAGGGCAGTATGTTATCGTCTCCAATGCCCCCGGCGCAAGTTCTGCCAGGAGCAGGGCTTTCCGCCCCTGGATGACGCGCCCCGTTCCACCCCCGGAGTACCACCCATCGCCATGTTCCAGTGGCTGCAATCTGTTGTCCTGGCCGGTTTTTTTGCCGGCGGTAGCGTTTCCGCGGCGGAGCCGGCGGATTCCCTCGTCCAGTGGCGCCAGCGCCATGCCGAGATCCGGGTCGCACCGGATCCGGACTTCGCGCCGATCGACGCCACCGACGCCAACGGCCAGCACCATGGCCTGGCGGCCGACTACCTGCGCCTGATCAGCGAGCGTTCCGGGCTGAAGTTCCGCATTGTACCCGTCCGGTCGTGGCCGGAGGCGCTTTCGGCGCTGCGCGAGCGACGCGTCGACATGCTTTCCAGCGCCTTCGTGACGGCCACGCGGGAGGAATTTGCCCTCTTCAGCGTTCCCTACCTGCGCCTGCCCTGTGCCGCATTTTCGCGCAAGGGCCGCGATATCCGCCTGGAACAGCTCAACGAACTGGCGGTGGGCCTGGCCCAGGAACACGTCTGCCAGGAAAACCTCGCGCGGCAGGCCCCTCAGGCCAAGGTG
The DNA here is from genome assembly GCF_025398735.1 of Tahibacter amnicola. Lineage (NCBI taxonomy): Bacteria > Pseudomonadati > Pseudomonadota > Gammaproteobacteria > Lysobacterales > Rhodanobacteraceae > Tahibacter > Tahibacter amnicola. Next base: position 6,226,110 of record NZ_CP104694.1, read on the forward strand.
ACCTTCTACCCCTCCACCTCAAAGGCGCTGACGGCGCTGCACCAGGGCAAGATCGATGTGCTGGTCGGCGACCTGGTGACCGCGCAGGCCGCGGCCAACCGTGCCGGCATCCGCGGCGACCTTGTCGTCGTCGGCCAGATCGGCGAGGACGACCCGCTGGCATTCGCCGTGCGGCGCGACTGGCCGGAGCTCAAGCAGATTCTCGACCAGGCGCTCGGCCAGGTCAGCGTCGAGGACGAAACGCGGCTGCGCCAGCGCTGGCTGAAGGACCTCCTGCCCGGGGTGCAGACCGCGGCACCGGCGCCGGCGGCCGAACCGCAGGCCAGCAGCCTGGCCGGCCAGATCCGGGCCGCGAAACAGGCGCTGGGCGAGGCGACGGCCGCCAACGCCGATGCCCATCGCGCCGCGGTGGGCGAGCTCGATGCCGCACTGGCCGACGATGCCCAGGCCGACGCGGCCAACGCCGAATGGCAGGCATTGCGTACAGCGGCGGCCAGCGCCGCCGCGGATCTGGCCGCGCTCGAACAAGGCCTCGCGCGCGACAACACCGCGAACCTCCTGGCCTGGCGCGCCAGCCTGCCGGAGCGCGCCTCGGTCGAGCAGCTGGAAAGCCTGCTGGCCACCGAACAGGCGCAGCTGGCCGATGCGCGCAGCGCCGTGACGGCGCTGCAGGGCAGCGTCACCCGCCAGCTGGAACGCCCGGCGCAGATCCGCGACGAAATGAAGTCGGCGCAGGATCTGGCCGAAAAATCCAGATCGGCCCCGGAAGCCGCCAAGGACGCCCCCGCCCTCGGTGTCGAGCCGGCGCGTTTGCGGCGCCTTGCCGCCGCGCGGCTGGCCCAGGCACGCATTGCCAAGCTGGAAGAAGAACTGCGCAGCTATGACCTGCGCGTGCGCCTGGAATCGGCCCGCCTGCGCGAACGGCAGCGCGAGGCTGCGGACCGGCAGAGCAAGGTGGAGGCGCTGCAGAACCTTATCCTTGACCGCACCAGCGCTATCGCCGCAACGCTCAACGAGCGCCTGCAGCGCGAAGCTGCCGCATTGGCGGACGCCCATCCCGTACTGCGCGAACCGGCCCGGCTCAACGCCGCCTACGGTGACGAGCTCGCCCAGGACATCTCGCGACTGGCCGAAATCCGCACGCAGAAGGACGAGTACGCGCGACTGCGCCGCGATACGGTGCAGGCCCTGGAGAACACCCGCGAACGCGTGAAGTTTGGCGGAGTCAGCGAAGCGGTCGGCCTCATTCTGCTGGCCGAGCGACGCAAGCTGCAGCCGGTGGCGGTGCTGCGGCGCAAGCTGTCTGCCCTGCAGACTGAACTGGCGCAGACGCGCATCCGGCTGGTCGACCTGCGCGAGGCCCAGCGGGCGCTGGAAGACCCGACCGCACGCGTCGCCGAAGAACTGCGCCGCGTGCCGCAGGACGGCGAGGCCGATCCCACGCTGCGCCAGGCGCTCTACCAGCTCTTCGCCACGCGTGCGGAAGTGCTGCCCCAGCTCACCCTTGCGCAAACGCGCCTGGCCGACGCCCAGACCGAAGCCGAGCAGGAGCTGCGCGACCTCACCCAGTCCACCGCCGACCTGCGCGACATGCTCGACGCCCGGCTGCTGTGGACGCCCAGCCATTCGCCGGTGAACGCTCGCTGGCCACTGGAAATCGTCAACGGCGCGATCGACACGCTGCATCCGGGACGCTGGTGGGACGCCGCCAAGCTCACGGCCCGACTGCTGTGGACGCGCCCGCTGTCGACGCTTCTGGGCGTGGCGGTCCTCACTGCCCTCTGGCTGGCGCGTCGCCGCGTGCCAGCGGCACTGGAGGCGATCGCCCAACCGATGCGCCGGATCCGGACAGACCGCTACCGCCTCACCGGGCGCGCGCTGCTCCTGACGCTGCTGGCCAGCCTGCCGCTGCCGGCGGCGGTGTGGATGCTCTCGCGCCTGCTGCAGCGCGCGGCCGAAGCGGGCTACCCCTTCAGCGATGCGCTGGGCCTCGCCCTGGGCGAGCTGGTCGCGCCGCTGGCCACGCTCTCGTTCCTGCGCTGGCTCACCGCCGATCGTGGCCTGGCAGCCGCGCATTTCCGCTGGGCCCAGGGGCGACGCCATGCACTCGACACCCTGCGCCGCTGGTTGACCGCGGTTTTTGCACCTGTCCACTTCTTCCTTTCGCTGTATTTCTACTACGGTGAACAGCTGGCCAATGCGGGCCTGGCGCGACTGGTGTTCGCCGGCAGCAGCCTGCTGCTGGCGTGGCTGATCTGGCGCTCGTTCACCGACACGGGGCTGTGGGCCCAGCGCGGCAGCCAGAATACGCCACGGCGATTGCAGCAGATCCTGCGCGTGCTGCTGACCGGGTTCGCGCTCTCGTGTGCCGTACTGGCGCTGGCGGGCTATTTCCTGACGGCGGTCACGCTGGCCCGTCACCTGGTCGGCTCGGGCATCGTGGTGCTGGCGATCGGCGTGTTGCAGGGCATGGCCATGCGCTGGCTGTCGCTGGGCGAGCGTCGCCTGGCCCTCAAGCGCATGGAAGAAAAGCGCGGCAGCGAAGAAGCGACGCGCGACGACGGCGAGCTGGAAACGCGCGCGGAATTCGCCGCAGAAGCCGAGCAGATCACGCTGGCCAGTATCAACCAGCAGACCCGTCGCCTGCTGCGCGCCCTGACCACCGTAGTGCTGGCCGGCGCGCTGCTCTGGGTCTGGTCGGAGGTGACGCCGGCGCTGGCCTTCCTGGGCAACGTCAACGCCTGGGAAACCACGTACGCCGTCGATGGCAAGTCGATCACCATCACCGTCACGCTCCGTTCCCTGCTGTTTGCCGCCGTGGCCTTCATGCTCACCTGGGTCGCCACGCGCAATATTCCGGGCCTGCTGGAGATCGGCGTGCTGCGCCGGCTCGACCTCGATGCGCCAACCCGCTACGCCGTCACCGCAGTTTCACGCTATGCCCTTGCCATCGTCGGCGCATTGTTCGGCCTTTCCCTGCTGGGGCTGCGCTGGGGCCAGCTGCAATGGCTGGCGGCCGGCCTCACCGTCGGCCTGGGTTTCGGGCTGCAGGAGATCTTCGCGAACTTCGTCTCGGGCCTGATCGTGCTGTTCGAGCGGCCGATCCGCGTAGGCGATGTCATCACCATCCGCGGCGTCGAAGGCACCGTGATGCGCATCCGCACACGCGCCACGACCATCGTCGACTGGGACAACAAGGAAGTCGTGATTCCGAACAAGACCTTCATCACCGACCAGCTCATCAACTGGACCCTTTCGGACAGCGTGACGCGCGTGGTGCTGAAAGTCGGCGTGGCCTACAACAGTGATCCGGATCTCGTGCGTACCCTGCTGCTGGAGATGGCGCGCAACCATCCCAAGGTGCTCAAGGACCCGCCACCCAGCTGCTGGTTCACGGCGCTGGGATCGAGCACGCTGGAATTCGAACTGCGCATCTTTGTCGCGCACCTGTTCGAACGCAGCGCAACACGCAACGATCTGTACACGGCGATCCTGCGTGAATTCGCGGCGCGCGGTATCGAGATGTCGTACCCGGCGATGGATGTCTGGGTGCGCGAGGCCAATCCGCTCGCACCGCCGGGGCGGCGACCGGATGCCGCAGCGGCCTCACCGGCGCAGCCACGCTGACGCCGGTTTCGTTACGTGTGCGGCCGCCGCGAAAGGGCGGCTGCAACAGGAAAGTTCAGGCGCCGAGCGCCGCGGCGACCAGTTGCTCGAAGCGCGCCTGGTCGACGTCGAGCACGATGCGCGCATTGGCCTTCCGGCCGGACCGGCGCTCCCAGTCGACGATGGTGGCACCGCGGGTATGACTGCCGGTCAGCTCGACGCTGACGTGACGCTCTTCGGCACGCGTGACGCACGCCGGATCCAGCGCGACCGCCATGGCCAGTGCGTCGGCCACCAGCACGCCGGGACGCCCGCGGGCATGGCTGAATTCGCGTGTGCGGCGCGAGATGGCGCCGTAGAAGCGGGCGCGCTGGTCGTCCATCGCCAGCCACTGTTCGAAGCGCTCGAAATCGATCGCATGCCGTACCGTGGCTTCCCAGTCGACGAGGTCGAACTGCGGCCAGCTTTCAAACACGATATGGGCGGCCTCCGGATCGAACCCGATATTGAATTCCGCCGGAACGGAGGTGTTGCCGCGACCGGTCACCGCCCCGCCCATGATCAGCAGACGGGGAATGCGCGTCGGCAGGGTCGGGTCCAGGCGCAAGGCCAGCGCGAGGTTGGTCAGCGGCCCCAGGGCCACCAGGGTGAGCTGGTCGGGCCGCTCGTGACTGAGCCGGAGGATGGCCAGCGCCGCGTGCTCGCGCTCTGCTGTGCGGGTGGCCGGCAGGTAGCCCGTGTCACCAAACCCGTCACGACCATGGACGAACGCCGCGTCGGCCGCCGGCAGCACCAGTGGTACGGGACATCCCGCGTGAACCGGCGTATCGGCGCCGACCAGCTCCGTCAATTTCAGGGCATTGGCAACCGTGTTTGTCAGCCCGACATTGCCCGCGGCGATCGTCAGCGCGGCCACCTTGGCATGCCGGTACGCCATCAGCAGGGCCAGCGCATCGTCTACGCCAGGATCGGTATCGATCAGCAGTGTGGTGTTATCCATTCGGTTCTCGTGAAGTCGTTTCTGTCAGGCGGCCGCGTAGCGTGCGGCAGCGCCGACCCAGCGTGCAACCAGCCGTTCGGCCAGCGGCGGATTCTCCGCCAGCAGCCGCTCGCCGATTTCCTGCACCAGGGGCAGCAGGGCGCTGTCGCGCTGGATGTCGGCAATGCGGAATTCCAGCCGGCCGGTCTGCCGCGTGCCCAGCATCTCGCCGGGGCCCCGCAGTTCGAGGTCCTTCTCGGCAATACGGAAGCCGTCATTGGTTTCGCGCAGCACGTTCAAGCGTGCCTTGGCCATCTGCGACAATGGCGGCTGATACAGCAGCACACAGCTGGAGACCACGCTGCCGCGCCCCACCCGGCCGCGCAGCTGGTGCAGTTGCGCAAGGCCCAGGCGCTCGGCATTTTCGATCACCATCAGGCTGGCGTTGGGGACGTCGACACCGACTTCGATCACCGTCGTGGCCACCAGCACCTTGAGCTCACCGGACTTGAAGGCGTCCATGACGGCCGATTTTTCCTTCGGTTTCATGCGCCCATGGACAAGCCCGACTGGAATACCGGCCAACACATTGCACAATTCTACATGCGCCACTTCCGCGGCCTGCGCCTGCAGTTGCTCGGATTCCTCAATCAGGGTGCAGACCCAGTACGCCTGACGCCCCTCGACGCAGGCGGCGCGAATCCGCGCGATCACCTCGTCACGGCGGGCGTTGGAGATGGCCACGGTCGTGACCGGCGTGCGCCCTGGCGGCAATTCGTCGACCACCGAGACGTCGAGATCCGCGTATGCGGTCATCGCGAGGGTGCGCGGAATCGGCGTGGCCGTCAGTACCAACTGGTGCGGCACGCGGTCGCCCGTGCGGCCCTTGTCGCGCAAGGACAGGCGCTGATGGACGCCGAACCGGTGCTGTTCATCGATGATGACCAACCCCAGCTGGCTGAACGCGACGCCTTCCTGCATCAGCGCATGCGTGCCAATGGTGATGGATGCGCCGCCCGCGACGGCCGCCAGCGCCGCCGCGCGGTTCTTGCCCTGCACCTTGCCGGCCAGCCAGACCACCTCGATGCCCAGCGGTTCCAGCCACGCCCGGAAGTTGCGCAGGTGCTGCTCGGCCAGCAGCTCCGTCGGCGCGACCAGTGCGACCTGGTATCCCGCTTCGACCGCCGTCAGCGCAGCCAGCGCCGCGATCACCGTCTTGCCGGAGCCGACATCGCCCTGCACCAGCCGCAGCATGGGCTCAAGCGCTGCCAGATCGGCCGCCACTTCGGCGCTGACCCGGCGCTGCGCGCCAGTGAGCTGGTACGGAAGCCCTGCCGTGAAGCGCCGGCGCAGACGACCATCGCCCTTGAGCGACGGCGCACTGTGGCGACGCACGTCGCGTCGCAGTTGCTTGAGGCTCAGGTGATGACTGAGCAGTTCTTCGAAGGCCAGCCGCTGCTGGGCCGGATGCGCGCCCAGCGCCAGCCGGCCGACTTCGGCATCCGGCGGCGGGCGATGCACATACAGCAGGGCCTGGCGCAGCGACAACAGGTGCAGATCACGCCGCAGCGCGGACGGGATCAGCTCCAGCTGTTCCTCGCGCGGCAGACGCTCCAGCGCCTTCTGGATCAATCCCGCCAGACGCTTGTATCCAAGGCCTTCGGTCGTCGGATACACGGGAGACAGGTTCTCTTCCACGGCGCCCGGCTCGTCCGACACCAGGCGCTGGTACTGCGGGTGGACGATCTCCAGACTGTTGGCGCCGCGGCGAATCTCGCCGTAGCAGCGCAGCCGCGTGCCGGGCTGAAGCTGATCGACCTGGGCACCACGGAAGTGGAAAAAGCGCAGCACCAGCGTCTGCTGCGAATCGTCTGACAGCGCCACGCGCAGTTGCGGCCGGCCGCGAAAACTGCGTTCGACCGCATCGACCACGCCCTCGACCTGCGCCGCGTCACCCGGCCGCAGGTCGGCGATCGACACTACCCGGGTGCGGTCCTCGTAGCGCAGGGGAAGGTGGAACCACAGGTCCTGCAGGGTGCTGAGCCCGAGCTTCGCCAGGCTCGCGCGCAGGGATGGTCCGACGCCTGGCAGCGCCGACACCGGGACCAGGCCGGGATCTTCCATGAGTGACGTCGTCGGATTCAAAGACAGTCAGGCGAAAAGTTCTTGCGACAGGAACAGCCGCGGACGGAAGCCGGCGGGCGGCTTCCGTCCTGCAGCGGTCAGTCCAGCACAGCGACCAGATCCACTTCCACCTGCGCGCCACGCGGCAGCGACGCTACGCCAACGGTGGCACGTGCCGGGTACGGCGGCTTGAAGTACTCCATCATGACGCCGTTGACGTCACCGAAGTTGCCCAGGTTCGTCAGGTAGATCGTCACGCGTACCACGTCCGAGAACGTGCCCCCGCCGGCATCCACCACCGCCTGGAGGTTGTCGAATACGCGTCGCGCCTGGGTGGCGATATCGCCCGGGACGAGTTCGCCGGTCGCCGGGTCCAGGGGGATCTGGCCGGAAGCGTAGATCGTCTTGTCGACCTTGACGGCCTGGGAATACGGTCCGATCGCCTGGGGTGCGCGATCCGTGACGATGATGGTGCGGGACATGTGGCTCCTTGCTGGTTGGTATTGCGCCCGAACTTCGACGCGACGGTCCGTCGACGACCTGCTCCGGCGGAGCATCCGGCTTCCGCGACGCAGGCCGCGGCGCCGGGCGTCGCGACGTGTGGCGGAAACGTGTTCCTGGCCACTCAGACCGGGTGGCGATAGACGCCGTGCACCACGCCCAGGCGGCGCACCCGACGCATGACGTCAGCCAGGTGCTTGCGGTTCTTCACTTCGATGGTGAACACGATGATGGCGGACATCACGCCGCGATCCTGGTATTCCACATTTTCGATATTGGAATTGCTCTCGGCGATCGCGGCGGCGACGGACGCCAGCACGCCGGGCTTGTTCTGGATGTCCACGCGCAGCTCGACCTTGTAGTCGCCGCTGACGTCGCGGTCCCATTCCATCGCAATGCAGCGCTCGGGCGACTTGCGGAACTCGGTGACGTTCGGGCATTCGAGCCGGTGCACCACCACGCCCTTGCCGGCCGACATGAATCCCATGATGTCGTCGCCCGGCAGCGGGTGGCAGCAGTTGGCGAAAGTCAGCACGCCCCGCTCGGCGCCGGTGATGCGAATGCTCTCGGCCGTGCGCGATACGCGCAGGCGTGCCTTGCCACCCTTCAGGCGCACCAGCTGCGCCGCCACCTGCTCTGCCACGCGATTGCCCAGGGCGATATCGGCGAGCAGTTCTTCCAGGCGCTTGAACTTGTTGTCCGACAGGTACTGGTCGAGCAGGTCCACCGGTACGCTTTCCAGGGCGATACCGGCCTGGTCGAGCGCACGGTCGAGCATGCGATGACCCAGCTCCACGGCGTCCTCGTGCTGCAGGCGCTTCAGGTGATGCCGGATCGCGGTACGTGCCTTCGCCGACACCACCCACTCCAGCCACTGCGGATTCGGTTGCGCCGAGGGCGCCGTGATGACCTCGACCGTCTGGCCGCTCGACAGCCGGGTGCGCAGCGGCGTTAGCTTGCGATCCACGCGCACGGCCACGGCATGGTGACCGACATCCGTGTGCACGGCGTAGGCGAAGTCCAGCGCGGTGGCATTGCGCGGCAGGGCAAGGATGCGGCCCTTGGGCGTGAAGAGGTAGACGTCGTCGGGGAACAGATCGACCTTGACGTTCTCGATGAATTCCAGCGACGAGGCCGTGCGCGCATTGCTGTCGACGAGACCTTCCACCCACTCGCGCGCACGCGAGTGCGCGGCATTGCCGTGGCCCTCGCCGGACTTGTAGGCCCAGTGCGCCGCAACGCCGCGCTCGGCGACCGAGTCCATCTCCTCGGTGCGGATCTGGATCTCGATCGGCGCACCAAAGGGGCCGAATACGACGGTGTGCAGGGACTGGTAGCCGTTGGCCTTGGGAATGGCGATGAAATCGCGGAAACGCGCATCCAGCGGCTTGTACAGGCCGTGTACCGCACCCAGCGCGTGATAGCAGCGCATCACGCTGTCAGTGACTACGCGAAAACCGTAGACGTCCATCACCTGCACGAATGATTTGTGCTCATTCAGCATTTTTGTATAAATACTGAAAGGCGACTTGATGCGACTGACCACACGCGCAATGATGCCCTCGGCCGCCAGGCGCGCGCGCAGGGCGGCCTCGATCTTGGCCATCGCCTCGCGCCGGTTGCCCAGCGCGCTCTTGATCCGCGTCTCGATCACACGATGGCGATCGGGATACATCGCGCGGAAGCCCAGTTCCTGCAGCTCGCCCTTGAACCGATTCATGCCCAGGCGCTGGGCGATCGGGGCGTAGATCTCCAGCGTCTCGCGGGCAATGCGGCGACGCGCCGACGGTTCCATCGCCCCCAGCGTGCGCATGTTGTGCAGGCGGTCCGCCAGCTTGATCAGGATGACGCGCAGATCGCGCGCCATCGCCAGGAGCATCTTGCGGAAACTCTCGGCAGCCGCTTCCTGGCGGCTCTTGAAGTGCAGCTTGTCGAGCTTGGTGACGCCGTCGACGAGTTCGGCCACGGCCTCGCCGAATTCCGCCGCCAGCTCGGCGCGGGTGAGCGGGGTGTCTTCCAGGGTGTCGTGCAGGATGGCCGCGATGATGGTTTCGTGGTCCAGCCCCAGCTCGGCCATGATGGAGGCCACAGCCACCGGATGGGTGATGTACGGCTCGCCGCTCTTGCGCTTCTGTTCGCGGTGGGCGTGGGCGCCCACTTCATAGGCACGGCGCACCAGCACGACCTGCGCAGGCGTCAGGTAGCCGAGCAGCTTTTCTTCCAGCGCGCGGACGTAGGCGGGAGGATCGCTTACGGTCGGCGCCTGCTGCGAAATCAGGGCCGTCTCCACTGGGTGCTCCGCCGAGTGACCAGGCACGCTGCCGCGTGTACCCGGTCGAGACACTTAGAGGTCGTCGCCGCCGCCCTTGAGATCGTCGTCAACTTCAGCCGCAGCCCATTCCAACGCTTCGCGTTCGGCGCGTTCGCGTTCGAGCTTCTCGACCTGTTCGATCAGGGCATTGTCGACTTTGCCATCCGCGATCTCGCGCAGGGCGAGCACGGTGGGCTTGTCGTTTTCCGCCGGCACCAGAGGGTCGGAACCCTTGGCCAGCTGGCGGGCGCGCTTGGTAGCCATCAGCACCAGCTCGAAGCGGTTGTCGACCACTTCAAGGCAGTCTTCTACGGTAACTCGGGCCATGTGAACCTCAAAAACAAAAAAGAATCAGATGCTTGGATGGGGCCCATTGTAGCCGCCGGATTTCCCATGGCGCAAACTGGCTTATACGAAGTTCAGTTGGCCGGTGTATCCTTCGCGGTTCGCGTGCCCGCATGACCTTGAATTCCTTAGAGAGGTCGTCATGTCCGCCCGCTGCCCCACGTCGCAGGAAGCTGTCTGCATGTCGCCCGAATCGCGCTGGAAGTCGTATCGAACGCTGGCATTGGCTGCCGCCATGGTGGTCCTGGCCGGTTGCACGATCGCCAGGCCGCGAACCGACGACCCGTGGGAGAAATGGAACCGGAAAGCCTACGCTTTCAACGACTTCGCCGATCGCACCGTGATCCGGCGCGTGGCCGTGGGCTACCGCAAGGTCACCACCCCGAATATGCGGCGCGTGGTCACCAATTTTTTCACCAATGTGCGCACACCGGTCACCATGGCCAACAACCTGCTGCAGGGCGAGCCTCGCGCCTTCGTCCGCAGCACGGGCCGGTTCCTGATCAACACCACGATCGGCCTGGTCGGATTCTTCGATCCGGCCAGCCAGATGGGGATCAAGCTGCAGGAGCAGGATTTCGGCACCACGCTGGCCAAATGGGGCGTGCCGGATGGTCCGTACCTGGTGGTACCGCTTCTCGGCTCCACCACGGCCCGCGACGTTTTCCGCTTCCCGGTCGACCGCCTGGCCGATCCGCTGGCCATGTATGCGCGCCACCAGTCGGGCCTGCGCTACCACGCCGAATACATGCCGACCTGGCTGTTCCTGGTATCGCTGCGTTCGCGCGGCATCGATGCCGAAAGCCTGCTGGAAGGCGTCTACGACCCCTATGTGTTCTTCCGCGATGCCTATCGCCAGCAGCGCATCTACCAGATCTACGACGGCAATCCGCCGGTCGACGTGATCGAGCAGCTGCAGGGCGTGGACGGGGATTTCGATCCCGAGGAACTACTCGAGGAACAGCGGCAGTTCCAGCAGAACGGCGGCGGACAGTCGGCCACGCACGAGTCGACCAGCTCGGTTGACACCACGACATCCGACGACGCCGCGACGCCCCGCACGGGCGGCTGATTACCGTCGGATTCGCCGTCCGGCAATTACGGACGGATCCGCTTCAGCTTGCCGCCTTTGCCGTAGAACAGATAGGACGCGAGCGCCGGTTCCGATGCCAGCGCGCCCCGGATCCTGAACGGAAAACCCGAGGCCTCCGCCAGAATTGGCTGCGCGGCCAGCATGGCGCGAAGCTGGCCCATCGGCCATTGGGCATTGAGCAGCTTCCGGATCCGCCCGAGTGCCGCCACGTCCCCGGCCGGAACCCCATCGACGTAGATGGGCGCGCGCATCGGCAGCGGGCTGGCCGCTTTTTCGGGCGGCAGTGCAAAACCACCCTGCTGCCAGGTGGCGAAATCCGGCGAGACAAGGCGGAAGTCCTCGACCATGAGACTGCCCAGATCGACGCTGTGCACGGGCGCGCCGGCGCGTGCTTCGAGCAGGTACGCCCTGTCGCCCTCCTGTCCAATCATGAGGTATTGCGGCAGCGACGCCTGGATCCCGTAGGTCGTGTTGCGCTCCTGGAGGTCGGCACCCACGTACAGCACCGTGGCGTCGTCCGCCAGCCAGACGCTGCCTTGCTGATCGGCCAGCCATTGCTGATAGGCCATGTCGGCACCGAGGATCAGGGGCGCGACCAATGACATGGAATCACTCGCGGATGGCACACCGCGCAAAGAGTACCTCCAGCGCCGGCATGTTCACACCGGGGAGGCGTCCTCGCCGGCCTGCAGGCCGAGCAGGGCATCAACTTCGCACAGCTGCGCCAGCGCGAGAAGGCTGGCGGGTGCGTGCCGGATCGGCAGCTCGGTCCCCTGTCGGCGAGCCTGGCGCACCAGCGACAGGACGACTCCCAGGCCGGCACTGTCGGCAACGGTGACCTTGGCCAGATCCAGGGAGCGGGCCTCTCCCCGCGCCAACGGTGCCCGCGCCTCTGCCAGCGCCCGTGCCGCGGTGGCGAACACCAGTGCCCCGGTGACGGCGAGCACGCCGTCCCGGACACCGACCTGGCAAGTCACCGGGGCGCTCACGACTTGGTGTTTTCCAGGCTTTCCAGCGCCTTGGAGCCCTGCGTCTCCAACCGCGCGATGAGAGCATCAAGACCGGATTTCTGAATCTCGGCCGCGACCTGGTTGCGATAGTTCGAGACGTAGGAAATCCCCTCGATCACGACGTCGTAGGCCTTCCACTCGCCTTCCCTGGTCTTGTGGAAGACGTAGTCGACCGGGACTCGCTTGCCGTCATCGAGAATGACTTCGGTACGCACCAGCGAACGCTTGTCGTTGAGCTCGCCCTTGTAGGGCGTGATGTTGATGCGACCACGGGTGTAATTGAGCAGACCCTCGGCGTAGCGGTGGGCGATCGAGTCATAGAACGCCTTGGCAAAGCGCGCGCGCTGCTGCGGCGTGGCGGCCCTGGCGTTCTGGCCGAGCACCAGGATGGAGGCGTAGTCGATATCAAAATGCGGCAGCACGATCTGGTCGATCAGCTTGATGAGCTTGTCGCGGTCGTTGCGCAGCTCGTCCTTGCGGCCTTCCAGGGCGCTTCCGAGGTCATCGGCAATACCCTGCACGACAGCATTCGGTTCGGCCGGCGCGGCCTGCACAGTGCCGACGGCCGCAAACAACGACGCAGCAAAAGCGAAAATGAGAGAACGCATCATCATCCACTCCTTAATTCGTACCGGATGCCTTGGCATCGTCTTTTTCGTTCTTGCCCGGCGAATTGCCACCCACCAGGTACTTGCCGATCAGCTCTTCCAGCTGCATGGAACTCTGGGTCAGCACGACTTCGTCACCGTCCTTGAACATCTCCGGCGAACCGCCCGGCTGCAGGGCAACGTACTGATCGCCCAATAAACCACTGGTGAACACAGCGGCGGCCGAATCGTCCGGTAGCTGGCTGAAGCGCTTGTCGATAGCCAGCGTCACCAGGGCTTCCAGGCGATCAGGCTCCAGCTCGATCGTCTGCACGCTGCCGATGCGCACGCCAGCCACCTTCACGGGCGCGCGAAGCTTGAGCTGGCCGATATTGGTGAAGCGCGCCTTCAGGGCGTAGGTCGGCCCCTGGCGATAATTGGCCAGGCTCGTGGTCTGGGTCGCCAGGTAGCCAAGCGCGGCAAAGCCCAGCAGGATGAAAAGGCCAGTGCCGATTTCGAAGGAACGTCGTTGGGTCATGGCGCTACGGTCGTCGCCTCACATCAGGAATGCGGTCATCAGGAAGTCGATCGCGAGCGTGGCGATCGCGGAATACACCACGGTGCGGGTGGTCGCGTAGGCCACGCCTTCGCTGGTCGGCGCGGTCGTGTAGCCCTGGAACGCGGCCAGCAATGTCACCACGCCGCCGAAGACCAGGCTCTTCCACACGCCGTTGATCACGTCAGTCCACACGTCGACGCTGTCGGTCATGTTGGACCAGAACGTGCCGTTATCCAGTCCGAGCCAGCTCACGCCAACCACATGCGCACCAAGGATGCCCATCAGGTTGAAGATGCAGGCCAGCAGCGGCATCGCCAGGATGCCCGCGAGGAAACGTGGCGTGACGACATATGCCAGCGGATCGACCGCCATCATCTCCATCGCCGACAGCTGGTCGGTGGCACGCATCAGGCCGATTTCGGCGGTGATCGACGTGCCCGCCCGACCGGCAAACAGCAGGGCCGTCACCACCGGGCCCAACTCGCGATACAGCGACAATGACACGACGCTGCCCAGGGCCGCGGTACCACCGAACTTGCTCAGTACATAGTAGAGCTGCAGGCCCAGCACCATGCCGACGAAGAGGCCGCAGGTGGCGATGATCACCAGGCTCATCGCACCAATGAAATAGACCTGCCGTACCGTTTCGCGCAGGTAGCGCAGGCTGCGGGGAACGGCTGAGAGTACCGACAGCAGAAACAGCCCGATCGCGCCGATTTCCGCCAATCCGCTACCGAACACGCCATTGCTTCGCGGTGTCGTCATGGCGAACCCTGCTTGAAACCCAGATCCGCGGCGTAGTCGCGCGCCGGATAGTGGAACGGTACCGGACCATCGGCCTCGCCGCCGAAAAACTGGCGTGTCCAGTCCGTGTCGCCGCGGCGCAGGGTCTCCGGGTCGCCGTGCGCGGCAATCTTGCCGGCGGCGATGAGGTAGATGTGATCGGCGATGCGGCTGACGGCCGACAGTTCGTGCGCCACGACGATGCTGGTCAGGCCCAGCGTCTGATTGAGCGTACGGATAAGCTTGAGCACCTGGTTGAGCGCGATCGGATCCAGTCCGACGAAGGGTTCGTCGTAGATCAGGAGCATCGGGTCGCGCACGATTGCGCGCGCCAGCGCCACGCGTCGGGCCATGCCGCCGGACAGCTCGGCCGGCATCAACTCTGCCGCACCACGCAAGCCGACCGCCTGCAGCTTGGTGAGCACGATCATGCGGATCAGTTCTTCGGGAAGGCGCGCATGCTGACGCAGCGGAAACGCGACGTTCTCGAAGACGCTGAAATCGGTCAACAGCGCGGAGTTCTGGAAGAGATAGCCGATGCGTTCGCGCAGGGCAAACAGCCCCTCGCGATCGAGCGTCAGCACATTCTGGCCGTCGACGCGGATCTCGCCCGTGTCTGGCCGCAGCTGCCCGGTGATGTGGCGCAGCAGCGTCGTCTTGCCCGTGCCGCTGGGGCCCATGACGGCCGTGATGCGGCCGCGCGGGATGTCCAGGTCGACACCGTCGAAAATCGTCTTGTTGCCCAGCCGCGTTTTCAGTCCGCGAATGCGGACCAGCGCCGGATCCTGCGCAGGTGAAGTGACGGTTTCAGTCATCGAAATGGCGAAGGCACGTGGTTTCCCTTCCGGCGCGCCGGTCAGGCAGAGGGGCGCCGCTCGAAATCGGAACCCGCACCGAGCTGGCAAGGTACTGCCATCGGCCGGGGCACGGCGCGGCGTACCTTACGCCATGCGCGTTCCCGGCGAAAGCCGGCGAATTCAGGCGTCCTTAAGCAAATCGCCCATCAGCACGGCGTGCCGCTTTAGCTGGTTTGCCGACTTCAGTCGCTGCGCCGCGACCACGGCACGCATCTCTGCAAGGGCGTCTTCGAAGCGGTCGTTGATGACGAGGTAGTCGAACTCGTGGGCGTGCGCCATGTCGTTGCGCGAATCGTCCAGGCGGCGGCGGATCACTGCCTCGCTGTCGGAGGCGCGGGCACGCAGGCGCCGTTCCAGTTCCTGGCGCGACGGCGGCAGGATGAAAATGCTGACCGAATCCTGCACCTGGGCACGCACCTGCCGGGCGCCTTGCCAGTCGATCTCCAGCAGGACGTCGCGTCCGGCGGCCAGCGCCTGCATCACCGGCGCGCGCGCCGTGCCCTTGAGATCTCCGTGCACCACGGCGTGCTCGAAAAACTCGCCGCGTTCGATCATCAGCTCGAACACGCCGCGCGAGACGAAGTGATAGTGCACCCCGTCCACCTCGGCCGGGCGCGGCGGTCGCGACGTATAGGACACCGACAGAGCGATATCACGCTCGCGCTCGATCAGCGCCTTGACCAGGCTGGTCTTCCCCGCGCCCGACGGCGCCGCAACGATGAACAGGGTGCCGGACATTATTCGATATTCTGCACTTGTTCACGCATCTGCTCGATCAGCACCTTGAGCTCGACCGCCGCCTGCGTGGTGCGCTGGTCGACCGATTTCGAACCCAGCGTGTTCGCCTCGCGATTGAATTCCTGCATGAGGAAATCCAGACGCCGGCCGTTGGCGTCGGCCAGCTTGAGGATACGTCGCGTCTCGGCCAGGTGCGCGGTGAGCCGGTCCAGTTCCTCGTCCACGTCGATACGCGACAGCTGCAGCACCAGTTCCTGTTCCAGCCGCGCCGGATCCGCCGTCTGGCGGAAGTCGGCCAGGCGTGTTTCCAGCTTTGCCCGCAGCGCCGCGCGGATGTCCGGCAGCCACTGGCGCACCTGCGCCACCGTGGCGGCAATGCCGTCCAGGCGTTCGGTGATGAAACCACACAGGCGCTCGCCCTCACGCTGGCGGGTGGCGACCAGGTCGTCCAGCGCCCGGTCCAGCACGGCGAATGCGGCGGTGTGGATCTCGCCCTGGTCGATCTCGGGCTTGACCAGAACGCCGTCCACGGCGAGAAGGCCCACGAAATCGGTGGACATCGCCGGAAAGCGTGCGCCCAGCCGCTGCGCGGCCTGTTCGAGCTGGGCCAGGAGCGGCTCGTTGAACTCCAGCCGCCCGATCGCCGCACCCTGCGACCGCAGCCGCAGACCGACGTCCACCTTGCCGCGGGTGAGGCGGGCCGCGACCCGTTCGCGTAGCTGCGGCTCAATCGAGCGCAGTTCCTCGGGCAGGCGCGGGCTGAGTTCCAGGTACCGGTGGTTGACCGATCGCACCTCGCAGGACAACAGCCCGAGCGGCGTCGTGCTCTCGGCACTGGCATAGGCGGTCATGCTGCGGATCATGGCGGTCCCGGACGGGAAAAAGGGCCGCAATGGTAAACTCCGCCGCCCCAATCCCCAAGCTCCCCTGCCGATGACCGCCTTTCAGCGCCCTTCCGGGCGCGCCCCTGATCAGCTGCGCCCCGTTCTCCTGGAACGCCATTACACCCGCCACGCCGAGGGCTCGGTCCTCGTCGCCTTCGGCGATACCCGTGTGCTGTGCAACGCCACGGTGGAAGAAAAAGTCCCGCCGTTCCTGCGCGGCAAGGGCGAAGGCTGGGTCACTGCCGAGTACGGCATGCTGCCGCGCGCCACCAAGGAGCGCACCCAGCGCGAAGCCGCGCGCGGCGGTCAGGGCGGCCGCACCATGGAAATCCAGCGGCTGATCGGCCGCAGCCTGCGCGCCTGCGTCGACCGCGCCGCACTCGGCGAGCGCACGATCACCCTCGACTGCGACGTGCTGCAGGCGGACGGCGGCACCCGCACCGCGGCCATTACCGGCGCGTACGTGGCGATGGTCGACGCCGTCAATCGCCTGAAACAGCAGCGCCTGATCAAGAAAGACCCGGTCATCGGCGCGATAGCCGCCGTCTCGGTAGGCGTGTTCCGCGGCGTGCCGGTGCTGGACCTGGACTACGCCGAGGACGCGGCGGCCGATACCGACATGAACGTCGTCATGAACGATGGCGGCGGATTCATCGAGTTGCAGGGCACTGCCGAGGGCCATGCCTTCCGTCGCGACGAACTGGATGCCCTGCTGGCCCTGGCCGGCAAGGGCGTGGCGGAACTGGTGCAACTGCAGCGCCAGGCCCTGGCCCACGTCACCGGATGAACCGGCGCATCGTCCTGGCCAGCGGCAACAGAGGGCAAGCTGGCCGAGATGGCCAGCCTGCTGGCGGACTTGTCGATCGAACTGGTCCCGCAATCCGCCCTTGGCATCGACGACGCGGTGGAAACCGGGTTGAGCTTCGTCGAGAACGCCATTCTCAAGGCGCGCCACGCGGCACGCCTGTCCGGCCTGCCCGCCCTGGCCGACGATTCGGGCCTGTGCGTCACTGCCCTGGGCGGGGCGCCGGGCCTGTATTCGGCCCGCTATGCCGGCCAGCATGGCGACAATGCGGCCAACAACGCCAAGCTCCTGGCGGCACTGGACGGCGTCGCCGAAGCCGGCCGCAGCGCCTGGTTTCATTGCACCCTCGCCCTGCTGCGCCACGCGCAAGACCCTGCACCCGTGATCGCCGAAGGGCGTTGGCACGGCCGCGTGCTGACCGCCCCCCGCGGCAGCGGCGGCTTTGGCTACGACCCGGTGTTTTTCGACCCGGTGCGCAACGCCAGTGCCGCCGAGCTTGATCCCGTGGGGAAAAACCACGCCAGTCATCGCGGCCAGGCCATGCGGCGCCTGCGCCAGGCACTCGAAGACGGCGCGCTCTGACGCGCCCGGCCGGTCCGCCGTGTCCGGAAACACCGGACTCCCCGTGGCCGGCCACACTGCCTAGAATAGCCCCATGATGATGACCGCGCCGCCGCTGGCACTGTACGTCCATATCCCGTGGTGCGTGCGCAAATGCCCCTATTGCGATTTCAATTCGCATACCGCGCCCGAAGGTCTTCCGCAGCGCGAATACGTCGATGCGCTCATGGCAGACCTCGACCAGGACCTGGCCGACTACGCCGGCGCGCTGACCGGCCGCCCGATTGTCAGTGTCTTTTTCGGCGGCGGCACGCCCAGCCTTTTCGCGCCCGACCAGATCGGCGCGATCCTCGAACAGGCGAGCCGGCGCATTCCGCTGGTAAGCAACGCCGAAATCACGCTCGAGACCAATCCCGGCACCGTGGAACACGGGGTGTTCGCCGACTACCGCGCCGCAGGCGTCAATCGCCTGAGCTTCGGCGTGCAGAGTTTTGACGACGACAAGCTGGTTCGCCTGGGTCGCATCCATGGTGCCAGCGAAGCACGGCGTGCAGTCGAGAAAGCACAGGCCGACGGTTTTTCCAATATCAATCTCGACCTGATGTACGCCCTGCCGGAACAAACCCTGGCCGGTGCGTTGACGGATATCGACCAGGCCGTCGCGCTGTCGCCCTCGCACATCTCGCACTACCAGCTCACGCTCGAACCTAACACCCGTTTTGCGGCCAACCCGCCGCCGCTGCCGGATGACGAGCTCGCCTGGGATATGCAGGAGGCCTGTCAGGATCGGCTGGCCAAGGCCGGCTATCTGCACTATGAAACCTCGGCCTATGCGCGGGCGCACCAGCAGAGCGTTCACAATCTCAACTATTGGCAATTCGGCGACTACCTGGGCATCGGTGCCGGCGCCCACGGCAAGATCAGCCATCCGCAGACCGGTCAGATCCGGCGGCGATGGAAAGTGCGGGCACCCCGGGGGTACCTGGCGCATGCGGCGACCGCGCGACGGATCGGAGGAGACACGCCCGTCGCTCCGGACCAGATCGCCTTCGAGTTCATGCTCAACGCCCTGCGGCTGGACCAGGGATTCCCCCTGGACCTGTTCGAGCAGCGGTCCGGCCTCGCGCGCAAGGACATCGACCAGGCACTGTTCGCCGCAACGGCCCGCGGTTGGCTCGACGTCGACGGCAGCCAGGTGCGCCCCACCAGCTCCGGCCAGCGTTTCCTCAACGATGTGATCGGACTGTTCCTGCCCTAGCAGGCTGGGGAGCCACCATGCCGACCGCCCTGGTGACCGTCACCATCCATTGCCCCTACTGCGGGGGCACCTATGGCACGACGATCGACATGACCGTCGGAGACCAGTCCTACATCGAGGACTGCGGCGTCTGCTGCCAGCCGATCACGTTGACCGTGTCGGTCGACCTGGACGGCGAGCTCGAATCGGTCACCGCACGCAACGACAGCGACTAGCGGGCTGCCAGTTCACGCTCGGCCTGCCGCCACGGGTTACCGCGGACTGGTGGCAGCCGCCGCGGCGGGAATAGAATCCACGCCACCAGGGTGCGGGGGGAGTACGCCATGCGTCTCACGGATCCATCGGTACGCAAGCCGGCATCAACGGTCGAGCTGACCACCATCAGCGCCAGCTCTCACCTGCCGGTGCGCGTCCGCAGCGCGCTCGAGGGCGTCCTCGGACTCGCCGGCGGCATGCTCGAGCGCCTCCTGGTGCTGGCCCTGACCGAGTACGAACAGGTGCTCTTCAAGCTGGCCGAGAAGGCCCGCAGCAGCGATGAACAGCATTCGGTGTTCGAAACGCTGCGCGAGGTCAAGCGCGGTCGCGCTGACATCGCCCCGCGGTTCATGCTGCACCTGGAATCCACGCTGGCCCAGCTGGATGCCCCGAAGAAGAGCGAACCCAGCAACGCACCGAAGCGTTTCCAGGACCTCTCACTGGTCGATTCGCGCGAACTGGAGGAAGACATCTCGCTGCGCGAGATCGCGGCCAAGGCGGAAATCCGCCACAGCCAGACGTTGTTCGCACTCGGCCATCGTTTCGGCGTGCTCGCCTGTTCGCCAATGCTGGAAGCCGACATGCTCCCCGTTGGCCCCAAAGCCGTCTGCGACGCACTCAAGTTTGCCGGCGGCGCGCTGGTGATTTCGCTGGAGCATCGCATCCTGATGTACCGGCAGTTCGACAAGTCGGTCATGCCAGAAATTGGCATTATCTATAACGCTATAAATGACTACTTGATCGAAAAAGGCATTTTGCGTAATTCGCCGATCATCACGCCGCGCCTGCCCAGCACCCATGCCCTCTCGGAGAACGCCCGCGGCGATGATCACTATTCGCCGCACACGGACCTGGCTGGTCATCGACCGACAACCCCGGACCTGCGCGCGCATCCGGGCCATGCGATGTACGTCCAGCAGGAGGACGGTGAAGCCAGCTCCTTCGGTCTGGGCGAGGCCGACGCCTACAATTCGCCCGGCAGCCACGCGGCACGACCCCGCGAAGCGCGCCCGCTGCCGCATCCATCACCGCGCACGCCGTCCGCATCGCCCCGCGAGGAGCCACGCGACACCGAGGTATTCAGTACCCTGCGCGAATTGCTGGCCGGCCGCCGCGTCACGACCAGCGCCGCCGCTCCTCCCGCAGGCAGCAGCTCCGACTACCAGGCCAGCGCCGAAGACCTCCAGGCCGTGCTGGGATCGCTCCAGTCGCGTCCAGCAGCACCCATGATGATGGGCGGACGCCTGGTGCCGCGCACTGTCGGGCACGTGCGCCAGGACATGCTCAACCAGCTGCGTCAGCTCACACCGGACGGCAAGCCGCCACAGCTGGCCGCCGAGGACGCCGACACCATTGATCTCGTCGGCATGCTGTTTGATTTCATCAACAAGGACGTCAAGGCCACCGGCGCCACGCAATCGCTGCTGACCAAGCTGCAGGTACCGATCCTGCGCGTGGCACTGCGCGACAAGTCGTTCTTTACACGACGCAACCATCCTGCACGCCAGTTGCTCAACACCATCGCCGAAACCGGCCAGTACTGGCTCGACGACAGCGAGAACGAAAGCGACAAGATGCTGGTCGAGAAGATGCAGCTGCTGGTCGATCGCGTCACCGGCGAGTTCGACGGCAAGCTGGAACTGTTCGAAGAGATGCTGACGGACCTGAGCCGTCACATGGGCACGCTGGCGCGCAAGGCCGAAGTGGCCGAACGACGCAATGTCGACGCCGCCAAGGGCCGCGAGCGCCTGGACATGGCGCGCGAACGGGCGATCGGCGCCGTGAACGAGCGCCTGGCCAACCGCAAGGTCAGCCGTCTGGTGCGTACCCTGCTCGAGCAGGCCTGGACCGACGTGCTCGCCCTGACCATCCTGCGCCAGGGCGAAGATTCGGAGAGCTACCAGCGCCGCATCAATGTCGCGGATCGCCTGATCGATGGCACCGCCGCGCACGCCGACGGCGTCCGCGCGGAACTGGAGCAGGGGTTGAGCCAGGTTGGCTTCCACACCGAGGAAGCCCAGACTATGGTGCGGCAGGTGCTCGCGATCGAGGATGAGAGCGCGGCCGATTCCGGCGACAGCGCTGCAACACGCACCGAAGTGGCCATCAAGATCAAGAACAAGGCGCGCCTGGGCGAAGACCCCGCGGCACCCGAGCGCCAGCGCGCCAGCCAGCGTCAACAGCACATCTCGCCCCCCTCGACCTTGAGGAAACCACGATTTTCGAGCGCCTCAAGACCATGCCCTACGGCACCTGGTTCGAGTTCGTCACGAACCAGCAGGGCGAGATGGTGCGGCGGAAACTGTCCTGGTTTTCGCCCCTTACCGGGCGCTGCCTGTTCGTCAACCAGCGCGGCGCACGCACCGACGAGCGCACGCTCGAGCAACTCGCCCGCGACATGCATCGCGGCCAGGTGCGCCTGGTGACCACCGAGCGCGAATCGTTGATCGACCGCGCCTGGCACGCCATCATGGACACGCTCAAGCAATTCACCGGAAAAGGCGTGACTTCCGCCGCTGCAACGTGATGGAGGATCGTGATCATGGTCGAACACCGGCGAGCTCCGCGTAAACGCGCCGAGGAAATCATCCAGGTCACCAACGCCATTACCGGCGAAGTGGTCGGGCGTGTCGGCAATCTGTCGATCGACGGCATGATGCTTGTGGCCAACCGTCCCGCGCGCGAGGACGCCCTCTACCAGTTCATCTTCTCCCTGCCCGACGAGCGCGGACACCTGCACCAGCTCGAAGTGGGCATGCACGAGCAATGGACCGAGCCGGCCAACGTGCCCGGCCAGCACTGGGTGGGAATGCGCTTCATCGATATCGGCGCGGATGACCTCGCTGTTCTGCACGGCTGGCTTGAACGCGGCCGTGCCCAATGGGAATGACGCTTGAAACGCATGCCATGGATGGTCGCCCTCGTCGCGGCCACGGTGCTGGGCACTATCGCGCTATGGATTTACAAGCGCCCCGCCGTCCAGAGCGCGACATTCGTCGTCTTTGGCGGCATCACGCAGGTACAGGTCCGCGGCGCGACAGCGCAATCGGCGGCTGACGCATTCGGCGAAATCGGCCAGCGCCTGCGCAAAGACCACGACGACTGGCACGCCTGGGATCCCAGCGAGCTGACCCGCCTGAACGCGGGGCTCGCCGCGGGGCGCACGGTCCGCGTCAGCGAGTCGCTGGCCGGCCTGATCCGTGAGGCCCAGCGCGGATATGTGCTGAGCGAAGGCCTGTTCAATCCGGCGATCGGCCGCCTGATCGCCCTGTGGGGATTTCATACCAGCAACTTCCCGATCCTGTCTCCCGCACCCACCCGCGAACAGCTCAATGCCTTGTGGACGCAGCCGCCGCGCATGGACGAACTGCAGATCAGCGCCGATGGCAACGTGAAGTCGTCCAACCCCCTGCTGTCGCTCGACCTCAATGCCCTGGCCGAGGGCTATGCCGCGGACCAGATCGCGGCGATCCTGGCACGTCACGGGATCCGCAACGCATTGATCAATGTGGGCGGGGATGTGCTGGCCCTTGGCGATGCCGATGGCCGCCCATGGCGTGTCGGCATCCGCGCCAGCACCGACACGGTATTCGCCGGCGCCGAGCTGCGCGGCCACGAAGCCTTGTTCTCGTCGGGCAGCTATGCGAAGTGGCGCGCCGTGGACGGGCAGCGCTGGGGCCATGTGCTGGATCCGCGCACCGGCGAACCGGCACACGGTGCAATCGCCGTCAGCGTGATTCACCCGAGCGCGGTAACGGCGGATATCACCACCACCAGCGTCATGGTCGGTGGCGTCGAGGCCATTCCCCGCCTGGCCAAGGTGCTGGGCGTGGCGTGCGTGGTGCTGGTTACCGAGGACGGCACGACCTGGATCAGCCCCGCCATGCGCGCCCGGCTGCACTTCACCGAACCGCCAAAGGCCCTGCGCGAAACACCGGACCTTGGCAAGCACTGCGACGGTTCAGAACGTCCGGCCGACACGGCGGCGTCCACGAACACGTCCTGAAGCCGCCATGTGGCACGGACCGGCGCAGGCGCCGGCCCGCATCGGTCAGAAGCGCGCCTTGACGAAGGCGGACGGACCGGAGAGATCGATATTCAGCACGCCGTCGAAACGGCTCTTGTCGGCCACCACGTGGATGCGCTGCGCGCCGTATTCGAGACCGAACCCGATGTTCTCCCACGGGTAGTATTCGGCGCCCAGGGCAAAATTATAGATGTGCCCGGAAATCGAACCGTTGGTCTTCTTCACGCCCGCGATATCGGCGTACATGCGCAGCGAGTCGGAAAACGCGTGGCGCCAGCCCAGTTCCACCAGCGGTGCCCAGGCGTCGACCGAATCGCCCGCCTTGACCTGCTGGTGCGTGTTGTTGACCGTCGCCTCGCCGGCGACAGTGCCCTCGGCGCGGTAGTAGGCGGCGCCCAGGCCCAGGCCGAAGACGTCACGGTCGCCCGCCGGCAACCACCAGCGCCAGGCCACGCTGGCAAGGTCAAGGTTCAGGCTGCCGTGCACCTGCGCGTCCACGTCGAACACGCTGCCGTCGTAGTTGATCGTCCGATCCAGGCTGCGCGTGGCGCTGCGATGGAAACGATATCCGTCGATTTCGATCCCCTGGCTGTCGCCGATCAGGAATCCGACGCGTGCGCGACCCACGACGCGGTCGTCAGTGAGGCCGAAGTCGTCCTCGAAGCTGACATCCGTTCCCAGGATGCCGTTGGAGCCGTTCAGACGCGCCTCCGCGTTACTGTCGGCAAGGTAGGCGCCCAGTTGCACGTAGACGCGGTCGAGCGCGGGATGGGTGTCGGCAAGCGCCGGCGCAGCAGCACCGAGCGCGGCAAATGCCAGGGCAATAGCCGTCTTCTTGTGATGGTTCATGGCTCTTTTACTCAGAATGAAAAAACCGCGACCCGCAGGCCGCAGTGGAATTGTGGCATGCCGCAGCCCCCACCGTGCCCGAATTCGCTGGCCGCGCGCCGATTCCTGTGGCAACCCCCCGTTTTTCTGTACACCGTGCGATGTGCCACAGCGGTGCGACGGCGGAACCCTCGCACCGCTTCGCCGGCGAGCCGCGCAGGCGGCAGTGACTGGCGAAGCGCCGGTCGTGCCGGCAAAGCCGACCCCGCCGGCACGCGGCAGTCACTGCCGATCGCCGATGACGGCCGCTAGATACGGCCCATCAGCAACAGGACAACCAGCACGATGACGACCAGGCCAAGGCCACCGCTCGGTGCATAGCCCCAGCTGCGCGAGTACGGCCACACCGGGATTGCGCTGAGCAACAACGCAATGAAGACAATCAGCAGAATGGTCGAAAGGGCCATATCAACCTCCATGTGGCGGGCCGTGCATTGGGTGGACGGCCGCGAGATCCGGACGGATATCAGCTGCAGCGAATGGATGACGCCGGAACACCGTGATCCACACAGGACCCTCTGGAAAATCTGTGCCACCCGGGTTCCGGACGCAACTGGCTGATTCTTCGGGATTCGCATTTCCGGTGGCTTGCAGGGTGCACGACAGCGGCACCCGGCCGGTTGCAGAATTCTTGGTTTTCCGTCGGATTCCCGTTAAACCCTGCAGCCCGCGCCGCCATCTGTGGCGGCGTCAACGGAGTGAACGTTTCGATGCGCATCCTTCGCACCGGCCTGCTGATCCTCGGATTCGGCGGCGCCCTGCTGTTCCTGGCGGCACTGCTGGTGTCCTACGCGGCACCGCTACGCATCGAGTCGGCCGCCCGGGGCCTGATCGAACGCGAGCTGGTGGCGCGCACGCAGGCGGCCATCGACAATGCCGGCCAGAACAAAGCCGTCAACGCGGTGATGGCCTGGGGCCAGCGAATCGGCGCCGCTGCCGGTGTCGAAAGTACCGCGGTACGCGACGCCGTCACCCGCACGGTGTCCGATATCGTCACGCGCATGCAGGACCCGGCCTGTCCCTGCCGCACGCGCATCGTCGTCGCCGTGGAGTCCTGGGGGAACGGTGTTCTGGAATCGGCCGGCGCGATCAAGGAACGCGTGACGCAGTTCGTCGAGGCGAAATACCAGCAGACCGTTGCCAGCCTGCTACGCGAGTTCCGCCTATTCTGCACTGCCAACGGCCTCGTGCTGCTTTGCCTGGGACTGGCCGTGGTGATACGACGCAAGGCCGACGTGCAGCTCCTGCCCGTTGCGCTGATGCTGACGCTGGCCGCCACGATCACGGCCTACTGGTACCTTTTCGCCCAGGATTGGTTGCACACGATCGTCTTCAGCGACTACGTAGGCCTTGGCTACTTCGCCTATCTGGGCCTTGCCTTCGCCGGCCTGTGCGACATCATCCTGAACCGGGCGCGTATTACGGTACGCGTCCTGAACCGGATCCTGGAGATGATCGGCTCCGCCGCGTCGTCGCTGGCGCCTTGCTGACGACGCTATGACGGCGCATCCCGCGCATCGTCATCCACTCGAATCTTGCGATGCACACCGCCGACCAGCCGCATCAGCGTGCCCGCGTTGCGCTGGCCCTGGTCCTCGTAGTTGTTGTTGAAGATCACATGGACCTGGAACACCTGCGCCGCCAGATCATTCAGCGAAGGCAGGAACGCTTCGAGCTCCTGTTCGCTGTAGTCGTAATTGAAGCGGTCCGACGCCACCGTGGCCTCGCGCAGATTCCAGGTGGCCAGGTTGCGTCCGTGCAGGCGCAGTATCGCCAGCTGCGGATGGGTGGTATCCCAGACGGCGGGAATGCTGTTGGACGGCCCCTGCGGCTCGTCGACCGTCACATTCACCAGCCGGTGCTCACGCTCGAACGCCAGCGTGGCTTCGCGGCGGCCGGCATCGAACCAGGAACGGTGGCGGAACTCGACGGCCAGCATGTAGCGGGCCAACCGCTCGCGGCACTCCAGGATATGGTCGCAGGCCGACCGCGACGCCTTCACCCACGGCGCGAACTGGAACAATACCGCGCCCAGCCGCTTTCCGTTGTGTAGCACCGCGATCGCCTGCTCGTAGCGGCGCCAGAGTTCATCGCGGATTTCCCTCGGGGTATCGCGGTAGTACAGCACCGCGCTGGCGGCAAAATGGGAGGCGAGCGCCGACTGGATATCGCGGGGCAATGCCGCCGCAGGTGTCTGGTGCCCCGTGAACAGCCGGAATGCCTTGATGTTGAACCGGAAGTCGTCGGGCGTACGCGCGATCCACAGACCTGCGTTAGCCACGCTGGGCAACGCGTAGTACGACGAATCGACCTCGACGATCGGAAAATGATCCGCGTAGTAGCGCAGTCGTCCTTCCGCGGAGCTGCAGCCGCGCGGATAAAACTTGCCGCAGGCGATCAGGGTCTTGTCCGTCCAGCTCGCCGTACCGACCAGGATGGTTCCCATCCGCGGACACTACCGCAGAACGGCCGCCGGCGCCGCACCACGCGCCGGCGGCCACTGTCACTGGAAGTCATTGGCGAAAATCAGGTCCGTCTTCTGCAGGCGCATGACGGCAAATTCCCGGTCGATGTCCGATGAGCAACTCCGGGAGGAATAGCCGGCAGCTACGGGCTGGTCGCCGGCCAGCGTAATCCTGAGGAAGCGCGTGGCGTAGGCACTCTGGTTTGCCTCCATGCACGGAGCCAGATAGACCCGTCCGCCATTGGATTCGAATGCTTCGTCGGCGGTTCCCGAGGGAGTCAGACGAAACACCGACGCCGCCGAGTCAATGATTCCACCACCGCTCGAATAGCCGACATAGACGACGCCGCGGTTGCTGCGCACCGCGAGGTCCTGAACCGACGTGACATTGAAAGGCTCGTGGCAGTTGGGGCCAAACGACACATCGAAAAACAGATCCGTGTCGAACTGCCCACCGATCGTGAAGCGGCACAGCAGGGCCAGGCCGTCCGACGTCTGCGGACTGTTTCCGGCGACAATCACGCTGCGATTGTTGTGGATCGCCAGCGACGTGACGCTCGTGGCCGGATAGTTCCGCGGGGAAAAGATCACACTATTCTGCGGCGACGAGGTCTGGCGTCCCTCCGGCGAGACGAGACTGAGCCCGAACGCCGTGCCAGTGGCAGATGTGCCGACGGTTGCCGAAACGACCAGCGAACCATTCGGCATCCGGACTATGCGCGCGGCCTGTTCCTCGTACGTGCCGTTGCCGATGCGGAGCAGGCTGCGCCCGGTCGGGGTGACGCCCATGTTGCCGAACGTCGTGTCTGGTTCGCCTGTCGTCGTGAATCGCGCTGCACCCGAAACGCGTTTGCCCAATCCATCCATGATGGTGCCGAAAACGATCGGCCGGTTCTGATCGTCGACGACGACGGACGTTGGCCGATCGTCCATCGTGCCGCCGTAGTTGAAGCCGATCGCCGTACCGCCGTCACCGGCAAAGCTCGGGTCGTCCTGGCCGTTGGGCAGGAAGCGCACGATGCCGAAATCCAGGTTGCCGCCGGTTCCCGTGGGGGTCGCACCGACAACGACGATACGCCCCTGGGAGTCCAGCACCATGTCCGTCACGCTGGAAAGGAACGCGTCTTTGACCACCTTCCCGCCCGAGCCGAAGTTGGGGTCGAGCGTGCCGTCCGGCCGGTATTTCACCAGTCCGATGCGGATGCCCGTACCGCCGGAAAACGCCAGCGGTCCGGCGGCAATCAACGAGCCGTCGGGTGTGCGCCGGATCGCCGCCACCTGGTCGTTGTTCGATCCGTTGCCATTGAAAAAATCCACCCGCCAGCCCGGCCGGAAACCGCCGGTATTGAAACCACCGTCCAGCGCCGATTCCGCCGCAGGCGCCCCCGTCGCAAGCCCCGCCAACCCCCACACCATCCAACGCACTGCTGCGCAAGTCCGCACGACGAACCCCTCGATCAATGGCACGCCGACAGCTAACGCAAAGAGGTGACGAAAGCGGCAAGCATCGCCGGACCAGGGGGGAATTTGATCAGCGCAGGGGCGTTGCACGGCTTAGGACGCCGCGCGGCCATCAATTCAAGGGGAAACGCTGAGCCCGACTCGTCGCCTCCCGGCGATAAGGCTGCGCTGATCTGATCGATGCTATCGGCAGGAGGCGGGGTGATCAAACGGGTAGGAGGTCATGGGTATCCGGGCGCTGCTCTGCCACGCAATGGATGAGAATGCAAAGGCTTTCTACGGAAGCATGGGTTGGTCAAATCGCCTACAAACCCGCTGACCGTGCTATTGAGCATGCCTCGACCAGGAGGCATTTTCGGCGCCTGAGATCGCCGTCACGTGGGCGACGATGACAGCCGCCACGATGCACTGGCCTCGCACACCTGGCAAAGCGGGAAGCCAGCGACCATCGGGCCGCGTGAATGCTGGATGTGTACGATTTGAGTGTTCCAGTTGTAGACCCTTCGGCGCGGTGACTTCGGAGGCGCCAATGCGCATGCAATTCGTCGGCGGTGAGGCGGAAGCGGGTGGACCACGACATGGCTACGCCGTGCACGGCATCTACCGGAACGAAAGCACCCGGGAACTGGTCGGGATCTTCATATTCGAACAAAGCCCGCAAGAGGATGCAGGCAGGGCCGGCGACAGGCTCTGGCAAAGCGGGCGGTATTCGGTCGTTGGCGGCTTAGGCGTCATACGGCTGGAGAACATCACCGTCGGCGACCGCTGGTACGCCTTCCATATCGCGCCGCGGGCACGTAGCTATCTGGTTGTCGAAGGGTCCGGCGGCCAGGACATTCCGGCCTCGATGATGTGGTCGCCGGAACTCATCGAGCTGTTGTTACAAGCCACCAGTCATGGCGACGCAGCAGGCAAAGTGATCTGCGCCCTGGTCAGCCGGTCATGCGTACCGGTTGCAGAAGGCGTATCCGAACAAGCCGTGCGCCAACTCCAGGCCCATTGGGCGGCGGACCACACGTTGACGGAAATCGTGGGAAAGTAGTTCGCAATAGTGCGTGGAATATTGCGCGCGCAGCGATCGTGGCTACTGGGCTTGCGCGTAAACCATTGATTCCAATGGTGCCGGCAGAGGGAGTCGAACCCCCGACCTACTGATTACAAATCAGTTGCTCTACCAACTGAGCTATGCCGGCGCGGCGGCGATTGTAGGGCGCGCGCTCGGTCTGGGCAAACGGGGTGGGCGTCAGCCGCGCGGATGGTGCTGGGCGTGGAGGCGTTTGAGGCCTTCGCGCGCCACGTGGGTGTAGATCTGGGTGGTCGAGAGCGAACTGTGGCCGAGCAGGAGCTGGAGTGCGCGCAAGTCGGCGCCATGGTTGAGCAGGTGCGTGGCAAAGGAATGCCGCAGGACATGCGGCGAGATGCGGCGCGAATCGATGCCGGCGGTGACGGCCAGCTTCTTCACGACTGTCCAGAACATCTGGCGGGTCATCGCCTCGCCCAGGCGGGTGAGGAAGATGGCTTCGTGGACGCGGCCGCGGGCCAGGATGGGGCGCGCGTCGGCGATGTAGCGTTCAATCCAGTGCTGGGCTTCCTCGCCGATAGGGACGAGACGGTCCTTGCCGCCCTTGCCGCTGACCCGAAGAACGCCCTGGCGCAGGTTGACCTGATCGGCGCGCAGGCCCACCAGCTCGCTCACACGCAGCCCCGTGGCATAGAGCAGTTCCAGCATCGCGCGGTCGCGCAGACCCAGCGGCACGGTCGTATCCGGCGCACGGATCAGTGCTTCCACCTCGGATTCAGACAGGGCCTTGGGCAGCGGACGCGGCAACTTCGGGGCATCGAGCAGCAGGGTCGGATCGTCGCTGACCTGGCCGATCCGCTGCATCAGCTGGTAGTAGCGGCGCAGGCTCGACAACAGCCGCGCGTTGGAGCGCGCGGAGTACTTCGCTTCGCTGCGCGCCGCCAGATACCGGTAGAGCGATGCGCGGGACGCTGACGCCAGCGTCTCCGCCTGCGCAGCCAGCCAGCGGGCAAACCCTTCCAGGTCACTGCGGTAGCTGGCAAGCGTGTTGTCCGCCAGGCCGAATTCGGACCAGGCGCGTTCGAGGAACAGATCGATGGCGCGGCGATCGCCGGCGCTGATCTGGGCACTTTCCAAGGCAGTCATGGGGCGGCGATCAGGGACTTGCAGCCGACAGCGTAAACGGCGAGGCTGCGCGCCGCTATCACCGGTATGCCGTTGCGATGAACCAAGCTCCGTTTCCCTCCGCCCATCTGGGCTGGCGCGCCGCGGCCGCCGTGTACGACCTTCTGCCGCTGCTGGCCATCCTGTTCGCCACCGGCGCCATTGCGCAGGCCGTCACGGGAGGGACCCTCGATCCCCACGCCCTGCTGTTCCGGCTGGCGTTGCTGGCGGTGATCGTCGCCTATTACGCGGTTTCGTGGCGACGCGGCGGGCAGACGATCGGCATGCGCGCCTGGCGTCTTCGCGTCACGCGGGCGGACGGCGGGCCATTGGACTGGAGCACCTGCCTGCTGCGCTTTGCCGTAAGCCTGGTTTCCACGGCCGCCGTCGGCCTGGGATTCCTGTGGTGCCTGGTGGACCGTGACCGCCGTGCCTGGCACGACATCGCGGCAGGCACACGCGTCGTGCGCCTGCCCAAGAATGGCTGAAACCCCTACGGTGCGCGGCGGAAGTAGTACCACGCCGCCGCCAGGACGATCAGGCCCGGCAGCAGGTTGGCCAGCGCCAGGTTCATGCCGTACACGGCGCCCAGGCTGACGACGCCCGAGCGCAGGAAGTACCAGGTCACGGCGGCGACGATACCCAGGAAGATGCGCTTGCCCAACCCGCCGCTACGCAGCGTGCCGAAGGCAAACGGCAGTACGCAGATCACCAGGATCATCACGTTGACGGGCCAGAACAGGCGCGTCCAGTACGCCGCCTGGAACGCCTGCAGATCCTGGTTGTTGCGCTTGCGGTACTTGATGATCCGGCGCAGGTCGCTGACCGACAGGTACTCCGGGCGCACGATCGACAGCGCCAGCTGGCGCGGGTCCAGGCCGGAAACCCACTGCGCCGTGGCCTCGGTCGTGCTCTTGGCACCCTCGTCGGTGAATTCGGTGCGGCGCACGTCCATCATTTCCCAGCGACCGGCCTGGTGACGCGCGCGCTTGGCAATGGCGATGGAACGCAGCTGGCCCTTTTCCTTGAAATCGAACACGCGCACGTCGGCCAGGTCCACCACCCGGCCGGTCGCGGTTTCGGTCATGCTGCCCTGCTTGGCGTTGATCACGGTGTCGCCGTCGCGCGCCCACAGGCCCCAATCCTTGGCGAGCTTGATGTCCTGCGACTGCGCCTGCATGGCGTAGGCACGTGCCCACTGCTCGCCGGCCGGCCCGAGGGTTTCACCGATGGCGGCCACGCCGAGCGTGTACACCGACAGGGAAAGCCCCGCCGAAAGGCAGATCCGCAACTTGGACATGCCGGCCGCGCGCAAGGCGGTGAGCTCGCCCGACGCGGCGAGGGTTCCCAGACCAAGCAGGGATCCGATCAGCGCGGCGTTGGCAAAGGCTTCGTAGGAGCGCCGCGGAATCGTCAGCAGCACCTGCACCAGCACCACGCCCAGACCCGTATCGCCCTTGCCGATACCGGCGGCGGCCACGCTGAACGCCCTGAATGCATCCAGCCCGGTCAGCAGGATCCAGGTCATCGTGACCGCGCCCAGCACCGACAGCGCGACCAATTTATCCACCTGTCGCAAACGCAGCATCAGTGCGACGCCTTCGGCGCGGGCAGCAGGTCGCTGCGGCGGAGCAGCCAGAACGTCAGCAGGGCCATGGGCAGGTGAACCCACCACAGGCCGATGGCCGGGGCCACCTTGCCCTGCGTGATCGCGACACGGCCAAACTCCAGCAGATTGGCGTAGATCAGGTAACAGGGAATGGCGAGCAGCAGCTTGCCGAAATGCGACACGCGCGGCCCGGAGCGCGACAGGGGCAGCGCCAGCACCGCCAGGATCAGCGCCGAGAGCGGCGCGGCCAGGCGCCAGTGCAGTTCAGCTTTCTGGGCCTGCTCCTTGCTCGCGAGGAGGTCGGCTATCGGGGCGGAGCGCTTGAGCGATTCGGGCGTGGAATCGGTGGCGTTCTCACCCAGGGCAATGTCGTTCTGCTTGAAGCGCAGCAGGCGGAAGTCGTCGTAGCCGATGCGCCCCTCGACCCGGAAGCCGTTGGCCAGGGACAGGAAACGACTCTGGCCGTCACCGTCGTGGCGCAGCTCGCCGGCTTCGGCGGTGATGACGTCCAGGCGGATGTCTTCCCCGTCGGGCCGCTCGCTTTCGACGAACATGCGTTCGAAACGCGTGCCGTCGTCGTTCATTGATGCCACGTAGATCGTGCCCGAGCGCCCGGGCAGCTCCATGAACCGCCCGGGTTCGAGGCCGGCCACCACCATCGAGCGGTTGGCCTCGTCGACCAGGTCGTGCGACAGGCGCATCGCGGCCGGCGCGAGCCAGAAGGACACCATTCCGAGCAGCAGGCTGGCCGGGACGACAAAGATGGCCAGCGGCCGCAACAGGCCCGTGATTGGCAGACCCGAACTCTGCAGCACGGCCATTTCGTTGTCGCGCCACAACCGCCCGTAGGCCAGCAGCACGCCCAGGAAGATCGACACGGGCAAAAGGATAGTCAGCGCATCGACGGTGCGCAGGCCCAGCAGCTCGAACACCAGGTTGGCCGGCAGCCGCCCGCGGGCGACCCGGTCCAGGATGCTGGCCATCGTTCCGCCCAGGGTGACAACCAGCAGCACGGCGGCGGTGGCGACGATGCCAAAGGCCAACTCGCGCAACAGGTAACGATCGAGGATTCTGAGCATGCGCCTGGGTCTATGCGATAATTCCGAGCCCTTGCGCCTGTTACGGCACAAGTCATTCCCCTGAGTTTAACCGGCCTCGTTGCGCGGTGCGGCATAGCGCGCTCCGCCGGGCCCCTACCCGTCCGGTGCCAGTTCATGACGATTCAGTTCTCGCTTGTCGGCTCCACCCCTGAAACCGCCGCGACCGCCGTCGTCGTGGTGGGCGTTTACGAGGAAAAGATGCTCACCGGTGCGGCCGCGCGGATTGATGACGCCAGCGGCGGCGTGCTGCGCCGGCTGATCGATTCGGGCGACATCAGCGGCCGCCTGGGTACCTCGAACGTGCTGTTCGGCCTGCCCGGCGTCGCCGCCGCCCGCGTCCTGGTGATGGGCCTGGGCGAACAGAAGAAATTCGACGCGCTGCGTTTCCAGCGCGTTGCCAGCGACGCGGCCAAGGCGGTCAAGTCCCTGCCGGTCACCGGCGCGGCCTCGTATCTGACCGAGGTCGACGTCCCCGGCCGCGATGCGGCATGGCGCGTTCGCACCGCCGCACTGGCCACCGATTACGCCGCGTACCGCTACACCGCCACCTTCAAGGCCAAGGAAAAGCCCGCACCGGAAGGATTCAACGCCATTGCCTTCGCCGCTCCCGGCGAGCAACAGAAGGCGGTTGACGTCGCCACGGCCGTGGCCGCCGGCGTGCGCTGTGCGCGTGAGCTGGGCAACCTGCCGCCCAACATCTGCAACCCGGCCTACATCGCGGACGAAGCCCGCAAGATCGCCGAGCAGCACACCGGCGTGAGTTGCGAAGTGCTCGAGCGCGACCAGATGCGCGAGCTCGGCATGGGTTCCCTGCTGGGTGTCGCCCAGGGCTCGGCCAATCCGCCCAAGCTGATCGTGTTGCGCTGGAACGGCGGCGGCGACGCCCGGCCGTTCGTGTTCGTCGGCAAGGGCATCACCTTTGACAGCGGCGGCATCTCGCTCAAGCCCGGCGCGGGCATGGAAGAGATGAAGTTCGACATGGGCGGTGCCGCCGGCGTCCTGGGCGCCTTCGTCGCGGCGGTGAAGCTGCAGCTGCCGCTGAACCTGGTTTGCATCGTGGCCGCCGTGGAGAACATGCCGGACGGCAACTCCTACCGTCCGGGCGACGTGCTCACCAGCATGTCCGGCCTGACCATCGAAGTACTCAACACCGACGCCGAGGGCCGGCTGATCCTGTGCGACGCCCTGACCTACGCCCAGCGTTTCCAGCCGCAGGCGCTGATCGACGCGGCCACGCTGACGGGCGCCTGCGTGGTGGCCCTGGGCAAGCATCCGTCCGGCCTCATGAGCAAGGACGACGAACTGGCCCAGCAGCTCCTGGATGCCGGCAACGCGGCGCTCGACCGCGCCTGGCGCCTGCCGCTGTGGGACGACTACCAGAGCCAGCTCGAGTCGGGCTTTGCCGACATGGCGAACATCGGCGGCAAGAACGCCGGCGCCATCACAGCCGCCTGCTTCCTGTCGCGCTTCACCGAGGGCGTCCGCTGGGCGCACCTGGACGTCGCGGGCACTGCCTGGGACGAGGGACGCAAGGGCATGGCCACCGGACGCCCGGTGCCGCTGCTGGTGCAGTATTTGATGGATCGCTGCGCCTGACCGCCACCCCGCGCCTGGTCGCGTTGGCCAGGCGCGTCGCATTCCGCACTTACGGCCCGCTCCGCGCGGGGATTGACCCAGCAAGGTTCCGTGCATGCCCCGCGCCGACTTCTACCTGATCGACAAACCCCGCTTCCGTGAAGATCCGCTGCTGTTGGTCTGCGAGCTGGCCAAGCGGGCGTACGCCAGCGGCCAGCCCACGCTGATCCTCGCCCGCTCGCTGGAACAGGCCGAGGAAATCGACGGCAAGCTGTGGGAATTCGACGAGGACGCCTTCATCCCGCACCAGATCGCCGGCGACGAGGACGACGCCATCACGCCCGTCCTGATCGTGGCGCCCGAATCCACCACGCCCGACCGCCCCCTGGTGATCAACCTGCGCGATGACTGCGCGCCCGGTCTGTTCGAGCGCGTGCTCGAGGTCGTGCCCGCCGAAGAAAACCAGCGCCTGGGCTCGCGCGAGCGCTGGAAGACCTACAAGCACGCCGGCTTCGATCTGAAGAAATTCGATATGTAGCTTTGTGGACGCGGCGGTGACACCGCCCGTCCCGACCGCCCCGCGCTGGAATGCTTCGGGATTGCCGAAGCATCTGCCCTTCCTACAATGGCGCGCATGGCGAACGTCTCCTCCCTGGTCGATGACATTGCACGGCTGTATCCGGCCGTCTACGAGCGTCTGCACGCCCGCTGGGACAAGAACGATCCGCGCCCATCACCCGAATCGCTGGCGGTGATGCAGCACCTTTGGGCCAGCGGTCCCCTGACGATGGGCGAGGCCGCCCGGCATTTTGATCGCGCCCTGTCGGCCATCAGCGAACTGACCGACCGGCTGGAAGCGCGCGGCTGGATCGCGCGCAGCGTGGACAGCCGGGATCGCCGCCGCATCCTGATCTGGCTGACCGACGCCGGCATCGCCCTGCTGCAGCGGACCCGGGAAGTGCTCTCCCGCGAGGCACTTTCCGCCGCCCTGCAACGTATGGATGAGCACCAGCGCCAGCAGCTGCTGCAAGGACTCTCGGCCCTTGTCGAGGCCTCCCGCTCCCTTCCCCCACCCCTGGAGTCTGATCATGAGCCATAGCCATACCTGCCAAAGCTGCGGCATGCCCATCGAAAGCGGTGCGTACTGCCATTACTGCGTCGACGAAAGCGGCCAGCTGCAGGCCTTCGACGAACGCTTCGAGCGGATGGTGCAGTGGGTGCTCGGCCGCGAGCCGACGACGCCGCGCGCTATCGCCGAAGCCCGCACGCGCGAGTACATGCGCCAGATGCCGGCCTGGAAAGACCACCCGCGGCTGCAGGCCTGATGCCCGCGACAGCGAATCCGGCCGCCGTGCTGCGCCGGCGTTGCGCGGACATGGCTACCGCGCTGCGCGTCGCGGCCGATCCGGCGCGCGCCGCCGGCATGCAGGCGTACATGAAATCGGCGATGCCCTTCGCGGGCGCGCCGGCACCGGCCATGCGCCGAACCAGCCACGCCTTGTTCAAGCAGTGGTGGCCGCTGGACGAAACCCAGTGGCGCAACACGATTCTGGCGCTCTGGCAGACCGCCGCGTTTCGCGAGCAGCGCTATGCGGCGATTGAACTGCTGTCCTGGGGGCGTGCGAAGGCACATCGCCAGGCCTCCGCGCTACCGCTGGTGGAGCAGCTCGTCGTCGAAGGCGCCTGGTGGGATTACATCGACGCCATGGCGCCGGTGGTCGGCGACATCCTGCGGGCGTCACCATCAACGGTCACGACGCTGCGCCGCTGGAGCCGTCACGAGAACGTCTGGCTGCGCCGTATCGCCATCCTGTGCCAGCTCGATTTCAAGCACGACACGAACGTACCGTTGCTGTTCGAACTGATGGCGCCGTCGCTGGATTCCCGCGAGTTCTTCCTGCGCAAGGCCATCGGATGGGCCCTGCGCCAGCTCGCACGCACGCAGCCGGACGTGGTGCTGCGCTACGTACGCGAGCACGAATCGCAGCTCAGCCCCCTGAGCCGGCGCGAAGCGCTCAAGCACCTGGCCGGACGCTAGCGGTCCATCGCCGCCTGCTCGCCGCGCAGGAACTCCCTCGCACTCACGGTGCGGCCATCGAGCAGACGGACCTGGTATTCGGTGCCGTCGGTTTCGCTGCGGCTGCCGATGCGGTCGATAAACGTCCCGATGTCCATGGCGGGCGCGCCGGCCGCCTTCCATTTGCGCCGCAGGTGGGCAGCCGCTTCGGCACCGCTGTGCTCTTTGCTGCTACGGATGAACACCAGGTCGCCACGTTGTTCAATCCGGCTGATCAGCTGCTCGATCCGCGCGCGGTCGTCGACCACCAGCGGCGGCGGTATCCGAGTCGATACGGCGACTTCAAATTGCGCGTAGTCGTCACCGACGAGCGCGTTCTGCAGCGCGACCAGACGTACTTCCCAATGCCGTCCGGCGTGATCGAACCGCATCAGGTCGCCAGGACGGATCGAACGCCGTCCGGCGATAGTGATGCCGTCGCGCATCATGACGCTGGCCATCACCTGGCCGCGGGTGATGTCGTCGATCGACAGCAGCAGTGCGCCCTGGGAGCCCGGCAATGCCGACGTCGTCCGCTGGCGCGCCGTCATCGCCGCCACCGTGTCGCCGGGCGCCAGCGGCGCCTGTACGGAAGGCGAGTGTCCGCGTTCACAGGCTGCCAAGGCCAAGGCGCCGGCCACCAGGATCCACTGCCATCGCATCATCACCCCGCCGCGCGGGACTTTCCGAATCGGTTCCATCCCTGCACCTGCACTGGTCAGAACAACGCTGCCTTCTGGTTGTAGTCGCGATCCGGCTTGCCGGACATGAACCGGTCGGGCGACAGATCGCCCCCGTAGGCGATATGAAACGTCGTCTCCGTATACCACTGCCCCGCATAGCTTGTATGGCGCGCGTTGGTGGCGACACGACCGGATTGCCCCGGACCCAGCCCCATGACGCGCGGCCGTGCGATGCGCCAGGGCTGGCCGGCGTGCTGCGTGCAGCCGATGCCTACCGACAGTTCATCGGCCGACTCCAGGCGCAGGCGAAGGGAACAGATCTCGAACGGCAGCTGCCCGAGTGGTTCTTCCACGCGGTGGTGCGCGCGAAATTGCTCCCATTCCGAGAGCGTGATGTGCTCGATCGAGCACCAGCCGGTGCCCTGCCGCAACGGGAACGCCCGCGGCAGGGCGGCGCGCCGGATCGACCCGGGTGCACCGCGGGTGGCTTTTGTCCACTGGATGGTGACGACCTGTACCGCGACGCGCGGCAATGCCTGTTCTTTCGCCATGATTGCCGATAGACGCACGGGGACAACGCCCATTGTCGCGCATTTTGCGCGGCAGGCGCCCCGCGCCGTGCACGCCCGCGCCGATCGCCCCGGCGTCAGTGGTATACATCGCGACATCGCGTGGCACAGCGCTTGCTGCCCTGAAATCGGCGCCCGCACGAAGGTACCGGACAGGAGCATCGCCATGAAGAAACCCGAACGCAGCGACCGCCGCGGCCGCAACCCCAACCAGGTGCGCAGCTCCGGCGTGGACGGCAAAGAGAAGGCCCGGCGCGACAAGGCGGGCAAGGAACAGCCCGTCAACACCGGCAAACCCGGCCAGGGCTACGCCCCCGACCTGTAAAGCGTGACCATCGGCACGGCGCGCCGCGCAGCGGATTTGCAACGCCAGGGACATTGCCTACGCTAGCGGCATGTCCCAGGGTCTTTCGTACGAAACCCGCCACCGCGCCGGCGATGCGCTGTCCACGCATCGCCACGCCACGGCCTATGCCGCGCTGACGCTCGCCGGCTGCTACCTGGAGCGCAGCGCCGACGGGCCGGTTGCGTGCGCGCCGGGCACGATGATCGTGCATCCGGCTTTCCACGCGCACGGTAACCGGTTCGGACACCTTGGCGCCCGGGTCATCAACATTCCGGTGTCCGCGACGGTCAACACCCTCACCGTGTGCCAGGCACACCACCTGGGCGAAGCCCTGGATGTCTTCCGCAACGCCCCTGCCTTGCTGGACGAGCTGCTGCGCGCCGCGCGGCCCCACCAGCGGCATGCGCTGGCGGACTGGCACGCGCCGTTCCTGGAAGCGTTGCGCGCCGGCGACGAGCCCGTGGGAACAATCGCGACGCGTCTTGGCGTATCAGCCGCCCACGCCAGCCGTTCGATCCAGGCTGCGTATGGAATGTCGCCGCAATTGCTACGGCGCGAGTACCGCTGGCGCAGTGCCCTGGCGATGCTGCCGACCACACGCAGCCTGGCGGATATTGCAGCCCTGGCGGGCTTTGCCGACCAGAGCCATCTCACGCGCGTCACCCGCAGCATTTCGGGAGCGTCGCCTGCCGCACTGCGGCGCGGGATCAAATGCGTTCAAGACCCCGCGACGGTCCCTCCGGTCGAATAGCCACAACGGTCCGCAGCGACCTCATCGACGGAAAGACGCCATGAAGCCGCATACTCTCTTCGCCTTGCCGGCGCTGTTCGGCCTGGCCCACCTGATGGCATCCCTGGTCAGCGCCACCCCTGCCGCAACGACGCCGTCCAGCACGCCGGCGGCCGTTTCGGCCATCGGCGAGTCGACCAATGCCATCCTGCAAGGCGACAGCGCACGTGCGGTGGCGGCGTTGCGCCAGGTTCCAGCCGGACAGTTCAGTCCGGGCGATGCGGACTATCGTCGCTGCATGGTGGCGCGCTATGAGCGTTCCTCGCCGGAACTGGCGTTCGAGACGCCCGTGGACGGCTTCGTGCGTGATCTCCTGGGCGAATACCAGGCCTACTGGTGGCGGGCGCTGGCGCAACCGGCCCGCGCGTCCGAGGAGGAATCGCAGTTGCTGGCGCGATTGCACGCTCTGCTTGGCGACACCGCCGCCGGCGCGGAATGGGACGCGGTCGAAACCCTGATCACCCGGCGCCTGGAAAGCCTGGGCTTTCACGCGCAGCTGGGACGCACACCACCACTGCGCGATCTGATGGTCTGGGGCCGGCACGAGGTCAAGATGTTCGCCGTCACGCTCCCGGACGAGAGCGTGCAAAACGTGCCCGTCGCCCTGCTCGACGATTTCGCCAGCCGTGGCTGGAGCTACTACGCGCGTTGCGGCCGCGGCTCGTCCGGCGGGTGGGCGACGGAAGACACCGTATTCGCCGTCCGGCCCTGGTATCCGGACCTGGAGTCAGACCCGTTCCGCGCGAGCCTGCTGGGCCATGAATCCCAGCATTTCGCCGACAAGCAGCGCTACGAGAACCTGGCGGATTGGGAACTGGAGTACCGCGCCAAGCTGACCGAGCTGTGGATGGCCCGTGACAGCGCCGCTGACCTGCTGGACAAGCTCACACGCAGCCAGGGTGACAACCCCGCCTCGCCCCACACCTACGCCAACCGCCGCGTGCTGCACGACCTTGCCGACACCTTGCGCCGGTCCGGCACCCCGGCAGAAGCCGACCACCTGGCCACCGTTGCACCGGAAAAACTGCGCAAGGCTGCGCAGTCCACGCTGCAGGCCGACACCGCTAGACGGACACCGCTGGCAAAGCGTTAAGCCAGCGTGACGGGCGGCTGTCGGCAAGGCGCAGAAACGTCGCTCAACGGTCGCCAAAAACTGGAATTGTCGACGATCTTCAACGTGCCGGCGCCAGCGCCGGCACCGTCACACCTTTTTACGCACCCTCTAAAATCTGACAGCGCTCCGCGCCGCCCGACTAGGGCATATGATGGATCTGCCCGTCGGCGGGTTTCTTTATTTTGGCGGAGAAACGCCATGACCTTTTCCGAACGCCGCAAAGTGGTGCGGCAACGTCCCAACGACATGGAACGTGGTCTCAACGCCACCCAGCTCGCGACACTGCGCGGACTGGAGCATTTCGGCTGGGAACTGAAATTCGTGCGTCGTCCGCTGTTCCAACCGCCGGTCGCCGTCGTGTTCGATCCGGATCGCAGCCACTATGCGGTGCTCGACCAGGACGGTTCGCTTGATGAGCATCCGACGCTCAAACTGAGACACTGAGCCTTCGCCGCCACCCGGCGGCAGCCCATCCACCGCGCCGGGCGATCGCGTTCGCGCGGCCTGGCGCGTGTTGTCCCGGGTTGGTCGACACGCAGGTGCCTGCCGCACTGCCGCAGCTGCACCATCATGCGCTGCCGCTACGCCATTGCAAGCATCCTTCGCTGACTCGCCTGTCACCGCCGTCAAATCTCAGGATCTGACACCACTGCTGCGTATCCTGTCGCTCTCGTCGGCAGCGCCTGCACGCCTGCGTTCAGACCGGAAATCCGCGTCTGACGGTGGCGGCCGGCCGCAGACGGGATACACAGGGCTTGTTTTGCAGAAGGAGATGCAATGTTGTCTATCCGTACACTGGCCGGCACCTGCGCCGCGGCGCTTTGCGGCCTTGCCAACGCAGCCACCTATGTCGATGTGCCCGTCACGGGCGCCAGG
This sequence comes from Tahibacter amnicola, assembly GCF_025398735.1. Lineage (NCBI taxonomy): Bacteria > Pseudomonadati > Pseudomonadota > Gammaproteobacteria > Lysobacterales > Rhodanobacteraceae > Tahibacter > Tahibacter amnicola. The sequence goes on from NZ_CP104694.1 coordinate 6,267,109, forward strand.
GATCACGCGTTCGGCCCCAACGGCATGCTCTACATCACGGCGGGCGCAAAGCTGCACCGCTACGACACTGCCACCTGCCAGCTGCTGCCGCCCATTGCACTGGGTCAACAGCTCGTGGGCGTCGATGTCTCCATCGACGGTCGTTTTGTGGCGGTCGCCGATCGCGCCGTGGAGAACGGCAAGGTTCATGTCTACGTCTACGACGGGTTTGGCTCGCGCCTGCCGCGCAAAGTGGAATATCCGGCAGATTTCGGCGAGAACGGCAGTTTCATGGTCGCGTGGATGGCCGACTCAAGCCTCCTGATCAGCGGCAGCTACAGCGGTTCGGGCTGGGTGCCGCTGCGCCGCTACGAACCTACGCCCGGAACGGTCACGACCATCGGCCGCGTGCAACAGAATTCCATGCTCGCCGCCAGCCGCGACGGCATGACGGCCGCCATCGCCGAGTCGAACATCAGCAGCGGCCCGGTGCACGCCTGGGACCTGGACACCACGGCCATCGGTGCGTCGGCGCGCATGAACTGGTTCGCCTTCGAAGCAGCCATCGACGCCAACGGCAGCCGGATCGTCTCGCCCAGCTACAACGGTGCGTATGTGTACGAACGCGTCGGCAACCAGCTGGTGGAAACCGGCCGCATCGGACAGTACGCCGAGTGGGGACCGTTGTCGGCTGTCTTTTCGCCCGACGCCAAGCGACTGGTCACAGCCGACTACGGCTGGAGTTATGGTGTCGGCGCCGCACAGCGCGGCGTGAAAATCTACGACGCCGATTCCCTGACCCTGCTGAGCACGATCGACCCCTACCCCTTCCCGTGGAATGGAAACCACGCGCTGGGCCAGGGCCGGCTCACGCTGTCGCGCGACGGTCACTGGCTGGCCGCCACTATCAATGGCGCGGTACGCCTCTACGACGTGCATGAGGAGCTGGGCACTGACCGCAAGCCAGTGTCCGCTTGTGCGACGAAGACGCCGTCAGCGGATTCCCTGCGGTTCGAACGCGGGCTGGTGGAGGAAATCGACCGTCTGCTTCCGCGCAAGGTCGATGCAATGGGTCAGTTCGTCGAGTAGTTGTCTCGTGTCTGACGCCCGCCAGGGACCTGGCCGGCGGATGTTCGCTGCGCGCCGGCAGGGACCGCTGGCGCGCAGCACCCGGCCGCGGTTCATCGTGCGCCGGGTTCCACCTGAAGATCCACGACGAGCGCCGCATGATCGGAGTAGAACCTTCCCGGGCCGTGCCGGGCCAACCGCTGGTCGATCACCTGCGCACCCCGCACGGCCAGCCCCTTGCCGCGCAGCCACACGAAGTCGATGCGCTGCGGCACTTTGCGGTCATAGTGCGGGCTCCAGGTCGAGCCCGGGAAGCGGCACACATCCGGATGGGCCACGCGATACGCGTCCACGAAGCCCGCGTTCGTCATCTGCGCCGTGGTACGCAAGGTGTAGTACTGGCCTCCATGGCCGGCGCAGCGTGCCCAGCGCGACGTCCAGTCGCGCGCAGGCAGCGTATTGAAATCACCGGCGACGATGGTCGGCGCGCGACCGCTGACCTGGCGGCGCAAGGTGGACAACACACCGCGGACATCGGCCAAGCCGCTTTTTTCCGAATGGACAATCTTCCAGCGCGAATGGACCGCTGCCTTGCCCGCATCGCGTGCACGGACGTTTTCCTCCATCATGTCGCCGCCCCAGGGTTCGTCGTAGGACAGCCACACGTCGTACAGGTTGACTTCCCGACCGGCCGGCATGCGTACGCGAATGCCGCCCAGGTTGAACGCCGTGATGTCCGGATGCTCGGGCTTGGGGTACGTCTCCACGACCGGATACCGGGTGAAAATCCACAAATTGTCTTTATAGATCCCGCTGCCCGGCGAGATCTGCACCGCCTCGTAGCGGCCCTTTCCCAGTGCGGAATTGAGCCGCTCCACGATCGCCGGCGCTGCGCCGTAGGTCTCGACCACGAAGAAGATGTCCGGCGACAGCTCGACCACCTGGTCGAGCAATTGCGGCAGATTGCCTTCGCCGGCGCCACTGCCCCCGAGAAAGATGTTCCAGTACAACACGCGCACCGCATCGCCGGACGCTGGCGGAGCGGCCAGTGACGGCACTGGAACAGCAAAGGCAACCGCCAGAAGCAGCGCCCGGCCGAGAACCTGCATGATTTCAGCGATGCGACGGGTCATTGCCAATTCCCTGGGTGATTGCGGCGATCGTAGTGCCGGGATCCGCGCACGGGAATACACCGCATCCCGACGCCGGCGTGTGTACGGTGGGTGCGTCACTCCGGACCCAGCCGGCGCGACCGGGCTCACCCGGTTTGCATCGCCGCTTCGGCAAGTACCTGATGCAAAAGCCGTCTTTGCGCGCCGGCACGGGCGTGATTCTGGCACGCTGGTTTCATAGGGCTTTGCGCAATCCGCGCTTTCCCGCATTCTTTGCCTACCGCCACGTTCACTTTTGGAAGGTGTCATGGTGCCGTTTTACAAGACTTTGCTCGGACCCATCCTGCTCACCCAGGCCCGCTACGTGCGCAAGAGCACCCCGCGGCTGCCCGAGGCCGAAGGCGAACGCGACGGCAGCGTCGGAGCGGGCCCGGATACCTTGCGCCTGCTGGTCGTGGGCGACTCGTCCGCCGCCGGCGTCGGTGTCAGCCGCCAGGACGAAGCCCTGGCCGTTCCGCTGGCGCGCCGCATTGCCGAGCTCACCGGACGACGCGTCCAATGGCAGCTCGTGGCCCGTTCCGGCGTGGTCACGCACGAAGCCCTCGATCTCGTCCGCGAGGCCGCGCTACGCCCGGCCGATATCCTGGTGACCTCACTGGGCACGAACGACGTCACCGCACAGCACAGCCCCTCGCGTTACGTCACGGCGTATGCGGCGCTCGTGGACGAGCTCCGGCGCCGCACCGGCTTCCGGTGGTTCATCGCCAACGGGCTTCCGCCCATGCACATGATGCCCGCGGCGCCACAGCCGCTGCGCTGGTACCTGGGCCGCTGCGCCTGCCGCCTGGATACGGCATTGCGGCGGTGGCTCGAACACCTGCCGGAGGCCGACTACTGCTCGCTGCAATGGGCCCAGGCCCAGGACATGGCATCCGATCGCTTCCACCCTGGCCCGCGCCAGTACGCGCAATGGTCGGCAGAACTGGCGCGCAAGATCGCCGCCAAGGTGGACGCTACCGAAAACGCGGCCGCATGAGCGTCCGGTCAGCCGGGGAATTCCGCCCGCAGCAATCCGTAAAGGGCGGAATCAGACACCTCGTCGCCGACGCGCCATCGCTGGCGTAGCAAGCCCTCGCGACGGAAGCCCAGATGTTCGACCAGCCGGCACGAATCGAGATTGCGCGGATCGATGTCCGCTTCGATACGTTCCAGGCGCAGAACATCGAACGCGTGACGCAGGATGCAGCGCAGGCCCTCGCGCGCCAGTCCCTTTTTCCAGTGATCCGGATGAACGATATAGCCCAGTTCGCAACGGCGCTGTTCCCGATTGATCAGGAAGAGCGTAAACAGCCCCACGACATGGCCCTCCAGCGTGGCCGCCCACGGCAGGTGATCCATCAGCCCGCCTGTGCGGCGCCATTCGAACCATTCCACCGCCTGGCGCCGGTCAGTCCATGGCGGAAAGCTCCAGTAGCGCATGCCACGCGGATCGGAATAGATCGCATACACGGCATCGATGTCACTGCGCCGGATCGCACGCAGTTGCAGTCGCTCCGTCGCCAGTTCCGGCACTTCGGCAATGATGTCTTCCATCGTTCCCCCGCTGCAGATCGACGCATTCTGCCATCGCCCGCCAACACCCGTCGCACGGAGAAAGTTGCTGCATGACCACCATCCTCATTCCGGGTATCAAAGGCAGCGAGCTGACCGACAGCTATCCGCTTGACTGGCCGACGCGCTGGAGCCTGGAAGACATGGTTTTCGGCGACGCCTTCGAGAATCCGCTGGATTTCGCGTTGATCGACGGCCGTTTCGAGGCCAATGACGGGCATCGCATGCTTCCGTCACGCCCCATCCGCTATGTCTACGGCGAGATCGTCGGCAAGCTACGGGCATGGATGCCTTCGGTGCCGCTGCACGTGTTCACCTACGACTGGCGCCGCCCGATCGAACACGCGGCAACCCGGCTGGCCGAGCTCGTGAGCGAACTGCAGGGGCGCCAGCGCGCGCTGGGGCGCAAGGACACCATCCACTTCGTCACGCATAGCATGGGCGGCCTGGTGCTGCGCGCGATGCTGGGGTTGCGCGGCACCTCGGCGTTCGAAGGGATCGGGCGCGTCGTCTTCATCGCGCCGCCGTTCAAGGGCTCGCATGCGGCGCCGCAGATGCTGGTCGCCGGCGAACGCGACGGCTGGTTCGGTACGGACGAGGACTACCGCAAGATTGCCCGCAGCTTTCCATCGGTCTACCAGCTGACACCGCATTTCGCCGGCAGCTCCGTCGACGAGGCGGGAAGCCCCGTCGATCTGTTCGATGCCGGCCTCTGGCAGGCCAATGTCCGCGACGGCACCGGTGGGTTCCAGGCGCGTTTCGTCACCGATGCCGAGGCCTTTTCCCGCGGCCCCGACGCGCGCTACGGCGGCAATAGCAAGGCGCCGCTGGTGAGCGATGCGGCCCTTGCCAGCCATGCCGAACACATCCTGGTTCTGCAGGGCGCGGGTATTGAGACACCCTGGCAGCTGCAGGTACAGACCCGAAATGAGCAGAACCCGAACTGGTTCGATTTCGCCGGCATGCACCGCGACCGTTTCGGCGACGGCCGGGTCAACCTGCGCAGCTCGGCGATTCCTGGCATCACCCTCGCGGCCTACACCGGGGTACCGGACCACGGGCGAACCTGCCGGGACACGCGCATCATCAATACCGTCTGCCTGTGGCTGGAGGGCAAGCACGCCCTGAAGATGAGCCCCCGTACCCCCGAGCACCCGCAAGATCGCCGGGGTCGCAGCTACTTCGGGACCTGGGACGGTGATCCGGCGAGCTTTCCGCAACACATCGTGTAGCAGACCTAGCCGGCCTGGCGCATACGCTGTTCCACCAGCGCGCGGATGGGCGCAGGGGCCTTGCGTACGCAGCCGGCATCGTAGGGCGGCTGCGGGTCGTACTCGATGCCCAGTTGAATCGCCATGGCGGCTGCATCGCCGGAAATCCGTCCAGCCAGGGCCAGTGCCATGTCAAAGCCCGCACTCACGCCGGCGGCGGTGACGATCTTTCCGGCGAACACCACCCGTTGCGGCAGTACGTCGGCGCCGTAGCCGGCGAGCTGGTCGACGTCAGACCAGTGCGTCGTCGCGGGGCAACCGCGGAGCAGTCCGGCTGCCCCCAGGATCAGCGCACCGGTGCACACCGATGCCGTCCACTGGCTTGTGTTGTGCGCCGCTCTCACCCAGTCCAGCAGGCGCGGATCGCGCACCGGCGTCGCCGCCGTCGGGCCACCGGGAACGACAAGAATCTCGGGAGCCGGTGCGGCGTCCAGCGGCTCCGTGACGACCTGCAGAAATCCCGTATCGCTGGTCAGTATGCCGCCGTCGGCAGAGACGAACTGCAGCGTGGCGCCCGGCAGGCGCGAGAGGATTTCGTAGGGACCGATCGCATCGGTCGCCGTGAATCGGGGAAAGAGCGCGATGGCGATTTTCATGGCAGGGCCTCGGTGGGAGAAGTCGTGCGACGGAACTGGGCGCGGTAGTGCGATGGCGAAACGCCGAACTGCGCGCGAAAGCGGCGCGTGAACGCCTCGGTGGTGGCGTAGCCGCATTGGCGCGCGATTGCGCGCACGGGCCGGTCGGTATCGACCAGGCTTTGCTGCGCCTGGGCCAGGCGCGCGCCCAGCAGCAACTGCCGCGGCGACTGGCCGAACTCACGCTGCGTCAGCCGGCGCAGCTGCCGCTCGCCGACGTGGACGCGCTCGGCGAGGGATTTCACCACCATGCGTTTGCGCGCTGGCGCCAGCAGCACCGAGCGCACGCGCTCCAGGCGCGGCGTCTGCGCGACCTGGAGCGCCAGGGGTTCGCTGTACTGGCTCTGGCCGCCCGAGCGCCGCACCGAACACACCAGCTCGCGTGCGACGGCCAGGGCCAGCTCCCGCCCGTGATCCGCCTCCACCAGCGCTAGCGCAAGATCGATACCTGCCGTCACGCCGGCGGACGTCCATCGATTGCCGTCACGGATGAAGATGGCGTCGGACGCCACGCTGACGGCGGGGAACAGGCGTGCCAGCAACGCCGCGTAGCGCCAGTGCGTCGTCGCGCGCCGGCCGTCGAGGAGCCCGGCCTGGGCCAGCAGGAAAGCGCCGCTGCACACGGCCGTCACACGCCGGGATCGCGCCGCCAGGCGCGCCAGCAGGGCAATCAGGGCGCGGTCCTTCATCGCTTCGCGTGTACCCAGGCCGCCGGGCACCAGCAGCGTATCGATCTGTTTCGGCAGGCCGCGTGCGCCCTTCGCACAGACGTCAAAGCCACTTTCCGTCGGCACGGCGCCTGGCTCGGCCGCCACGACATGGATGCGGTACCGATCGCTGCCACCCGCGTGACCGGCCGTCGAGAACACGCTGGCAGGCCCGGACAGATCCAGCGATTCGATACCGGGATAGATCACGATGACGATGTCGCGCGGCGCTGGCATGTCGGCATCATGCCAGGATCGTCCGTGTCCGATAGGACACTGCCTTGATCGTTTCGGACATCCCTATCCTATCGGGCGCGACCCTGCGGCCGCGCGTACAGCGGGCGGAATCGTGACCTCGGTCATCGTCCAGCGGATGCTCTGGACTGTTCACCACCAGCCCGGCTCCAGCGGTCGGACGTCGCGGGGCCGGCGGGCGAAACGCCCGCGCCGCATCCGCTCGCCGAGTGGTACAGCGAAGCTGATAGGTCCGTAGGCGGATATCGACACACCTATGGACGGATTCGCCAAACCCGTGTACATAGGCCGACGGCCGGATATCGTCGGGGAGGACAGGTCTCCGGCCATCAACCATCGGATTGCGCAAGCGACCGGTGACGGTGCGACCGGATGCGCGCCGTCACCAGCCCGCTGCGCGTGGCCGTCTACGGGCGTCGTCGAGGGCGACGCATCCGGCAGTGCTCGCGGGAAGCGGGAAACGCTGGAGTACCACTGCAAAGGAACGGCAGAACACGTCGCAGCGCACGGCCCCGGGGAGCTCGCACTCCGCCTGGCCGCCGCTGACACCCTGGCGGGGGCCCGGGGCGACGCCGCAGGCAATTCCCCTGATCGCCAAACCGGATCCAGCTCGTTGCCGGCCTTGGGCAGCGCGATGACGCGCGGCCTTTGGAGTGGAGGGTGGAATCCATGTTTAGCTTCAGTACCGGCAAGCGCGCCTTGCTGGCCGCGGCCATTTTTGGCTGCATGATCACCACGTCGGCGCAGGCCGACAAAGAAAGCGTCGTCGAAGTGACCGTCGACGCGACCCGCGGCGTCGACAAGCGCGTCGATTACGCGGCCTTGCAGACCTACGGTCCCTGGGACGACCGCAACTACACGCTGACCCTGGAAGATCTCACGCATCTTTCCAAGCACGAAATCGACGCGGTGGTGCCGATCCCGGCGTTCTACCGCGTGGAGATGCGCAAGGCGAACAAGAAGCTGCCGACCTTCGGTCCGGCGCAGTATCCGCGCAGCGCACTCAATGGGTACCTGGCCAAGTACGGCGGCTACCAGATCAACGGCGTCACCTACAAAGGCCTGAAGGCGCTGGGCACCGGTCAGTACGAAGTGACGCGCGGCCGCGAAAAGGAAGCGCACGAGGAGAACAACTGGCTCAACTTCCTGGGCGGTGAAAAGCGCATTACCACGCCCAATGGCGCTGCCGAATCGGCCGTGGCGATCAACCCGGTCAACACGAACCTCGTGATCGCCGGCACCAACGGCCCCGGCAGCGGCCAGAAAATGTGGCGTTCGACCGACGGCGGCACCACCTGGAGCGGCCCGATCGCGCTTTCCGGCACCTGCTGCGACCCGGCGGTCGGCTGGTCGCCGGACGGCAGCGTGGGCTATGCGACTGCCTTGTCGACGGTGGTGGGCAGCGGCACGAACGTGTTCTTCTACCGTTCGACTGACAACGGCGCGACCTGGACCAAGAGCGCGACGCTCTCGAACCAGAACCAGTCCGACAAGGAATACCTGCACGTCGACATGCACGCGACCTCGCCCCACAAGGGCAATGTCTACGTCGCCTGGCACGACAACAATGTGCAGAAATTCGCCCGCTCGACGAACGGTGGCGTCTCATTCGAAGCCACCCAGACACTCGACAGCGGCAATATCGGCATCGGCAGTGACATCACTTCCGACACTGCCGGCAATGTGTACTTCTTCTACCCGGCCACCTCCGGAGGCAACATCGGCAAGGCCATCCGCATGGCCAAGTCGACCAATGGTGGTGCCAGCTTCGGTGCCGCATCGACGGTATCCGCGACACAGGCTGATTTCGACTACCCGATTCCCGCCATGGAAACACGGCGGGCCTTCGTCTACGTCTCGACCGACACGGACCGCTCGGGCGGCGCATTCAACAACACGATCTATGTGTCCTGGTCGGACGCCACTGCCACCACCAGCAACACCGCCAGTGCGAACCACTCGGTCATCCGCGTGGCCTACTCGCGCAACGGCGGCAGCACCTGGACGGTGACCACCCCGCATTCGACCACCGATACGGGCACCGTGGACCGCTTCAACCAATGGTTGTCGGTGGACCGCAACGGCCGCGTGTTCGTGATGTACTACGACACGCGCAACAGCACCAACCGCACCGGCGTCGATGTCTACTACTCCATGTCCACCGACGGCGGCCAGACCTGGGGTGCCGCCACGCGCCTGACCACAGTCACCTCGCGCAACATCTCCGATTCGTTCGAATGGGGCGATTACAACGGCATGGACATGGTCATGAACGAGATCATGGCCATCTACACGGACAACCGCGATGAAAGCGGCGGTACCGCGCAGTCGGTGGATGTCTACGGCGTTGGCGGATTTGCGCCCACCACCGGCAATGTCGCGCCGACGGCCAACTTCACCTTCACCACCAGCGGCCTGACGGCGAACTTCACCGACGGCTCCACCGACAGCGACGGCACGATCGCCTCGCGGTCCTGGAACTTCGGCGACGGCAGCTCCTCCACCGCCACCAATCCGTCGAAGACCTACGCCGCGAGCGGCACCTACACGGTGTCCCTGACGGTCACCGACAATGGGGGTGCAACCAACACCACGTCGCGCTCGGTCACGGTGAGCAGCGGCAATACCGCCCCCACGGCCAACTTCACGTTTGCCACCAGCGGGCTGACCGCCAACTTCACCGACGGCTCCACCGACAGTGACGGCACCATCGCCTCGCGCAGCTGGAATTTCGGCGACGGTTCCACCTCGACGGCGACCAATCCATCCAAGACCTACGCCACGGCAGGCACCTACACCGTGACGCTCACGGTGACCGACAACGGCGGCGCAACCAACACCACGTCGCGGTCCGTTACCGTCAGCACCGGCAACGTGCTGCAGAACGGCGTGCCCGTCACGGGTCTGTCGGCCGCGACCGCCGGTACCGTCCTGTACACGATGAACGTGCCGGCCGGCGCATCCAACCTGGTGATCAGCACCTCGGGCGGTACGGGCGATGCGGATCTCTACGTGCGGTTCGGCGCCGCGCCGACCACCTCGACCTACGACTGCCGCCCGTATCGCACCGGCAACGCCGAAACCTGCACCTTCGCCACGCCCTCGGCCGGCACGTATCACATCATGCTGCGAGGTTACCAGGCGTTCTCCGGCGTCACGCTCAGCGGCTCGTACACGATTGCCGGTCCGTTCTTCGAGAACACCGCGGACGTGACGATTTCGGACTTCACCACCGTGGAAAGCCCGATTTCGGTGACCGGCGTCACCGGCAATGCGCCCGCGGCACTCAAGGTCGGAGTGACCATCAACCACACCTACCGCGGTGATCTGAAGGTCGACCTGGTCGCCCCCAACGGCACCGTGTTCGTGCTCTCCAACTATGCCGGCGGCAGCGCCGACAACATCATCCAGACGTTCACGGTGAATGCGTCCGCCGTTCCCGCGATCGGCACCTGGAAACTGCGCGTGAATGACAACGGCTCCGGCGATGTCGGCAAGATCGACAAGTGGAGCCTGCAGTTCTAAGTCCTCTGCCGGCCGTACCCCACGCGGCCGGCAGTAAAGGCCTTCCTTTCCGGAGCAATCCGGGAAGGAAGGCCCCTTTGCGTCACGACTGTCTGCACCGCATCATGCCGCCCTGTCCCACGCACGGCACCCGGCATGAACGCCCCCACGCAGGCCATCCGCTTCTACCGCACCACCGACGACTACGGCGAATTCTCCAATTTCGCCCGCTATTCCATCTTCGTCGACGGCAAGCGCTGGCCGACTTCCGAGCACTATTTCCAGGCGATGAAGTTCCATGACGAGGCGTCACGGAACGAAATCCGCCGAGCATCGACACCCGCCCAGGCGGCCGAGAAGGGCCGCGACCGCAAGCGCAAGCTGCGCAACGACTGGGAGTCGGTCAAGGACGAGGTGATGCGCAAGGCGCTGATCGCCAAGTTCACCCAGCACGACGAACTGCGCCAGCTGCTGCTCGATACCGGCGACGCCTGGCTGATCGAGCACACCGCCAATGACAGCTATTGGGGTGATGGCGGCGACGGCTCGGGGAAGAACAAACTCGGGCAGCTGCTGATGCAGGTGCGGGATCAGATTCGGAAGATGCCACCGAAGTAGCGTGGATGGAACAGCATTCCCGCCCCGGGTGACCTTTCGGGTTAACCAGAGCTACTCTGTACGTAGCGGATCGTGTGCGTGGGCGGCGCGAGCACTGACTGCTGCCCAGATAGGAGACACTGGGCACGCCATTGCGCCCGGCGATGCTGGGCTTCGCTGAGGCATCGCGCAATGAATGGCCGCGACCGGCCCGCCTGGGCGCCATTGACGGGCGCAGGGGGCCTTCGGGCACGCAAAGTCCCCTGCCCGGGGTGTGCGAACGGCAGACAGAACGCTGTGCTGTTGACCTCACTGCTGCACCCACGCCAGAAGCAGCACCAGACGTATAACTCTGCCATTAAACCCTTTTCGACAATTCGCCGTCGCATTCGGCACAACAATAATCCCCACCCATAATCCCGCAATTATTCCGCCGCGCCGCCGATGGCCTTGCCAGGCGCCAAATGTGCGCACCACACGCCAGATCGCCGCTGCGCCAGTTGCGGTATCCCCATAATCCACGTAAATACACGCGGATTTCCGCAAAAATGTCTGTATCAGCCATCGCTCAGGCTGTTTCAGGGGCAGCTGCACGAGCAGTGGCTGGCTGGGCCCGCAAAGGGCCTTACCCGGCGTCGCGGGTTTTCCGATGTTGACCCGCCATGCCGTACCCCATGCCGGTCGTCGGGGAGGACGGCCGGCCTGTCCCTGGAGAGTGTGATGTTTGCCAAGTGTGTCGCAGTGCCGATGGTGCTGGCGTGCCTGTGGGGCGCGCCTGCGCTGGCCGAGGAAACCTGGTTCGTAACCGCGAAATACGCCGATCCGGCGCAGCTGCAGGCGGTTGCCTCGCAGTTCCAGCATCTGATCGTCGACAAGAAGACCCAGACTGTCCGCACGGAGGCCTCGAAGAACGATATCGAGGCGCTGACCGCCGCGGGTTTTGAGGTGCAGATCGATACGCAGGGAACGGCGAAGCTACGCGAGTGGGAGCAGGCGCTGCAGCAGCCTGGCGGCATGCGCAGTATTCCGGGCTATGCCTGTTATCGCACGGTGGAGGAAACCTACACCACGATGAACCAGCTCGCGGCCAACCATCCGCAGCTGGCCAGCGTGGTCGATATCGGGCCCAGCTGGGAAAAGACGCGCAACCCGAACCTCGGCTACACCATGAAGGCCCTGCGCCTGACCAACCAGGCCACGAATGCGAGCATTCCCGACAAGGCCAACATGGTACTGCTCGGTTCGATCCACGCCCGCGAATACACGCCGGCGGAAACACTCACGCGCTTCGGCGAATGGCTGGTCAACAGCTATGGCACCGATCCCGAGGCGACCTGGCTGATGGATCACTTCCGCTTCCACCTGGTGCTGCAGGCCAATCCCGACGGCCGCAAGAAGGCCGAGGCGGGGTCGTCGTGGCGCAAGAACACCAACAATACCAACGGCAGCTGCGGCAGCAGCAGCTTCGGCGTCGATCTGAACCGCAACTTCCCGTTCCACTGGAACACCGCGCCCGGCGGCTCCAGCGGTGACCCCTGTGCGGAAACCTACCGTGGGCCGGTGCGCAACTCCGAACCCGAGACACAGAACCTGATCGCCTACGTGGCAGGTACGCCCGATGGTTCCGGCACCTACTCCGGTGGCGTATTCCTGGATCGGCGTCCGGACTCCGCGAGTGTCGCGGCCCCGGACGACTACAAGGGCATCTTCATGGACATCCACAGCTACGCGCAGCTGGTGCTATGGCCCTGGGGGGATACGTCGGCACTCGCACCGAACGGACCGGCGATGCGTACGCTGGGCCGGCGCATGGCCTGGTTCAACAGTTATACGCCGCAGCAATCCGACGAGCTCTACGCCACGGACGGTACGACGGACGACACCATGTACGGCTCGCTTGGCGTGCCGGCATTCACGATCGAACTGGGCGTCGCCTTCTTCGAAAGCTGCACGACCTACCAGAACACCACGCTGCCGAAGAACCTGGCGGCGCTGCGTTACGCCGCGCGCAACCTGCAGGCGCCCTACAGGCTGCCGGCAGGGCCGGACACCACAACTGTCAGTGTCTCGCCCACCAGCGTGGCCGCCGGCTCGCCGGTGACGGTCACCGCGACGGTCGACGACAGCCGCTTCAACCAGAGCAACGGAACGGAGGCGATCCACACCATCGCCTCCGCGGCGGCATACCTCGACGCTGCGCCCTGGCAGCCGGGTGCTTCCGCGCAGGCCATGACGGCCGTGGATGGCAGCTTCAACGCCTCCAGCGAGAGCGTGCGCATCACGGTCAACACCAGCGGGCTTCCTGCAGGCGTGCACACGGTGTTCGTACAGGGCACCGACAGTGCCGGCAAACCCGGTACGCCCAACGCCGTCCGCTTCACCGTGACCGGCGGCACCAACGCGCCGCCCACTGCGAATTTCGGGTTCGCGGCAAACGGGCTGACCGTGACGTTCACCGATTCATCGACCGACAGCGACGGCAGCATCGTCGCGCGCCAGTGGAATTTCGGTGATGGCACCTCGTCGACGGCGACGAACCCGAGCAAGACCTACACCGCCGCGGGCAGCTACACCGTCACGCTCACGGTGACCGACAACGCCGGTGCCACCAACACCACCTCGCGCACCGTGACGGTGACCAATGGCAGCAATGTACCGCCGACGGCGAACTTCAGCTTCACCACCAGCGCACTGACCGCGACCTTCACCGATGCATCCACGGACAGCGATGGATCGATCACGGCGCGCAGCTGGAATTTCGGCGACGGCACGACGTCCACGGCCACCAGCCCGACCAAGACCTACGCCACGGCCGGAACCTACACCGTCACCCTGACGGTCACCGACAACAACGGCGCGACAAACTCGACCTCGCGCAGCGTCACTGTCTCGTCCGGCGATACGGTTCTTCAGAACGGCGTGCCTGTCACCAACCTTTCCGGCGCAGCCGGGTCGACCAGGACCTATACGCTCGCCGTTCCCGCCGGCGCCAGCAATCTGGTGATCACCACGTCCGGCGGTACGGGCGATGCCGACCTGTACGTGCGCTTCGGTGCAGCACCGACGACCTCGACCTACGACTGCCGGCCCTACCAGGGTGGCAACGCCGAGACCTGCACCTTCGCCACGCCGTCGGCGGGTACGTACTACGTGATGCTGCGCGGGTACTCGGCTTACTCGGGGCTCACACTCAAGGCAAGCTTCACCACGGGCGGCGGCCCGTTCTTCGAAAACACCACGGACGTGACGATCACCGACAATGCCACGGTCGAGAGCCCGCTCACCGTCGCGGGTGTGACTGGTAACGCGCCGGCAGCGCTGCAGGTCGGCGTCACGATCCTGCACACCTACCGCGGCGATCTGAAGGTGGATCTGGTCGCGCCCAACGGCACGGTCTTCAACCTGTCCAACTACAGCGGCGGCAGCGCGGACAACATCATCCAGACCTTCACCGTGAACGCCTCCGCGGTCGCGGCCAACGGCACCTGGAAACTGCGCGTCAACGACAACGCCACCAATGACGTGGGCAAGATCGACAAGTGGAGCCTGCAGTTCTAAGGGTCTGACGAAAACGGCAACGGCCGGAGCACTGGCTCCGGCCGTTGCGATTCAGGCACTCCCGCTTACGGTTTCTGCAGGCTCAGCGTGTAGCTGCCGGTACCGGCAAAGTTCACCACGCGGACAACGTAGTAGCCCGCCGAACCGTTGTAGCTGATGCGCTCGGACGAGGTTTCTCCTTCCGATTTCGCCACGTTCGACCAGCCGAATCCATTCCACTTGTCCAGGTAGATATCAAAATCGGTGCCCGCCGGGCCCATCAGGCACACGGTGTGCGTACCGCTGACCGTGGTCTGGTAGTAGTTGCCGTTGGGCTGGTACTGGGTCTGGCCGGTGGCGCCGCTGAAGCTGCCGTTGAAGCTGGCACCCGGGCACGTGCCGCCACCGCCGCTGGTCACCGTGACCGATTGCGTCCTGGTGTTGGTGGCGCCCTGGTTGTCCGTCACGGTCAGCGACACGGTGTACGTGCCGGCCGCGCTATAGGTCTTGTTCACCGTCGCACCCGAACCGTTCGTGCCGTCACCGAAGCTCCAGGCGTAGCTGGCGATGCTGCCATCCGGATCGCTCGATCCGCTGCCATTGAACGCCACGCTCAGGCCACTGGGTGTCGCGGTGAACGCGGCGACGGGCGACTGGTTGCCGCCGCCACTGCAACCGTTGGGATTGCTCGGCGCACTGCCGCTGACGCCGACCGCATCCCAGGCTTTGCCAATCGAGATTTCATCGCAGACACCGACAGTGCCGTTGGCCCTGGCGCGGGCCATCATCGCATTGCGCATGCGGCTGAAGGTGTCGTTGGACTGCAGCACGTTGACGTGCGCCTCGTAGAGGTACTTGATGGCGCGCTCGAACGGAATTTTCGGCACGTTGACCGTGGTGGTGCCGCGCGGGTGCGTACCGCCGACGGTCAGCAGGTAGAACGCGAGGTTCGCGATACCGCTGGAGGTGTGTACGCCGCAGTAGTCGTTCTGCTGCGACGGCGAACAGTTGCCGTACTGCTGCTGGTACTGCTGGTAATGGTCAAGACTGCGCCCGTCGGCACGCGGATCGTGCATGTAGCGCAGGGCAGTGGTGCCGTTGCGCATCAGTCCCTCACCGAGGTTCCAGGTGTTGGCGTCGGGCGTGAACGCGACCGGCGTACTGCTGCCCGGCTCGCCGGAAACCGTGTTCATCCAGGCTTCGACGGCGGCGGCATAGATGTCCGAGGTCGCCTCGTTCAGACCGCCGGATTCCTTCTGGTAGACCAGGTTGGATGTGTACTGGGTTACCGCATGGCCCAGCTCGTGGTACATCACATCCGGCTCGGAGTTCATGTCGAAGAACGTCGAACCGCCCTGCCCCATCGCGATCTGCGAACCGCTCCAGAACGCGTTGTCGCCCGAGCAGCCGCTCTGGCCCTGGAAGGTGGCCTTGACCGATACCGTGATCTTGGCACCGGCACCATTGAAGCTGTCGCGACCGAACGCATCGCGGAAGAACCAGTACACGCGGCCGACGTTGCGATAGGCCTGGTTGACGACCGAGTCGGAGCTGCTGCCGCCCTCGCTCATCGCCAGTGGGCCCGGAAGGCCGGCGCCACTGGGCGAAACGCAGCTGCCGCTGAGGTTATGGATGGCGCGATTGATCGCCTCGCGGATCAGCGTGTAGCTGCCCAGCAACTGCCCGCTGCGGGCATCGACGAACAGACGCGAGTGAAACGGCCGTGCGCCGGATTCGTAGGACACTTCCGCATCCCAGGCCAGCGTGGGCGCATGACCATCGGCAGCGAAGATCGCCAGCGACGGCTCGCGGGTATAGCGGAAGCCCTTGCCGGCATTACGTGCCTCGCTGCGGTTGAATCCGTCCAGCGCGACTGCTTCGCCCACCGCGGCGGGGAAGAGGTCTTTCACGCCGCGCGGCTTCTCGACATCAACGCCAGCTACTTCGATGGTAGCGCCGAACACCGCCTCGACGTAGCCCTTGGCATCGGTCTGCACGGTCAGGCCGTCGCCCCACACGGGCAGGCCCTTGTAGGTCTGGCGGGCGCGGTAGTACCGACGCCCTTCGGCGGTGGCATTGACGTCGTAGACCCGGACAGCGCCGTCCTGGGCGAGTCCGACGACCTTGCCGAGCTCGCCCTGGAACAGGGCTTCGACGCTGGCGCCGTCGGCGGCGCGCAACTGGGTGGTACCGGAAACCATTTCCACGCGACCGAAGCTGTCGGTGACGGAGGACGTGAAGCCAAGACGCGCGGCGCGCGCGGTGACGGTTTCGGCGTGGACAGAAGGAACGGCCGCAAACGCCACGGCCAGAGCAAGTGGGAGCAAAGCGCAACGCATCGTGGATTCCTCATGCTGGTGAACGCAACGGTGTTGCGCCAACACAGCCGAACGGCGATGCGTCGGATCCGGTCGCCAACGGACGCGGCGACGGAACGGGCACGACGGGAAGCCGCCGTGCGTGACCACATGCTGGACGACCACCCCGACCCGGAAGATGCCGTCTTCACCGCGCCGGAGCGCGGGACCGGCGGAATCTAGTGCGGCCTCGGCTGCTCTGCAAGCCGCGGTGCAACATGATCGGACTCGGACGCGAGCAACCAGGTATCGGAGGCACCGCGCATGCCGCTCTGCGCAATCAGCCGCGCGTGCCGCTCGCGCGGGCATCGCCGCGCCAGCGCATTGGTGTCGATCAGACTGTGTACCAGCAGCTCGCCCAGCACGTCGCCGCGATGCCGGGCATCGGCATCGATCGTCTCCAGCTGGTGCGCGGCGGCCTGGGTCTGCCCACTCGACTGGACCAGCACCGCCTGCGCCGTGCGCAGCCGGCGGCGGCCCATCCAGTCATCCGGCGGCAGCAGGCGATCGGCCTTCTGCAGATCGGCGCCGGCGTCGTCATGACGCCCCTGGGCGAGCGCAATTTCGGCAAGCGTGAGGCGCGCATCGGCAACCAGGGCCTGGTAGCCCGCCTGCTCGGCGAGCGGCACGACCGATTCCACGCGGTCGCGGGCGTCGCCCAGTTGGCCAGCCCGTGCCAGGAGCGGCGCATATTCGAGCATCAGCATCCAGCGGTCTGGTGCGCTGTCGAGCGCGTCGATGCTATCGGGAATGGAGCGCAGGCGACGCAGCGCCTCGGCCGTGTCGCCCGCCTGCACCGCCAGTTCGGCGTCGCCGATATCGGCGTAGGGCAGCGTATGCGGCACCTGCGTCGTACGGCAACGTCCGAAGGCCAGGTGCGCGGCGCCGGCGTTGCCCTGGCTCAGATTGGCCCCGCCGCGCAGACAGGAAAGGCTGGCCGCCATCGACGGGAGTGTGTCGACATCCATCCGGCGCAGCTGCAGCTCGGTTTGCTGCACGGTGGAGAGCGCGGTTTCATACTGCCCGCGGCGCAGCGCCAGGGAAGCGCTGAACTGTCCCAGCCAATAGGCCAGCGCACCCTGGGCCGGCTCGGCATTCAGTCGCGCCATGCGTTTTTCGGCACCTTCCACATCACCGCGCAGAACATCCTGGTGCAGCAGATCCAGGTCGATCAGCCGCCGAACGTGGACATCGCCCGCAAGATCCGCCACATCCGACGCCTGCGCGAGGTACTGGCGATACTCGGCCATGCGCCCGCTGCGGTAGTGGAAGAATGCCGTGCGACGCAGCGCGTCGATTTCCACGGCCGCATTGCCAGCCGCCCGCGCCTGCGCCAGCACTTCCTCCAGGTGCGTGACCGTGCCGCCTTCGCGCCCCGGCGCGAGCTGCGCATACAGCCGCGCGCGCAACGCGGCCAGTTCATCGCCCGCGGTGCGGAACCGCTGCACAGCCAGGTCAAAATGCGCCGCAGCGGCTGTGTCCCGGCCGAGCGCGGCGGCTTCGGCCGCCACCAGGGTGGCGCGCGCTTCCTCGTGCGGCCATCCCAGGCGTGCGGCAAGCTCCATCGCGGTGGTGGCGTCGGCGCGGGCGCGCACGGGATCGCCACTGAACAGCTGGACCAGCGCGCGCTCGACCAGCCAGGGCGTCGCCGCGGCCGGGGATTCGGGAAGCGAACGCGCCAGCAGCGTCAGCGCTTCTCCCGTGCGGCCGCCGCGTCGCAGGCTGCGTGCCTGTGCGAGCCGGTACTCCTCCGCACTGCCGGTGTCGGCCTGGGCGAGAACTTCGTAGGTGGTTGCCGCCTGGTCAAATTCCTGCGCGGTGAGCCGCGCCACGGCAGATACCGCCGCTGCCGCCGTTGGCGGCAGCTGGCCGGTCCAGTCCCGCGCGCGGCCGATTTCCGCCGCCGCGGCACTCTGCTGCCCCAGTTCGAGCAGGTTTTCCGCAAGCCGCACGCGGGCGAATCCGAAATGCGGCGCCGCGGTGGTCACGTCCCGGTACAGGCGGATCGCCTCGCCGGGCATGTGGCGCTGCTCGGCACGCAACGCCTCGGCCAAGCGCTTCGCGGTGGCGACATCCAGGGCGAGCGCCGGCCACTTCGTGTCCGCTTCGCGCGGCATCAGGGCGACATGGACGTCGTGGCTGACCTTGTCGAGCGTCGCAACGAGATCGGCGTCGGAACACTCCGCGACAATATCCGGCACGGAATCCGGCCCGTACAGGCGCGCACTGATGCGCCAGCTGCCCTGGGACTGCAAGGGCATGTCCACGCCGAGCACGACCAGGTGATCGCCGTTGCTGGCCTGTTCCCGCCGGCTCAGCAACGACAGCCGCGCGTGCGGCGTATTGCCCAGCTTCCAGGCTGTCCAGGCACGCAGGACATCCACCGGCCAACGCGCGTTGTCGGACATGGCCGGATCCACCGCGACCAGCAACGCGATGCGCGTGACGGATGGAATCCGCGCACGCGCCTGCCACCAGGCGGCTCCCACGCCCAGCACGGCGAGCAGCACTGTTGCCGCGTACCGTGCCAGGCGCCAGGACAGGGATCGCGGTGGCACGCCATCACGCGGGATTTCGTGCCCTGATGCGGGCAACGGCGCGGGTTCTTCCACCACAGGCGCCAGCGGAACGAGATCGACATCCACGGGAAGCGAGGGCGGATCGAAGACGTAGCCCTGCTTGGCGACCGTCCGGACCCATTCTTTCGCCTCGGCTCCGAGCGCTTTCCGCAACATCCACACCGTGGTGGTGAGATTGGCGTCTTCCACCACCACGCCCGGCCATACGCGCTGGAACAGCGCGTCACGCGTGTGCAGCACGCCGGGTTCAGCAAGGAACAGCAGGAACAGATCAAAGCAACGCTGCGTGAGTTCGACCTCACCGTCGGCGCGGCAGACGCGCCGGTAGCGCAGGTCCACCTCGATGGCTCCCACCCGGATGCGGCGCGTCGTGGACGACCACGAACATACGCTTGCGTCGGTCATACACCCTCCCAGCGGCGGATCGCTCCACCGGGCCGCATGCAGGCATGCCTTCCTTTGGCCGCTGCGACCGCATGCACCGAAACCTCCCCGCTTCGGCGCAGAACACGACAGAGTTACCGCACGCGTGCAACAGACTCAAGCGCCTAAGGCGCAATACGTGACCGTGTCGAAGAAGCGGGCGAACTCATCCTCTGTTTGATCTACTCGAAATACGGCGGCGAGACGACGCAATGCGCCCAGGAGAACTCTTTGAGGGAAATTTCATGCACAGCTACAGGTGCGTGAGGGGCGATCGGGGGAATCTGCACCGGCGCCAGCAAAGCCCCTGACCCGGACGGCGCCAACCCCGGATCCGCGAGCGGACCTGGGCCCACTCCAACGAAAGGCGGATAGGGAGGACTGGCAGGCCGTGCCGACACGGCCTGCCATTGTCCTGCCGCGTCGCGCAGAACCTAGTGGCCTGTCGTCAGCTTGGCACCGGAGAGGACCGGCGCGTGCGGCGATTCTTCCAATGCCAGCTGCGTAACGGGCGCACGTACGCGGCTGGGTTCGTGATCCACCGGCAGCCAGCGCACGGGTACGGTGGCGGGTGCCAGCGCCGCGATGATGCGATCGCTGAGTTCGTCGACCAGGTCAGGCATCTGGTCGATGTCGCCGGTGACTGCCAGATCACGCACGGTCCCGCCGCCGCCGATGTGCGCATGCAGGCTGAACTGGCGGCCATCGCCCGCGGGCATCGACAGGAGGACGATGCGCTCGTGACCGCCGTCACCGTCGCCGCGCGCCAGCTGTGACGGACTGAGCACCCGTACGTTCCGCGCGTAGGACAGTTTCCATTGCAACCAGGCCCGCAGCAGGGCCTTGGGCCACTGCGTCGGTTCGACCGGGCTGCCGGGGCCCGCATCGGCGTCGATCAGCACCACGCGGATGGCCTCCGGCTCGCGACTCCAGGACGCCGGCACCGCTGGAATGAGGAACAGCGCGACCAGGCCGATCAGCGCGGCGATGCCGGTCAGCCAGGGCAGGCGTCGGGCCAGGCGCTCGGGTGGCGCACGGCCACCAGCCTGCGGCATGTCGGGGATATCCGCCGTGTCGGCCAGGTCCGTCGCGGGCGACAGAGCTGCTCGCAGGGACTCGACACCGTCGACCGGCCCGGTGTCCGCTACTGCCGGATCATCCGCCCCAATCAGGACAGCCGGGGCCGGAACATCCATCAGCCCCGATTCCTCGATGACCGGGACAATTGCAGCCGGCGGCTCAAACACGTAGCCGCTCTTGGCCACCGTCCGGATCCATTTGCGGCCACCTTCGCCGAGCGCACGGCGGAGGTGCCAGACGCTCTGGGACAGGTTGGCATCTTCGACCACGACGCCCTTCCAGACGCGGCGGAACAGCTCGGCACGCGTATGCAGCACATTCGGTTCGGCCAGGAAGATGCGCAGCAGGTTGAACGGACGTTGCGGCACGTCCGCGGCGCCATCGGTTCGTTCCACCCGCCGCAGGCGAAGATCGATCGATACGTCGTCAATGCGGAGGGCACGCACGTTCGGCGGCCAGGGCGAGATCAAGAAGCTGGACATGGACAGGCGAACTCCCGCGAGCCCGGACGGTGAGCGCGGTCCACACACCGCACCGTCGGGGGGCCGGCCGCACGCGGCATCGACCCAAAAGACCTCGACGCCCCCCGGCGTCGCCCCACCTTTGATGCCCGCGCCGCTGACGGACGCGGGGCGGCGCCAGGATAGCGCACGCACCCGTGTGGGGTTTTGAAGAATTGCGTCGCTAAATGGACGTTTAGCCGTCTAGACGGCTTATCCAAGCGCGGAAAAATCACACACCAGGCGCTATCTCGCCAATACCGATGCGCCATATGCAACGCCGTTTACAATTTGTATCGAGTATGCGGTGCGTCATGCGCATTTGGCATAGCGTCGACCGCTGACCGGCACTCCGACGTGACAAGCGGCTGTGTCAGCCGCCAGCGATACTGCACAGCACGTCTTTCACGTGTCGGCGACGAAGACTGAGCCTGCGCGTCAGGTTTCCTCGGGTACGGGCAGCAGCCCCACCACGATCGAACCCGGCCCGGCGTGCGCACTGATGGCGGCACCGGCCGCGACGATATCCAGCGATTCACACCGCAGGCGTTGCTGCAATGCGGCAGCCACGCGGACCGCTTCGTCCGCATTCTCCGCATGTCCGACGCGGACGCGCCATCGGCCAGATGCCGGCACGCGCCGGCATACCCATGCGGCGAAGCGCTCGGGCAGATCATCACCCTTGCGCAGGAAACGCGCGAAACCCAGCCGTCCGCCACGGCCCATTGCCGCCACGGGAATCAGCCCGAGCCACCGCGTCAGGATCAACCCCCAGGCAGGAATGCGGCCACCACGCACCGCGTGACTCAGATCGCGCACGTAGGCAAAGAGCGAGGTCCTGGGCGCGAGTGCTTCGACGCGCTGGCGGATCTGCGTCGCATCCCTGCCGGCGCTGGCCAGTTCGGCCGCGTACTGCGCCAGCAGGCCCTGGGCGCAGGAGGCGGTGCGGGTATCGATCACGCTCACTCGCTGCGCATCCGTGCGCGAAGCGGCCGTTTCGCCGGCCTGCAGCGTGCCGCTGACGGCACGCGACAAACCCACGTATACGACGGATTCGTGATGGCTGAGCAGGAATTCGAATAGTCGCCGGAAGTCACCGGGCGGCGGCTGCGACGTGCGGGGTGGCACTGCGCTTTCGCGCAAATAGCGAAAGAATTCTTCCGGCGAAAGTGACACTTTGTCCAGAAAGTCGTGCGCGCCGAAATTCAGGCGCACCGGCACCAGGTGGAGCGGCAAGGTTTCAAGCACGGATGCGGGAACGTCCGCCGCCGAGTCCGTCACCACCGCCACCGGCGTGCGCACGGCCGCCGAACGCTGCTGCGCGCGCATGTCGTCGGCCTTGCAGGCCGACACCGCGCCGTGCGGTGCCAGCACGGCGTAGAGTCGCTCCGGCTCGTCCACATGCACATGGACGCGCAATTTTTCCCGTGTGCCGGCCAGCACGAGCGAAGAATGATCCACTGTTTCGATGGCCGCGCGTATAGCCGTGCGATCGACGCCGGTTCCGCTGACGATGCATTCGGTGCAGTAGCGGTGCGTCGCGTCCGGATCGTGCGCCTCGCCGATGACGCCCGCCTCGCCGCCCGAATACGACACGGCCTGATCCAGCACCGCGCGACCGCGCCGGATGAATTCGTCGATGCCCTCCAGCAAGTCGACAAAGCCCCGCGCACCGGCATCGACGACACCGGCGCGGCGCAGCACCGCCAGCTGGTCGGGCGTATGTGCCAACGCATCGCGTGCGGCAGCGAGCGCCTGGGTCCAGCCGTCGCGGAAATCCGCACCGCGGTCGGCCTGCTGGCGCAGTGATGCGGCGAACGCCGCGATCACCGAAAGCATCGTGCCCTCGCGCGGCTCGGCGACGGCCAGCCGGGCCTGTGCCGCACCGACACCTGCCGCGACCGCCAGGTCAGGCACGCTGAGGCGGGAGCGATCGCCCAGCCCTTCGCCGGCCCCCTGCAGGAACTGCGCGAGGATCGCGCCGGAGTTGCCGCGCGCGCCATCGATGGCCTCGTCGGCAGCCCGGCGCAAAAGGGCACCCGCACCGGCACGGCGCAATGCCTGCAGCCCCTGCGCGACAGCACTCAAGGTGAACGCCAGGTTGGAACCGGTGTCGCCATCGGGCACCGGAAATACATTGATGCGATTGATCGCATCGCGCTGGCTCAGCACGCGGCGGATGCCGGCCAGCAAGCCGCGCTTGAACGCCGCTCCGCCGGGCCGCCACGCGCGTCGCGATGGCGTGGCGGGCACGGCCGGGATCGGGCGGGTCATATGCCGGAGTCTACCGGCGCGCAGACGGCCGGGCTTGCTGCACTGCAGTGTTTGCAGATCCACGCAACCGATTTTCCACCTGGCGCATCCAAGTCACTGTCCGGCGAGTGTCCGGGTGTCGGAAAGCGGACACCACGGACGCGACCGGAAAACCCAACATGTTGTTTTCATTGGCGAGATCGCAGTTGTTGCGCTTGGCACGACACCTGCTATCGAGCTCTGCCCCTGCTGGCGACGGCGGCGTATTCATGCGAGCATGCCGTCCTCGCCGGAGGCCGCGTCAGCAGGTCTCTATCCGGAGTCATCGATGTTCACGCCAGTCACAACTCGCATCCTGGTGCTTGGCCTCGCCTTCACGGCGACGGCTTCGCAGGCCGATGATTTCATGCTCGGCGCAGGCCGCAGCATGGCGGTCACCGAGGGTCGTTCGGATTGCGACACTGTCGCAAGCCAACCGGTATCCGGCGTCGATGCCCAGGTGATCTACCACGACGGCCGGCAGACGCCGGTCAGCGTCCCGGTTCATATTCCCGGCGGCGCGGTCAGCGATGTGTCCGAACCGTCGGAGCGGACGTCCGCTTCGACCAGCGGCGGCGGCAGTGTCCGCGGCGGCGGCTCGCTGCCTTCGGCCGAGCCGACGGTCCCGCAGAAACGCGGCGGCGGCCTGCGCTGGCAGTCTGTCCTGCCGGGCGCCATCAAGTAATCGACGCCGCACCTGCCGCTTCCGGCGTTTCCGCCGAACCGGCATCATCGGCGCATGCTCTCGCTTCTTCGCCGACTCGGCGCCCGCTTCGGCGCGGCGCCGCTCGCTATTGACGATACCCTGTGGCAGGCCACGATCGATGCCTGTCCGCTGCTATCGCCCCTGTCCCCGACCGACCAGCGCACCCTGCGTGACCTGACCGGGCGATTCCTCGCGCATAAACGCTTCGCGCCTGTCCAGGGCATGCAGCTGGACGACTCCCGCTGCCTGGTGATCGCCGCGATGGCCTGCCTGCCGGTCCTGCACCTGGGGTTTGACTGGCTGCGCGGATGGCGCGAGGTCATTGTCTATCCAGGGGAATTCCGCGTGCGGCGCGAGCATCACGACGACCACACCGGCGTGGTCACCGAAGGCGACGATGTCCTGATCGGCGAAGCCTGGGAACGCGGCCCGCTGATTCTCTCCTGGGCCGATATCGTCCAGGACCTGGAAGACCCGCACGCCGGCTTCAACGTCATCCTCCACGAGATCACCCACAAGCTGGACATGCTCGACGGGGCCACCGACGGGGTGCCGCCGATGCCACCCTGGGTGTCACGCCGGGAGTGGATCGAGACCTTCCAGCGCGCCTACGAAGCGCACTGCGCCGCGGTTGATCAGGATGAGGAAACCGTCATCGACCCCTACGCCGCCGAAGGCCCGGACGAGTTCCTGGCCTGCCTGGCGGAAGCCTGGTTTTCCGCGCCGGATATCGTGGACCGGGAAATGCCGGGCGTCGGCCAGCTGCTGGCACGATTCTTCGGCCCCCCGCCGTCCTGAATCCCGGATAAAGGCGCCCCGGCGCCGCCACCGGCGGATTCGGCTACACTGCGCCGGTTTTTTCTTCGCTTTCGGAGTGCAAGGCATGCGCACCACTGCAAATCGCGTTCTGCTCGGCGCGGCCCTGCTTGTCGCCACCGCGGGCGCCAACGCGGACACTTTCAACGGCACTAACACCGGTCCGATTCCGCCGGCACCGGCAGGCGCGCCCAATTGCGGCGTGAACAACCTGGGCCCCGCGCGGGAAGTGCTGTTTGACGTGTCGGGACTGTCGATCAACGTCCTGTCCGTCAACGTCCTGATGAACCTGGATCACGACTGGCGCGGCGACCTGGTCGTGCGCCTGGAGGCGCCGGGCGGCACGCCGAACATGGTGCTGTTCAGCCATACCGGTTCCAACGTTCCCACCGGCTGCGGCCACGGCGGCGACCTGCTGGGCGAGTACGAATTCACCGATGACACGCTGCGCGACTGGTGGGGCAGCGCGTTCACGGTCGTGCCCGCCAACAAATACCGGACCAGCGCGCCGGGCGGTACGGATCCGGGCGGACAGCCCACCCTGCTCAACTCCGTTTTCCGCGGCCTCACACCGGCCCAGGCGAACGGCACCTGGAAGCTCATCATCCAGGACGCCGGCGATGCGGACGATGGCACCATCATCTCGGCCAAGCTCGTCATCGACCAGACCGACGTCATCTTCAAGAACGGCTTCGAGACGCCGACCACGCCCTGATCGGCGCCCTTCTCGACACTCCCGCGCCCGGCCCTGCGCCGGGCGTTTTTTTTCGCCGCGATACCGCCCCTTTCGGTAGACCACTTTCCGATGGGCCCGCCAGCGCCAGGCACCGGCCCGTCGGCCGGGCGCAACCGGCGTCCGGACGGTTTGCATCACTCGCGCGGGACGATTAGCCTGTGGGATTGAGCCGCTGACGCGGTCCGTTCTCGGGTGTCTGGTTTCGCCTATGCGCTTGTTTGCACGTCTTGCCGCGGGTTCCAGCCTGTTCGCTCCGGTCCTCGCCCTCGCCTGCCAGGGCAGTCTCACGATGGAAGTCGACGCGGCGGGTGTCTACGCCGTGTCCCAGGGCGATGTCGTCGCGAAGGCGCCCGGACTTGCCAACTGTCCGCACGACGCGCTCGTGATCACGGTGCGCGGCAAGGAAGTCCCGCTGCGCATCACGGGCCGAGGCGACACCTTCCAGCCCGGCGACCGCATCGAGTGGGTCGGACAGCCGCTGCATGGCCCCGAGAGCTGGTTTGACAGCTACAGCACGGTCAACGCCTACGTGCTGGCCGCCAGACCCGGCCCGCATGCGCGGATCCGCGAGGCCAGCGGCGGCGGCACGGGCGGGAATGCGAGCTTCATCCGGCGCACGCACCTGGAACAGGACAACCTCATGATCCGCCTCAACCAGAGCCTGGTAGAGCTCTGGAGCGAGCCGGACTATTGGCATTGGGCCAAGATCACGCATGTGGATCCCAAGCCCCACGAAGTCACCTTCGACCTGCCGGACCTCGCGCCACGCGGCGGCAGCATCACCGCCCGCCTGATGTTCCGCGGGCTGTCGAATGTCTCCGTACCGATGGGCCCGAAGGGCACCGCGGTCACCAAGCCGGCCGACCACACTGTCCACGCCCGCCTCAATGGCCAGGATCTCGGCCAGCTCAGCTGGGACGGCCGCAAGGAATTCCAGGGTGAACTGAAACTGCCGCTCGCCGCGCTCAAGGCGGCGGGCAACACGCTGGAACTGTCGGTTCCCAAACGCCATGCCGGCGGTAACACCACTCCGCTGGTCGACGTGGTGATGTTCAACTGGGTAGAAATGGACTACCCCGTCGCCGGCGATCTGGCAGCGTCGCGAGAGCCCATCGTTGCCACCACCGGCGGCACGGCGATGTTGCGCCACGGCGGTGCCCGCCTGGCGCTCTACGCCGAGGACGGCACGCGCCTGTCCGGCAACGGTTCGATTGCCGGCATTTCCCCCGGCATGGCCTACCATCCGGTCATCGACGATGCGTTCGCCACGCCAGTGCAGCTGCGTGCGCGCACCGCCGAAGACTGGCGCACGCCGGCGACACCGTACGACTACCTCATGATCGCCCACCCGCGCCTCATCGAGGCCGCCCGGCCGCTCGCCGAATTCCACCGGCAGCGTGGCCTCAAAGTGGCGCTGATCGATGTCAACGACATCTACGACCAGTACAACGACGGCATCGCGCATCCGGTGGCGATCCGCAACCTGCTGTCCCAGGCGTATCACCACTGGCCGACGCCGCGACCGCGCTTCGCCCTGCTCGTGGGCGATGCCAGCTTCGACATCCGGCACAAGCAGATCAATCGCCGCAACCTGGCGAAATTTGCCGACAACGAACTGCTGGAGCCGGGCCAGTTCGGCGATATCCCCAGCACGCCCTATGAACAGACGCCCGACGACCTGCCGCACCGGAACCTGATCCCGACCTGGCAGTTCCCCTCCTACGACGGCCAGTCGGCCAGCGACAATCACTTCGCCTCGGTCGGCGACAGCCCGCTCCATCCGGTGATCGCAATCGGTCGTTTCCCGGTGGTGGAGCCGGCCGAGGTCAAGGCCATCGTCGACAAGACCATCGCGTACATGAAGTCGCCGGCGTTGGGCAAATGGCGTCGCGACGTCATGTTCATCACCGACGAGAGTTCGTATTTCAAGACCAGTTCCGACGAAATCGCCGGCGCCCTGGACAAGCAGGGCTTCCTGTCGGAGAAGGTGTACGCCAGCGCCGAAGAGAAGGACAACATCGCCCACCAGGCCGATATCAAGGACGGATTGAACGAAGGCCGCCTGCTGGTGCACTTCCTGGGACACGGCGGCCGCTACATCTGGCGTACCGGCCCGCCCGACCTGCGCAAGAACCACGACCTCTTCACCCTGGAAGATGTGTCCGGTCTCAAGAACGGTACGCGCCTGCCGATGATCCTGTCGATGACGTGCTACTCCGCACCGTTCGACAACCCGACCGAAGATTCCATCGGCGAGCGCTTCCTGCGCGAACCGGGCAAGGGTGCGGTCGCGGTGTTCGCCGCCTCGTGGCGCAATTCGCCGTCGCCGGCCTTCAGCAAGGCCATCATGACGGAGCTGACCACGCCCGGCCGCACGATCGGAGAATCCATTGTCATCGGCAAGGCCACCAACACTGACCCCACCCTGGTGGAAACCTACAACCTGCTGGGCGATCCGGCCGTCATCCTGGAACGCCCGACCGGCGAACTCACCCTGCGGCGGCGTGCCGGGCCCTATGGCCGGCCCTACATCGACGCCGAAGTGGCCGGCGCCGGTTTCCGCGGCCAGGTCGCGACAGACTGGCTCGACAGCAAGGGCCAGGTCGTGCACAGCGCGCGCTTCACCGCCATCGGCAAGCGCTTCTCCCTGCCGACGCCGCCCGATTCCGTCACCGCGACCGAAGTGCGCACCTATGTCGCCGACGCCTCCCGCGGCTTCGACGCCATCAGCCGCCTGGAGCTGACGCCGCTGCCGAAGCCGACTGCCGCACCCGACGTCCACAAGCGTCGTGGCAAACGCAACGAACCGGCGCTGGAAAACGGCGAGCGGCTCTACCAGTCGGCCTTCGAGCCGATCGCGCCTGCAGATGTTGCGCCGGCGGCAGGCGGTGCGGGGGCTTCCGCCGGAAAATAGGCAGAACCGCGCTGGTCACCCATATCTCGGTGACCGGCGCCCTCGCGCCTGACACTCGTCTCCGGCAGCGAACGGCTGACCCCCGCCCCTCGGGGAATGAACCTGGTACGCCCCGCTGATAGCCAGCCGAGGGGCGCTTACACGGTCGGCACCCGCAGCGCGAGCGCGCGAAGAGCGGCGCCTTGGTGCTCTACGTGTCGGACGCTGCGATCGTGTTCTGTTGATGAGCCCCTCGCCTGCTCCGTAGGTGCGCATGCTGGCCGTCCTTGAGCACACGTGATGGGTTCGAGGCCTTTGGTACGCGCGGGAACCGCCAGGCCCACAGACGCCTTCGACCTGATAGCCAGCCCTCCAGGCGCAACCGTCGCCCTGCGTTCACCCGCCTCCTCCACCCGTGTATCGTCCGTGACACGCAACACCACAGGGCCCCACCATGCCACACGCTCCCGTCACTTGGCGCGACCACCTGCGTTATCGCTTCGAGAACACCTTGTCGAAGGGTGCGATCGCCATCATCGGCTGGCTGGCCCTGGTGTCGAGCGTCATCGTCATCCTCGCCGCCCTGGTCATGGCGATCTTCGGCATCCTGAAGGATCCCGCTGACCCCGCTTCGGAGTTCGGCCTGGTGGAGGGCGCCTGGCAAGGGCTGATGCACGCGATCGACGCGGGCAATCTCGCGGGGGACAGTGGCTGGGCACTGCGAATCCTCATGTTCGTCGTCACTATCGCCGGCATCTTCCTGGTCAGTATCCTGATCGGCACGATCACCTCGGGGCTGGAAGCGCGCCTGACCGAACTGCGCAAGGGGCGCTCCCGCGTCATCGAAACCCATCACACGCTGATCCTGGGCTGGTCGAGCAAGGTCTACTCGATCATCGGTGAATTGCTGATTGCCAACGAGAACCAGAAGAAGCCACGCATCGTCATTCTGTCGATGCGTGACAAGGTCGAGATGGAGGACGACATCCGCGTCAAGTTTCCGAGCACGAGGAACACGCAGATCATCTGCCGCCACGGCAATCCCCTGGACCTGGACGACCTGGCCGTGGTCGACCCGCATTCCGCGCGATCCATCGTTGTATTGGCGCCGGAGGAGGACAATCCCGACATCTATGTGATCAAGTCCGTACTGGCGATCACCAACAATCCCGAGCGCAAGAGCTCCCCGTATCACATCGTGGCGGAGATCCGCGATGCGAAGAACCTCGAAGCCGCAGCCCTCGTGGGTGGTGACGAAGCCATTTACGTGCAAGGTGAGGACCTGATCGCCCGCGTGACCGCGCAGACCTGCCGGCAGTCCGGGCTGAGCGTGGTCTATACGGAACTGCTGGATTTCGACGGCGCGGAAATCTACTTCAAGGCAGAACCCGCACTGACGGGCAAATCCTATCGCGAAGCGATCAACAGCTACGAAGACTCCACGCTGATCGGGATCATGCGCGCCAACGGCGAAGCACTGATCAACCCGCCGATGAAAACCCGCCTGGAAAACGGCGACCAGATCATCGCCATCAGCGAAGACGACGACACTATCAACCTGTCACGCGGTGCGACGCCGCCGGTCGATCGCAGCGTCATCCTGCCGCCGGCGAAAACGGAATCCGCGCCGGAACGCACGCTGATCCTCGGCTGGAACGAAAAGGCCGAAGCCATCGTGCGCGAACTCGACAATTACGTCGCACCGGGCTCGGAACTGGTCGTCCTGTGCCGCCGCGACGGCGCACGCGAAGGGCTGCTCGCCCTGTCGAAGAAGCTGGGAAGCCAACGCCAACGCCTGCGTTTCGCCGATGGCGACATCACCGATCGCGCCACGCTCGATGCGCTGAACGTGCCCTCCTTTGCACACATCATCCTCCTCAGCTACACCCAGCTGCCCATCCAGGAAGCCGACGCGCAAACGCTGATCACCTTGCTCCACCTGCGCAACATCGCCGAAACCAGCGGCAAACGCCTTTCCATCGTCAGCGAGATGATGGACATGCGCAACCGGTCCCTCGCCCAGGTCGCCAAGGCCGACGACTACATCGTCAGCGACAAACTGGTCAGCCTCATGCTCTCGCAGCTGTCAGAGAACAAGCACCTCGACAAGGTCTTCCGCAACCTGTTCAGCTCCGAAGGCTCGGAAATCTATATTCGCCCGATCAAGCAGTACGTCCGCACCAACAAAGACGTCGACTTCTACACACTCATCGAGGCCGCCGCCCTGCGCGGCGAAACCGCCATCGGCTACCGCCTGATGGCCAACGCCGATGATCGCGAGAACGGGTACGGCGTCCGGGTCAATCCGCGGAAGTCGGAAAAGGTGCGGTTCGGTGTGGATGATCAGTTGATTGTGTTGGCGGAGGATTGAGTGTGAGCGAATCAGTGGCTTCGTTGCGCGCACTCACCATCACGACCAATGGAGATGTGAGCCCTAGACTTCCGCCAGGCACGAGCCAGTTCCTTGAGCTTGAGCGCCTGGCGAACCGGTAGCCGGGCGACGAGCACGCAGCTCAACCGGCGCGGCGCAGATGGATCCACCCCGACGACCTCGCCAATACACCCAAGGAACAGAACGCACGGAAGCGCTACTCCTTCAGCCCGCAACGCGCCCCGACCGTGAAGTAGTTGACGACCGACACGACCACGAATGAAGCGCCAATGACGTACAAGAACGGCGCGAAAGAACCGGCCGTAATGCAAAGCGCCATTCCGGCCACCACGCCTATCAGGTGCAGCGCGTCGAGTAGCCAGTCGACCCACCACGGCGCGGTCTTGCTTGCCTTGACCGAACACTTCTTGCATCGCACACGCATGAACGCGTACGCGTCCGACTTCAGCGCACATGGATCCGTATCGCTCGGCTCTCGCATTTGCCACCTTGAATCAGGCCGTTCCAGGGATCCGGCCGACGTTCGCGAGATGCCCCTGGCATGAGTGAAATTGCACGACCTTAGCATGATGGCACCGATCGTTGCTTCCGGCGAGCGAAGGCCGTGCTTGCCCCCGACCCGTGTACTACTTCCGGACCGACCCTCCGTCGACAAAAACAAGCCTCTCCTTCATTTCGAAGGATGGGCAGAGCGCCGGATACTTCCATAGCGCAACCATCTCGAAACGGACATCGATCGTCACCTCAACCCTGTCGCCAGCCATTTCGTTAACAACGATTGATCCTGCAACCGGAAACCCGAAGCATCCACTTTTAGCGTGCCCGCCACCGCCATCGTCGTGACTGGCACCTACGAGACTTTCAAGGCTATGAACTTCGCCTTCCGCAGCCGACTGTGGTATCTGAAAGACAGTGATCCTTCTCGCGCCGCATTCGTGTGCGCGCCGGTAAGCCCCTTGCTTCTCACAGCGCTCGACATCACTCGACGTGAGTACGAGCCCGTCCCCGCGCCTGAATTCCGCGATATCGAAAGGAAACATGTCAGGCCACGGCGGAATTCTTCCCCGGCGCGCAGCCGCGTCCCGATACGTGGCGATCTCGTCCGAATGAACGAGCTCCGCGCCAAAGCAGACAATGCTTTCTTCCTGCCCCCTCCATGCGCCGCAGCCGGAACGGCGACGCAGAGGCATATTACCCATTTACGCAACGGTATTTCACACACTCCCGTCAACGCTGCTCGTCCGTTCTTTGCGACCTACATCTACTACTCGTCTGATCTGATGGTGGTTCGTCGCGTGCGTGATGAGGATCTCGAGATGGTGAAGGCCGGAGATCCCGCAAAGCATCTATTACGCAAGCTGGAGGAGCCACCGTCCAAAGCAGATGTTCCCGTCGTCTTACGGAAGCTACCGCCCGACGCTAGTCGCCAAATACGGCCCCGAGGTCAATGAGACGATCGAATGTCCCAGGCCCACCCAGCTGAACTTCGGGCGACTGAAAACGGCGTCCGCCTGGACAGTCAACTGCGAACATATACTTTTTCGCTTTTGCTTCAATAACAAACGTTTCGTCAAATTCTCCATGAATACTCCTTCCTGACCGAAGCCGCCCAGATTCTGACAGATGCATGCCGAGGCGACATTCTTCGCCATCTCGCAGACCTACCCCCTGTCCAAGCCGGCCGTGAACGCGAATAGGCATGTCTCCACCCATAATCGCGCAGCCGTCCAGCAACGCGCCAGCGACAACGCATCCCAGCACTTTTTTTGATTCGTTGAATAGATTCAATTGTCGCACCCCTCTACCGTTAGACGTTCTCTGCGCGCCTCAGCATTCTGGCGAGGGAACGGCACCTCGCCCGCCGACGCTGGGGAGTACCCATCCAGGAATATTGAAGCGACTTTTCGAGCGGACGTATCGCTCTCGATGGAGAGCTTCCGCCTTGTACCGGAAAGCGTGATATGTACGCCGTCGACTTCCCTTCCCACGTGGCGGGCGGATGGCGAAAGTTCCCGACCAGCCAGATCCGGTGACTCCGGAATGCACCGGCAATCGAAGCCGACGGTTGCAATCTGGCAGGCAGGCGCTGTTCCGAGGGCACGCTGCCTGCGGTGGGCGTTTGCCAGATCCGGCGGTCGGTGGGGGCATATCACCATGATGCCCCGCGAAGGGGCCGTCCCGACAGATGGCTGATCACGATCCGCTCCCGATCTCGGTATACGCGGTAGCGGTCCGTCGTTGGTTGCTCCGGGATGCTGGACAGGGCCGCGCATGCGATCATGAGTGCACGGGCAGCGGTCTGTCACCGGCGGTTCCGGCCAGAACGGGAACGCCACGACGTGCCTGATCCGATGGTGTCTGCCGACGTGGGCACGCCCTCGCGCCGCCTTGTCATTTCAGCACCGGAGACGGCCTCGACGTACCGCGCAGCCTGTAAGGAGACCACTGATGGCAGACAACGACGTTTCTGGTTCCGCCGACCGCCTCGCGGCCTCGCAGCTCGCGGAACAGGCGGCCCGATCCTCGCGGCAGGCTATAGCAGAACACGGCATTCTGAATCCGTGGTACGCCAAACCCGGGTACGTGCGCGTTGCAGTGTTGTTGGTCGTGCTGTCCCTCCTCCTGCTGATGGTGATGGAGCTTGCCTTGGGTGGTAGCGCCCGCTGGGGCTATGCGGAGGGCGGCCTCTACTTTGTAGGGCAAAAGATGGGCGGTCACGCACGGGAGGTTTCCTACTGGGCCTGGCTGGCCAGCTGGGCGGCGGAGTACCTGGTCGGCGCTTCGATGTTGTTTGCGGTGCTCGCTAGAATTTTGTATCGCTTACACCGACATATCTGATCGGATTCACGAAGAAGAAGGCATCACACGTGAAGATCAGCTGCGCGCCATTCCGATTCACGGATGGATCGTGGAAGAGTTCAACAATCTTCTGGATCAGTAACGGATGAAGACTGTTGTTCATCTCGTCCACAACCAGCCTTGCTCCGCTGTCCAGCGCGCTCAGGATCGGCGCGGCAATGGAGAACAGTCGCTTCGTTCCGTCCGACTCATCCGAAAGCGGAAACCAGGCATCGGTTCCATCGCACGCTGATGCTTGACCAATACGACCTTGCCCAGGACCTTCCTGAGCTCCCGAAATGACGCGGGCCTGTCGTCGCGAACACCGGAACCTTCTCCCGCGGATTCTGCGTTCGCGGTGCTTTCGACGGATTCGACATCCCGTATGCCGGTATCTGCATTCCGCAACAGCGCCGCAATCTGCGCGCGCATTCCGCCGCTCTCAAGCAAATTGCGCGTGGATAGGTCGGGAAATGCATCAAGCCGTGGAAGAACGAGGAGAGTGCTGTCGAACCACTCGTATACGCCACGCAGCTGCTCCGCGTTGAGCTGTGCGGTAGAAAGAAACAATGCGTTGTCGCGCGTAGCCGCACGCCAAACCTGCTTCTGGCCTTTCAGCTGCGGGCCGAAGGTCCACGTGTAATTCTGTGTTTTCGCCGAGTACTCCCGGTGAAACCACCGTTGGCTGCACTTCTCAGGAAAGGCAGATAGCCATTCCTCGACTACGCGCGAGGACGTGGCGGCGAATCCGTACTGATAGCGGACCCTGTCCGCGACAAACACGATCTCAAACGTCGTTTGCCCATCGGCGGACGCATCCAGGCGGAACGGGACAACCGGTAGAGGCTCCCCTGTTTGGCTTTTGCGAGCCGACGACCTGACGATGCGCGCCATACAGCCCATTGCCAGGATCAGGTTTGACTTCCCGGCTGCATTCGCGCCGTAGATGACCGCGCTACGCAGCAGCCTGACGCCCCCCGGAGCGCCACTGCCAACGACGTGCTTTTCCGCGTGGTCGTCCAGAGCCGTCGCCACCAACGACAGCTTCTGCTCGTCGCGGATCGACCGGTAGTTGGTGACGGAGAATTCAATCAGCATGCTTTCGCCCATCGTCTGAGGGCGATTCTTGCTGGTTTTTCACAAATTTCCTACCGAAACGGTAATCCGATGGTCGCCTGAGCCGAGGCGATCCAGTGTGCCAAATGACTCAGCGCTTACGCCGCAAGGACGCCGCCAGCGTCTGGCCGACCATAGCGCGTCACAACGAGCGGGTGACACCAGTCCATTCGTCCGCGCATCGTTTTCCACATTGACGCGCGAAAGCCGCGTGCGCAGAATCGTGGCGCTGCCGCCAATTCGGCAGCCCAGGATTGGCATCCTGGCTCACTAGGCGCAGCCAAGCGCCCATCCGTCGATGTCGGCGCTTCTTTTGCGTCCGCCATCGTCGGCTGGGCGCCCTATTGATACCATCCCGGTTTCAATGGCGGGCGGCGCGTGGCAGCCGCAAGGCTGGCCGGGCTAGTGACCGGTATGCCAACCATGCGCCGTCCGTCACCGTTTCGGGTCCGGTGACGGGTTATTCACTCGTCCAGGACTCAACGATGTCGATCTGCATGGAAAGTCCGTTCGCGCACCGCGAACGTTGTACGCGCAGTGATACCCGACGCATCCGCCGTGCCGCTGGCCGGCGGCTGCGTGGCCTTCCCTCCCCGTCGCGGAGGTGCGCGTGAATTCGTCCCCTCATGGTTTGCCCGCCGACGAGTTCTGTCTGGCGGATGTGCTCGTCAATGCGTTTGATGCGGATGCGGACAGTGCGGAAACGATTGTCGACGCCGCGCGGGGCCGGCGTGACCGGGCATTGGCGGGCCTGCGCACGTTGGCGGCGGTGCTGCGCTGGGGAAGAGCGGCGCTGCGGCGCCCGGGAATGCATTTGTTCACGGCGTGGGCGCGCTGTTGGCGCATCTGGCGGATGAGGTGCACGCCTTGACCATGCTCGAAGCGCATGCGCGGTACCGGTTGGAGGAGGTTGACCGGGAGGCGCGGGCGGTGGAGGTAGGCGCGTGAGATGGACGCTGCGTCGGGTGTCGCGTCACCGTTGATCGCAGTCGCGGTGTTTCCCCGGGCGAAACTTGCTGCTCAACCCGGCTACGCGAAATGTAGCTGTCGCCGTTGCGTTACGCGCCCGGCGATGTTGGGCATCGCTGCGCTCAGCCCAATCTACAACAGCGGGCAATTGTTGATGCAGTCGCGGGCTACGAGCGCGTAGCGTTGCTCTTGTCGGTCGGGGTGAGCGCCAGCGAACTCCAACAGGGCGCATTCGTTCGTCGCTACGTCAACCGTAGCCACCGGGTGATGACGCAGGCTGGGGTGGGCGAAAACCAAGCCCGACAAGGCGGCACCGATGGCGTCTCGACGTACCGAGAGGCACGTGTCGGGGTTCGCTGGCGCTCACCCCAACCTACCGAAGCCTTGCGCGAATGTCGCAGGAAGTATCGTCGATCGTGCCGGAAGGCGACGATCAATCCGTCCGGAGGATGGATTGCCGCACAAAGGGCGTCGACGGTGTTTCCGGTGACATTTGCCATTGTACGGGTTGGTCGATATCCACAGCCTGTTCGCGACGGGCTGGCGGGCAAAGCGTGCTGACGAGCATCGCCTTGCCGGCGTGGTATCGCACAACCGCTTCCACGCCGTCGCTGCGGCCGCGGTCGACGGATCATCCACTTCGATCTGCGCAGTTTTCGTTCGCGTGCGCGGCGCCGCGCATGCGGACACTTTGCTTCATTCGCTGTCTATCGCCGGCTTACCGATGGTGTATCGCTGCAACGTTTCACCAGGCGCCTGGTCCGGTGCGCATATTGCCCACAAGAAGGGGCTCATGGTGCCACTATTTCACACCGCTGCCGCCACCGGAATCGGTCGGATTCCGGTGGCGGGCTCGGAATAGTCCTAAGCATTGTTGGCCTGGATTCGCACGCATATTACTGTGAGCACGCGCACGACGCAGTGACCACAAGATGGCTACGCATCCTGCACGAGCGAGAGATCAACTTGGAAGTCCGATCGGCGGTCAGAGTACTCCGGGGAGAGAATCAGAGTATTCTCAACCCTGGCACGTTTCCGATGTTTTCGACGCAGAACATTCGCTACCGTTTGCCGCTCCTCGACGGCTATCTCACCCTCTCCAGACACGCCTTACGCCCTATTCCACGCATTGCGGGCGGGCGCGTTATGCAATCTCACACGGCGATACACATGTGTGATCCAATCATTAATTGGCAGTATGGAGTGTATGCTTGACGCTCGACACCGGAATCAGGAACCAGTGTTGAACCAGACCATCGCCGCCCAGCTCAATGTGAACTGCCGGCCGCCGCAGTCTTGATCTACGAGGGTTCCATGAACTGGCTGAAATTTGCCGGCGAGCGCTGCTGCGCCATCGGCACTAGGTTTGACGCAACAACGAATTGCTTTGCGGACGGCGGGCCCCACCGCCCGACATATCCCTCGATCCTCTCTGCGACCTCGCAGAACTAACTCCTTCGTCGTACCGTACCAACACGGAAGAACACCCCATGCAACCCAGCCATTGGCGATCCCTGGGGCTCGCCTTGTTCGGATTCGCTGTGCCAGTTCTGGCCAGCGTGCAAGTCACCTCCTTTACTGTCGACACCAGCGGACCTGACGTCTTCGTTCCCAATGGCGGAATGAGTCCGTTCTACGAGGCCACGGAAGATCTGGGGACGCATTACGCGACGGTTGGCTCGCTGACGGGTGAGGCCCGTACAGAAGGCGGTGCGGCGGCATATACGTTCCCGATTGTCGTGCCACCGGGCCGTCTGGGCATGCAGCCAGCGCTGTCGATGAACTACAGCAGCCGAACCGGTGAGGGCGTGGCGGGTCTGGGTTGGTCGCTATCCGGATTGAGCGCGATCTCGCGCTGCGGCCACACGCCGGAACAAGATGGCCAGACGCGCGGCGTGCAGTTCGATGCGAACGACAAACTGTGCCTGGATGGTCAGCGTCTTGTAGCCGTCGCCGGAACGTATGGCCAAACCGGCGCCGAATATCGGACGGAAGTCGACAGTTTCGCCCGGATCACGCAGTTTGGTTCGATTGCCAGCGGCGCCAGTTGTTTTACCGTCGAGGATAAATCCGGCCGCATCCTGCATTTGGGCGGTAAGGTCAGCGCCAATACCTGTACGAACACCGGCGCCAGCGTCACCCCGTCCGGCGCACCTGCGCCCCTCACGTGGATGGTCGCCCGCACGCAGGACCGCGTCGGCAATTTCCAGAGTTACGCCTACTCCGATGTCGGCAACGGCGAAGTGCTGCTGGCAAGCGTCACCTACACGGGATTCGACGCCACCGAAGGCGATCGGTCCGTTGTCTTTCAATGGCAGACGCGCTCACAGGCCAGCGGAGGAATCAATCCGGAAATCGGTTCGAGCTACCAGGCCAAAGGGCTGTCGCTGCAGACCCGAGTGATTCAAGCCATCACCACGAAGGTGGGGGCGACGGCGATCCGGACCTACACGCCGAGCTACAAGGCGTCCGCCTATTCCGGTCGCCTGCTGCTGACACAGTGGCAGGAATGCGCCGGCACCGTCTGCCATCCGGCGACCACGTTCACAATGACCGAAGGCAACATGGATTTTCGGATCCGCTCGCTGGCGGCGTGGAATATCGACACCAGCCAGCTCCTTGCTGCGGGCATCGAACGGTCTCCCTACAACATGCGCCCGATCGGCGACCTGGATGGCGACGGCACGCGCGAAGTGGTGGCGGACGTGCAGAGCGGCACGAGCACGCGCAACTATCTCGTGCAGCTCAAGGACGACCGCGTTACACGCACCGCGGTGGAGCTCACCGGCAAGCTGGGCGAAGGTTTCACCGACATAGATAACGACGGCCGTTCCGAGATCATCGACAACGAGGGGGGCAAGGTCGTATTTCGCGTGTGGAATCTCCCCCGCGGGGCTATTGCGACCACGAACGCGCTCAGGACGGTACCGAGCAACATCGCGGAAATCTACAACCAGAGCAGCTCTTTCGCCGCCGACTACAACGGTGACGGTCGCGTTGATATCGGCATCACCAAGGCGGCGCCGACCTGCTCCGGTGGTGGCAAGGGCTTTTTCGTCTTCACCAATAACACGCCGTCCGGCGCACTGACGACGCAAGCGACGTTCGCGGTGCCTGCCGCGCCGCTGGTCTGCCTGGCCGACAGTCTTGCCAACGGTGTGATCACCCGCGATTCCGTCACCCACGTTGCCGACTTCGATGGCAACGGCCTTCCCGACCTGTTCCTCCAGCGCGAGACAGGGTCAGCAGGTTCGCTCCAGCACGCCTTTCATGGCATCGCAATGACGCAGGGATCGGGTAGCGTGATCAGCGCAACGACCAAATCGTGCACGCAACTCGGGCTCGTCAGCAGCAACGACGAGATGACCGACGAATGCCAGTGGAGCCGTGGTTACCTCACGCGCTGGCTGGATGTGAACGCGGATGGATTGGACGACCTGGTGTTTGCGCGTCGCACGAAGAACTGGGTCGTTCGCTTCAACAAAGGGGGAGTCCTGGCGAGCGCCATCGATACCGGCTCCAACATTGGCCTGGAATTGCAAGGTAACGGACTGACTTTCCGCTACGCCAACCGCACGCCCGTCATGGATGTGGACAGCGACGGCAAGTCGGACGTGCTCGTCGTCTCCCACCAGCGAAAGTTTGCGGTGAAGATGTGCATCGTGGCCGATGTCCCCGCGTCGCCCGATGGCTGCCGCGGATTGCAGATTGACGAGGCGGCATTAAGAGTGCCTAACAAAACCGTTCAATCGCACGCCAGCAGATCAATGAGCAAGCGAGCAATCCGAAGGCCAGATAGATTTCAGGGCGGCGCTCATACCGGATGCGAAGGCGTTTGAATCGGTTGAGCCAAGCAAACGTTCTTTCGACGACCCAACGATGCTTGCCCAGTCGCTGGCTAGATTCGACGCCTCGCCGAGCGATACGCTGGACGATTCCACGGTGCCGTAACGCGTGTCGGCAATGTTCGTAGTCGTATCCCTTGTCAGCATGAACCTTGTCTGGCCATCGCCGAGGACGCCCTCGAAGACCACCAACCGCAGGTAACGCATTGACTACGGCTTCGAAGCACTTGCTGTCGTGCGTGTTCGCGCCGCTGATGAGGAACGAGAGCGGCGTGCCCCTGGCATCGACCGCAACGTGCCTTTTGCACCCCAACTTTCCTCGATCGGTAGGATTTGGACCGGTTTCCTCCCCGCCCGGGGGAAGGAACACTCGCTGCATCCACACTCACTCGCGACATGTCGATCTGATCGTAGCTACGCAACCGCCGCAACAGTTCCTTGTGCAATCGATCCCAAACACCGCTCTGCTGCCAGTCTCGCAGCCGTCGCCAGCAGGTCATGCCGGATCCATAGCCTAGCCGGAGCGGCAAATGCTCCCATGGAATCCCCGTCCTCAGGACAAACACGATGCCGTTGATGGCAGCACGATCCGGCACTCTTGGCCGACCACCTTTCGGGCGATCTGGCTCCGGCGGAAGTAGCCGCCGAATCACGTCCCATAGATCGTCCTTGATCTCAAGCTTACTCATCCGTCAGCACTCAACTCTTTGTGGCTGACGCATTGTAGACTACGCGGCGTTTTGTTAGGCACTCTAAACCAGCGCTGCGCCGTCTATGCGTGCCCACCGGATCCCGGCTCCGGATTGACGATGCCGCCAGCGGCAACGAACTCGATCTATCCCGCAGAATGGGAAGGGTTTCCCGTTTATGACATGTATGGGCTAGGCGCCAGCGCTGCCAAGCCCAATCTGTCGGATTTCGATCCCAGCACCTACCACATGGATCAGCTCAAGTTCGTGCAGACAGGTGCGAGCTCGGTTGCGGTCAGGCTGGTTACGACCAACCTCGTGTCACAGCTGACCTCGATCAATCGGGTATCGCGCTCGGAAGACTTGCACGGCGACGGGATGGCTGACCTCGTCACCGGCATGGGCTGCTCGGGCGTCAAGCGCACGATCAACGCCGGCAACTACGACGGATGCAAGGTCGTCGGCGACGGCAACTGGGGCCCTGCGACGGTACAAACCGAAAGCGGCACGGTGGCGACAAGCTACTTCAAGGACCACTTCGTACCGTACGTCAACCACAATCTCGGCGTGAAATCCGGTACCGGCAATGCCACGACACCCACAGGTCCCGGCGCGCGCGCGCCCTCAGCGGAGCCGGGTGTGATTCTTCCAGAGCTGCTCGCCAAGGTCGTCAACGGCGTTGGCGATCACGCCCAGTGGCTCTACCTGCCGCTCTCGACAACGAGAGAATCGGACGATTTTCCGCCGCTGTATTCGTTGCCGTCGACCCATGGTTACGTCGATAAACGGCACTTCTACTTTCGCAGTTCCATGCCAGTCGTCAGCGCTTTCCTGCAGGGCCGGGAAGGGATGCCGTTTGCGGCGGGCAGCATCGACGCCCACCGCAGCGCGGTCTACGCCTATTCCGAAGCGATGTACAACAACGGCGGCCGCGGATTCCAAGGATTCCGCAAGGTCATCTCCGGCAATGCCGCTGATCGGACCAACCTCCAGTCGCGAACGGAAACCATCTTCCATCAGAAGTTTCCGCTGACGGGCCGTATCGAATCGGTGCGGACAACGACGCCAACCGGCACGCTCCTGGGCAAATCCAGTACGACCTGGGCCTGTACCCGCAGCAACCGTGGCGCCTGCACGCTGGGCGACGCTCTGGCGGTACCGACCGGCACGACGGTCTACCGGCCGTTCGTCGACAGGCAGATCGACGAAGCCTACGAGGCGGGAACGAAAATCAGCACCAACACCACCGATTACGCAGCCGCCGGCGCAACCCGATCCGGGTGGGACGATGGTTCCGACACCAGTGTCTACGGCAATCTGATTGACCACGTGGTAACGCTCAAGGACGAAGGTCCCAGCGCTTTTGTTCAAGAGCAGACGACTGCCACGCACGTTGAGCTCGAATCCGCCGACATCGCTAACTGGTGGGTCGATCGTATCAAGTCAGAAACCGTCACCGGGTCCATCACCTACACCGGAACGCATCCGATGCCCGCCGGCGCATCGGCGCCATCGCACTCAGTCAAGACCGAATACACGTGGCGTCCGACAACGCGCCTGCCGAAAACGCAAACGATACAAAGTGGCGTAGCGGATCAAGCGGCGAAAACCGAGTTCACCTATCCGGACGAACTGCCGACGGCGTTGACCAACTACGGATCGCCGGCGCAGTTGACCATGACGGCCGTCGGCCTGGAAGCGGCACAAAGCCCGACCCGAACCACGACATTCACTTACACCAAGGGTGGAACGGTGGCCGAGCCGGACGGCTATTTTCCGTACTCAATCACGAACGCAAACAATCGCACGGTTACCACAACCGTTAACCCGGCGGACGGCCAACCGATCGCCGCGACGGATGCCAACGGCAACGTCCTGCATTCCACGTATGACGCCTTCGGCCGCGCCACGCATGTTGAGCACCGCAGCAGCACGGGCCAGCTGATCGGCTCGGCGATCGATACGTCGATCCAGCCGTGTAACGGCGCGACCTGCACCGGCGCCATCATCGGTAACAACACCAACGCCACTACGGCGGCATGGCGTGTAACGACCGTACATCCCGGCTACCCGACGATGATCACGTGGCACGACCGTCTGGGCCGGGTCATCAAGCAAGCGCAGCGCGGATTCAGTGGCACGCTGATCCAGACGCATACGGCCTATGACGACATGGGTAAGGTATCGGCGCAGAGTACGCCCTACATGGACGGTGGCGTCCCCTACGAAACGCTGACCATGTACGACCGCCTTGGTCGCCCCACGACCAAGGTGGGTCCAGGGGCCGAACTGGATCCGACACACGGCAATGTCGTCACGGAGTATTTCTATTCCAGCCGCACGACTCGCATCGTGGTGCACGCAGCAAGCGTCAGCCTAGACGTCGGATCCAACTGTCCTGCCACAGCATCCAATCTGTGCATGGACATGACACGCACGGTCGACAGCCGCGGCCAGATACTCCACACCAAGGACGCTAACGGCGGCATCACGAAGTTCTGGAGCGATGCCAACGGCAAGGTCGTGGCGATCCAGGATCCGGAGCTGATCGTCAGCACATCGACCTACGATGCCCTCGGCCGGCGGGTCGGCATGTCCGACGCCGATCAAGGCACCTGGCAAGTTCGCATGAACGCCTTCGGCGAGCTCCTGAGCCAGACGGACGCCCGCGGCGCCGTCAACACTGTAACGCAGCGCGACGCATTGGGCCGTGTCAAACAGAGCCGCATCGTCCCTCCGGCGTCGCTACCGCAGGGGCTCAGCAATGACGTTTTCCAGGACGACTACACGTACGACCCGGCCAATGCCATCGGCATGGTCCACGAAGTCACCCGTCGCCGCGGCAGCAACCGGAACAATCCAGGCGCCAATCCGGTGGTCTGGAAGACTATCCATGCCTATGACGCGTTCGGGCGTCCCAATGGCGCCACGACCACCATTACCGAAGGCGCGGCGGTCACGCTGACGCACAGCACGACGTACGACGACTTTAGCCGCCCCAGTGTCTACACCTATCCCAGCGGATTGGCTGTTGAAACGACGTATAACCCGATCGGCCATCGCGAAACGCTGAAGAAGGTCGGTGCCACTACGCCTTATTGGAAGGCGACCGCGGCCAATTCCTGGGGTCACATTACCGGGGAGATGGTCACGGCGAGCCCTTCGCTCGTGCTCACCGGCACTCACGAGGACTACGGTAGTACCGGCCAATCCAAGACCATAACCTGGAAGCAGGGGGCGACGGCCGTCGACAAGGTCAGCTACACCTATGACAGCTTCGGCAATCTCGCCAGCCAGGGCCGTACCCCGCAAGGCGCAAGTGTTGCCACCGAGCTGTATGAATACGACAAGCTGCAGCGACTGACCAAAGCCACCGCCAACGGCCTGCCGGTGAAGTATGCCTATTCTGCCAGCGGCAATATCCGCAAGAAGACCGACTTCAGCGCCGACAGCGACACCGCTTACACCTACAACCAGAACGGTTGCGGACCACACGGTGCTTCCAGCGTCGCCCTGTCCGGTGGTGGCACGCAGCAGTACTTCTGCGACGCCAACGGCAACGTCATCCGTGGCACGAATCTCACCGTGCTGGTGGATGCGGAGAACCGTCCGAAGACCATCAGCCGAACCAGTGCCAATCCGGACGTGATCTTCAAGTACGGCTTCGAAGGCCCCGCCGAGGTCAGTTCACCCAGCGGCACCGATAGCTGGGCCTACAGCCCCCTCGGCGAGCGCACCTACAGCGTCACCAGCCGCGGGGCACGCTACTTCGGCGACGCGGGCTACGAG
Organism: Tahibacter amnicola; assembly: GCF_025398735.1. Classification (NCBI taxonomy): domain Bacteria; kingdom Pseudomonadati; phylum Pseudomonadota; class Gammaproteobacteria; order Lysobacterales; family Rhodanobacteraceae; genus Tahibacter; species Tahibacter amnicola. Next base: position 6,311,405 of record NZ_CP104694.1, read on the forward strand.
CGCATGGGCACCACGCACATCCACGAACTCGGCCCCGTCATTGTTACCAAGACTGGCGCCACCGAAACCGTTGCCGTTGCCCTGCGCGACCGCCTCGGTTCCACTATCGCCAGCATCGACGCCAGCAACAACCATCGCCGCGCCTACGACGCCTTCGGCAAGGCCCGCAACGCCGACTTCACCGACCGCGGCGGAACACTCAATCTGCCCAACACCATCCACGGCTTCACCAAGCATGAACACGCCGACGACGTTGCACTGATCCATATGGGCGGGCGTGTGTATGACTACAACCTGGGACGATTCTTGGCGGTGGACCCAGTGATTCAGGCGGCCATGCACTCGCAGTCGCTCAATCCCTACAGCTACATCATGAACAATCCGCTGGCCGGGCACGATCCGAGTGGCTACCAGTCCTGCGGCGAAGTGAGTATCGATCAGGGCGGCGCGGGCAGCTGCACGGTTGAGAAGAATGGGAAGACCATTACCGTCACCTATGCCATTGGTAGCGAAAAAGTAGTGCTGGGCAACGCCAATCAGATGAGCGCTGTCAGCGCTGCCGCTGGCAGCGGCAGCATGCAGTCAAATGGCGCCGAACGCCAATCTACGACCAAACCGTCGACCCCAATCGCCGACAAGGGCGGCGTGAACTCCAAGACACCAGAGCGAACGTTAGCTGGAAAGGCGTCGCACATGATGTTCCCGTACACGACGGAGATGGGCGAACGCGGTGTGGAAGGTACATGGGGTGACACAGTCACTGGCGCAACACGTGCCGCCTACAATCTCACCGGCACAACGACCTCTCTGATGAACCCCATTTCTGCCATGCAGTTCCTGGCGGGCTACGGATTCCAGGAGACCGAGATCAGCGACAAGGAGGTTAGTGGCGCGGCCGCTTTCGAGATCTTGTCCACCCTTCTCCCATCGGCACGTGCCTATGGTGCGGTACGTGGAATGGCCCGGGGAGCTGCCCGCGGTGCGGAAGGGGGCGTAGCCCGCGCGCTGGCTGGTGCGGCGTGTTGTTGCTTTCCGGCGGGTACGCCGGTTTGGACGGAGACGGGCCCGGTACCCATTGAGAAAATAGTGGTTGGACAGTTGGTGTATGCACGGGACCCAGTGACAGGCGAGACCGCGCTCAAGCCGGTCACTCAACTGATAAATACAAAACAAAAGCCCTTGTTCGAGCTCTCAGTTCGCGACGCTGACGGCATGATTACTCCGATACGCGCAACGGACGACCACCCGTTTTGGGTCAAACATCGTGGTTGGGTAACCGTCGAGCACCTGCTCTCCGGAATGGTCCTTGTTGATCTGGACAACCGGGATCTAGTACTTGAGCATGTAGGTAGGAATGGACAGCTTGAAGTCACGTACAACTTTTCAGTTGCCGATTTCCACACCTACTTTGCCGGTCAGCAGAAGCTATTCGTACATAATGACTGCGCTTGCGCAGCGAGCTCCAGAGCGGCGCGCCGAGAAGTCATGCGGAAGGCAGGAATTCCGACAAGCCAGACTCCACGGTCGCAATCGAGAAACGCATCTGGATACGAATACTCCTACGACATTCCCACGGGAAACGGACCACTCCGAATGAGCGTCCAACAGCAGACCATGGATCGTAGCCATATCGGTCAACCACACTGGGAGGCAGGCAAAGTCAAAGTGGACCTTGGAATAGTGCAAATGAATAAATACAGACGCCCTGCCTTGATGAACAATGGCAAGCAGAAGGTCGACTACTCTGCGGAGGATTAACATGCTAAGTCGGACAGAAATGATTGCGCAGAAGACGCAAATGCGCGCGCACTTGGAAACCCTCAGCAAGATTGTTGGCCGGCCTGTTGCGCAAAGCGACCTCCTGGATTTGGAGTCTACGAAAGCGCTTATCGCCAAGGCGGACCGACGAAAATCCGCAAGTCAGATTGATGTTGCCGCATCTGAACTGAACACGACGCGTTTTCGCGACTACCTCCGGACCCTCAGCATGGCGGTGAGTGGCGATGTTTTGCTCTGGACGCAAACTTCCCACGTATGTGGCCCGCTTATTGTTGAATCCGCGGACACGTTCAGCTCCGACCTGGAGAGCTGGATTTATGTCGCCGAATTGCTGGTTGTTACCACAATGGATGCCCAGAACGCGGTCCTGCTCGACTTTGCCGTCGGCCCAGATCGCACAGTTTCAGTCACCATCGAAACCAGAGGTAGCCAGTGGGGCAGCATTCACTATCGACGTGAAAGCGTTGCATAGAGCAATTTGGCGTGCAGATAACATTGATCTTGCCCCGATTTCCCGGACACCTGCTTAAGGCGCAAGCGGGTTACCGGGCCCTGTGTCACACCGGGCCCGGTTACCTGTGGGAGTTGAAGACGCGCGGCGGTCACCCTGCCTTGGCGACTGCTACGGTGACCGCCACCGCCACAATTCACGCAACGCATTGCGCAGGTAGCCGCGGTCGTAGAAGCGGGGGCTGACGCGCTGTGCGAAGTCGCGGGCACGGATGACGCGGGTGTGGCGGATGACGCGGCGCTTTTTCCACATACGGATCACGCCCAGGAACGCATCGCGGTACAGGCGCAGGACGACGCGCCATTTGCCGCGCAGGCCGTGGCGGACGACGATGCCGCCGTGGATGGCCAGGAGCCAGGGCAGACGGCGCCAGATCACGGTAGCGGGCACGCACTTGAGCAACATCCAGAGTGAGTTGCGGATGCCGTGGTACAGGATGAAGTCATTGAAGCCGCCGCCGCTGGAAGCCTGACCTTCGTGGCGGGCGAGCACCGCATCGGTGTACTGGGGCGTGAAGCCCAGCAGCAGCGCGCGGGCGGCCACGTCGGTATCTTCGGCGTAGCAGAAGAAGTCTTCGTCAAACACCATGCCGTGCGCCTGCAGCAGGCGGTCCAGCACGGCGCGTGAATACAGGGCGCAACCGCCGGTGGGGCCGAAGTAGGGTTCGGCGACATCCAGCCGGTTGGAGGCCAGGAGGCTGCGGTAGAAAGCGATGCCGAGGGAATCGATCTCGTCGCTGCCGGCTTCGAGTTTCAGCACGCGTCCGCCCGCCAGATCAGCCGACTGGCGTCCGTCCAGGTGATCAGTCACCCAGGTCACGAGCGCATTGGTAGCCACGGCGTCATTGTTGAGCAGCAGGACATGCGTGATGTCACTATCGCCGAGAAAGCGGCTGATGGCGCGGTTGCAGCCGGCGGCAAACCCGATGTTGACCGGGCTGGCGATGAGCTCGCTTTCGGACCAGAGCACGCCGAGGCCATCGCGCAGCTGGCGCACATCGGAATCGCGCGAGCCGCTGTCGACGACGACCAGCCGCACGCGGTCGCGCAACGGCAATAGCGACTCCACGCAGCGCAGGCTGCGATCAGCTGTGTTGAAGTTCACCAGCGCGACGCCTGCGCGGGGCCGCACCACGCCCGGCGGATGGTGATCCAGCGCGTTAATGGCAGCGCCCGCGCGTACTGCAGCGGCCCGGTACACAGCGATGGTGGCATCGACGGTGCGTGTCCAGCTGTATCCGGCGGCGCGCTCGATGCCCTGGGTGCGCGCCTGCGCGCGCCAGGACGCGTCCTCGACCAGACGCTGAAGTCCTGCGCTGATCGCATCGACATCGAATGGATCGACCCGCAGCGCCACATCGCCGGCCACTTCGGGCATGCAGGCGGCATTGGAGGTCAATACGGGTACGCCGCTGGCCATGGCTTCGAGCAGTGGCAGGCCGAAGCCTTCGTAGACCGAGGGAAAGGCAAAGCCGAGCGCGCCGGCGTACAGGAGCGGGAGGTCCTCGTCTGTGACGAAACCCAGGCGCCGCACCTGGCCTTGCTGCTCCAATGGTTCGATGACGCGCGCGAGCGGTGCATCCAGCCACCCGCGGGCACCGACGACGATCAATGGCACTTTGGCGCGCAGCGTCGCCGGAAGTTGCGCGTAGGCCGTTACCAGCCGCTCCAGGTTCTTGCGTGGCTCCTGGGTTGCCACCACCAGCAGGTACCCTTCGAAAACCACACCGTGACGCGCCAGCGTCGGCCGCAGTGCATCCGCCTCGCGCGGCCGGAACGACGGGTCGACACCCAGCGGCACCACATGCAGCTTGGCTGGATCCACGCCCAGCACCGTGACCAGTTCGTCGCGGACAAAGGCCGAGTCGGTGATGACGGCGTCGGCGCGCGCCAGGGTCGGCGGCAGGTGCCGCTCCAGGAAGCGAACGCGCTCGCGCGGGTGGAATTGGGGATAACGCAAATAGGAGATATCGTGAACGGTGGCTACGGCCGGGCCGTCGAACGGCATCAGCACAAAGTTCGGCGCGTGCAGCACGTGGTCGCGCAGGCGGCTGGCATTGGCCTTGAACAGCCCGGCGCGCAGGCGCGTGTAGCCTTCCAGTGCGAACTGCTTGAACGGCAGCACGCGCCGCATGGTCTGCACGCCGTGGTTGACGGCCAGCGCCTGCTGCACGCTATCGACCCAGCGGTATGCCGAGAACAGCTTCAGCGACTCGATCGCCGCATGGCGTTCCAGCCCCAACGCCAGTTCGCGGGTGTACACGCCGATGCCCGTCAGCGGCGCGCTGATGGCATCGACATTGAGAATGAGCTTGATCGGATCCTGCGTCATCGGGCGATTTCAGCAGGTTCCCGTGTCCACGGCGAGCGAAGCCAGGCCCAGGCGGCGCTGCTCCGCCGCCACCATGACCTGCGCGATGCCGAAGACATCCCGGCTGTGGCGCAGGCCCAGCCGTTGGCGTGCGCGCGTCGCATCGCCACGCTGCAGGGGCGCATCCGAAGCGCGCAGGAACGATGGATCGACGCGGATGCGCACCGCGCCTGCCGTGTCGATGGCCCGTTCGCCGGCGCCCTGCCCTTCCCAGCGCAGTTCAATACCTGCTGCCGCGTAGGCCATCGTGGTGAACTGGCGGATCGCCGTCACCTCGCCCGTGGCAATGACGAGGTCCTCGGGCGCCGGCAGATCCGCCAGGGCGCGCAGCGCGGCCATGTAGTCCGGCGCGTAGCCGAAATCACGCGTCGCATCGAGGTTGCCCAGCGACAGCGTTTCGCCGGACCCGGCACCGGCGCGTGCGGCAGCAGCGGCAATCTTGCGCGTCACGAATGAATCGCCGCGCAGTTCCGACTCGTGGTTGAAGAGGATCGCGATCGACGCGCGCAGTCCGAACCGGTTCCGGTAGCAGCGCACGGCCTCTTCGGCGATCAGCTTCGACAAGGCGTACGGATGCGCGGCCACAGCCGGCGTGCGCTCATCGGTCAGCGCGCCAGGATGCACCTCCGCGCTGGAGGCCACCACCACGGCGGCGTCGCCACCCACCCGGCGCACGGCATCGAGCAGGTGCACGGTACCCATGCCATTTACCTGCACGGCGCGCACGGGATCCGCCGTGGCCTGCGCCACGCTGCTGATCGCGGCAAGGTGGAAAATGCGCGAGGCACCCGACCGGGCGACCACGTCGTGGCAGGCTTCGGCGTCTTCGATGCACAACGGCGCAACCTGCAGTTGCGGATGACCGGCGATCGACAACTCGCGCCACCGCCACGGTACCGGCGGCACGGACGTATGCACGGCAGCCCAGACCTGCCAGCCCGCATCCAGCAATTGCCGGCAGAGCCAGGCGCCATCCTGGCCCGCAGCGCCCGTGACGAGCGCAACGCCCGCCGCCGTCATGCGGGCGGATCCGCGAAGGCGCGCAACACCGAACGGACGCGCTCGAGGCGCTGGAACCAGTCGTCACCGCTGCCGATGAGCGCCGGAATCGCGAGGTTCCGGGCAATCAGGAGGAAATCCGGGTAGGGCGCACGGGATTGATCGGGCAGGACGATGGTATCGATGGCGTAGCACTGCAAGACGCGACCGAGATAGTCGGCTCGTTCGCGCAGTCCCGCTGCAAAGGCCACGGCATCGCCGGCGCCGCCGCCGGTCTCCAGGCGTCGCCAGGTACCGTCATGGCGCAGGTCCAGTTGCGCCCCGTCGTCGGCACTGGTCCAGCGCCACGATTCCCAGCCATCGATATCAACCGGATCGACATCCAGCCACAGCACCCGCGGCCGGGCACGCGCCGGTTCCGCGTAGCGGCGTCGCACGCGCCAGTCCAGCGCGCGCCGCGCCGGCGAGAACAGGGTCATGCCGACCGCGGCCTCGTAGTGCGGCCAGCGCTCCCGCAGCACACGCATCCCGGCCTCGCCGAGCAAGCGCCGGCGCTCATGGCCGAAGCTCTGGCTGCGCGCGTGGCGCACCAGCACGTTGCCGGCGATCACATGACGCCATCCTGCGGCTTCGGCGCGCTGGCACCAGTCGTTCTCTTCCCCGTAGCCCTGCGGGAAGGCCTCGGCATCGAGCAGGCCGACGGCATCGAGGGCGCTGCGGCGCAGGTAGAGACAGAAGCCATTGCCGGTAGGCAATTCCGGATAGGCCGTGCCCGCCGACTGCCACAACGCGCGAGCCGCATCGACGAACTGCCAGCCTTCCGGAAACGGGTTTTCGCATTCGAGCTCCGGCACCGAGAAGGCACCGGCGTTGTCCGACACGGCTGTCGCGCTGGCGGTATCGGAACGGGTGTAACAGGCACGGCGCAGGCCGCACAGCCAATGCGCAGCGACCTCCGCATCGGCATTGAGCAGCACCACGTCGGCACGCCCGGCTTCGGTGATGCCACGATTGGCGGTGGCCGTGAAGCCGAGGTTGGTGGCATTGCGCAGGATCGTGACGCCGGCGCGGTGCCGATACGCTTCCAGTAGCGGCGCGATCGCCGGATCGGGGCTTGCATCGTCGATCACGATCAGCCGGGCCGGGCCGACAGTGTGCTCGAGCACACTGTCGAGGCAGGCCCGCACCGCTTCCGGTGCGTTGTAGACAGGCACCACGATTGCCACGTCGTGCGCCAGCTCGCGGCGCGCCGTACGCGCGTCGATCAGCTCGGCGTCGGGTGGCGACCGGGGTTCGCGAATGGCGGGCGCCGCCGACAGGCCCGGCTGGCCGATATGCAATCCCACTGCACGGCTGGTCACCGGACCGGCGCGAAGATGCAGGGCCATGGCAGAGCGGCCGCTGGGCGAGTGCGGAAGATCCAGCGCGATCCGGCCGGCGCCGTCGGCCTGCAGGCAGGCATAGAGGATGTCGTCGATGTAGACGTCGACGGCAGCGGCCGGCGCAGCGTGCATCTGCAGCTGACGGCCATCCCATTCCACGCGGTGCGGCAGGTCAGCGGTCGCGGTATCACTCATGGCGGTCATCCCTTCCAGCACCTATCCATCCCGTCTGTCTTCCCGTTCACGGCGCAATGCCTGGCGGTGTTCGCCGGCCAGTTGCAGCAGCAGCGCCTCGCTGCTGGCCGAGAGCGCCGGCAAGGGCGCATCCAGCAAAACCCGCCCGCTCTCCAGCAGCGCCCAGAATTCCGATTGCGCCGCACTGACGTGCGGCAGGCGCGCGTGCCGCTGCGAAGCCAGCGGCGCGCCAACCCAGGCGTGGATCTCCTCGGCGCAGGGGCGGCGCAGGCCGCGCACGCCCAGCTCCAGCAGGCGCGTATGCAGCGCCGCAGTCACGCGCAACGGGTCGTCCAGCAGCGCATGGTAGTCGACCAGGACACGGCGGCGCGCCTTTGTAGCCGCGAACGCCTGCAGGTTGTAGTGCTCCCACAGCGCCAGCGCGTGCGGAATGGTCAGCCCGTCGCGGCGCGCAATCGACGCGGCGACCGCCGCGGGCGCGCGCACGACGTGCACGAACACCGCGTCGGCGGCAAGATCATCCAGTTCCGGCATCAGCAGGCACAGCCGCGGTTCCTTGAGGAACCACAGCCCGGCGGCCGACAGGTCATCCAGCGGTGTCCGCAACGCGGCGCGAAGGCGCGCGCGCGAGGCCGGCAGCGCCTCCGCATCCCAACCCAGCGGGATCGACCAGTCGCCGCCACGCAGGCGCAGCGCCTCCACGCAGGCGGCGTGCACATCACCGCGTTCGAGAAAACCACGCGCATTTTCCGCGGGATTGCTCAGGAACCCCGCCGCCGACCCACCATAGGCGCCCATCAGCTGCAGCAGGCCGCTGACGCAGGAGGTGCCGGAGCGATGCATGCCCAGCACGACCAGCCCCTGCGCACGCGCCGGGGGGCGCTCGCGCGGCGCCGGTCGCGCCTGTCCGTCCAGCTGCTCCAGCAATTGGCGCATGAGCTGGGCCGTGTCGAGCCAGCGGCGTTCCTGGCGCAGGGTGGCGCCACAGCGATCGGGCCACGCCTGGCGCTCTTTCACATCGCGAACGAGCCGGCGCAACGCGTCGACGGCTGCCAGGTCCACTGCAGCAGCAGGCTCCGACGGCAACCGGAAGGCCCGCGGAATGTCCACGCCGTCGCAGGGCAAGGCCGTGGCGGGAACGATCACGGGCTTGCCCATGGCCAGGGCGCGCAGGGCGGCGTAGCCCTGGCCGGGCGTCGCGGTCAGGGCCAGGTAGGCATCGGCAGCGGCCAGCAGGCCGTTGCGCTGCTCTTCGGGTAGCAGCGGCCGGGGCAGCACGGTCACGCGGCCACCGTGGGGATTGAGCGCCACGGCGCGCGTCGCCGCAGCCAGGTCGATGCCCGGTGCATCCACCCACAGCACCAGGCGCACCGGATCTTCCCGGCGGAATGCCCGGGCGAAGACCTGCATCAGACGCCACGGTGCATCCGCCTCGTTCCAGCGCAGCGTCGCCGCCACGACGAACTCGCCGTGCGGATTGTGGGTGGCGCCGATGCCCGGATGGGCGTAGTCGGGGTCGACACCCCAAGGAACAATGTGGATATTTCCCTTGAAGCCGGTTTTGCGCACGCGCTCGACCAGCCACTCGCGCGTCACCCACAGCATGTCCATCGCCTGCATGCCGGCCCGCTGGCAGGCATCCAGTGCAAACGGATCGTCCGGCAGGATGCCGATGCGGAATCCGGCAGTCGGCAAGGTGAGCCACAGGGCTGGGTCACCGGCCGCCAGCAGCGGAACATTCGACAGCGGTACGCGCCGCCGGATGGTGTTGAGCACGTGGTCCTGGCTGTCGGGCGTTTCCGCGATCGCGGCCGGCAGCACCGGCGCATGCAAGGGGCGATAGCGCACATCGATACCGGCCTGGTCCATCGCACGCACCAGGGGACGCAGCCACTCGGCCGTCGCACGCGGGAAATCCAGTGCGCCGAACAGCATGACCCGGCGGCCGTAGCGTGACGCCAGCTCGCCGCCCCAGTGGCGCAGGAACGTCGCGCGGCCGGTGGCCAATAGATCTTGCCGGTGCGCGGCGTTGTCGGCGGTCGAGCCGTGCTGGCGATGCACCAGGCTGACCGATCCGCACAATACCGTGCGAAACCCGGCGGCGCGGGCGCGCAGGCAGTAGTCGGTGTCTTCGACGTAAGTGTCGTAGTCGGTGTGCAGGGGGCCGATGGCCGCGATGACTTCGCGTCGAATCAGCACCGCCGCGAACACAACGCCCTGCACGTCCCGCGAGGGCGCAGTGTACTGCCCGACGTCGCGCTCGACGCGCCCGGACGCCAGCTGGACGCCGATGCCGTCGTCGGGCATCACGACCGTGCCCGCGTGCAGCAGGCGGCCCTCACCGTCGACCAGACGGCATCCGGCAATGCCGATGTCGGCCGCCGCGTACGCGCATTCGCGCAGACGCAGCAGCCAGTCGTGCTGGCGCAGCTCCAGGTCGTTATTGAGCAGCACGATATCGTGGGTGGGGCCGGCGAGATCGATGCCGGCATTGTTGCCGCGCACGAAGCCCAGGTTGCGCGGCAGTGTCAGCACGCGCACGCGGTCGTGGTAGTCACGCAGGCCTTCCGCGGTGCCGTCGGTGGAGCCGTTGTCCACCACGATGATCTGTGCGCCCGTGCAATCGGTGGCCAGCAAGGTATCGAGGGCGCGCCGGGTGAGATCCCAGCGGTTCCAGGCCAGCAACACCACGCTGAGCGGACGGGCGGCGTTCACGCGGGCGGCCCCGGACGCAGGGCGGACTCCTCGCCGACCGCGGTCCACAGTTGGGCCAGCACGCTGTCGAGGTCCCCTTCGCGCACCGCGGCATCAGCCACCAGGCGTTCGAGCAGGAGGCGGCGGCGGCGCAGGACGTCGTCATGGGCGGCAACGATACGGCGCCAATGGCCCGCATCCTGTGCCGTCGGAAGGCGAATGCCCACCAGGCCAAGCAAACGCCCGGCGAGCGCCGTCAGGCCCCGCCCGATGCGCCAGCTACGGCTGGCGAAGACCGCGTCGGCTTCTTCCAGCAGCTGCGCGATCACCCGGCGCAGCTGCTCCTCGGTGTACGCCGCCTCGGCCAGCCGCAGGCTCAGTTCGTGTTCGCGCGACACGGTGCCTCCCGCATTGGCGCTCATGCGCAACTACGATCCAGTAACGGCCCCAGAAAGGCCAGCCCCAGCAATATCAGCCCCAGCACCAGGCCGATGACCACGCGCAGGCGCTGGTGCGCCCACCCCGGTGGGCAGATCGCATTGTCACCGCGACCGATGCCGGCCAGGAAGCTGCCGCCAAAGGCACACATGAACGGCACCATCGGCAGCAGAAACCGGGCCTTGACGTGCAGCAGCAGGTACAAGGCCAGCTGGTAGGCGAAAAACAGGGCTGTCCACCAGACCAGCGGCTCGCGCCAGCGTCGCCATACGGCCAGGCCCAGCGCAAAGGCGGCCAGCATCAGGGCATGGCTGGTGTAGGCCAGTATCTTCACGGCCGTGACCCGGGCGGCACCCACTTCATGATAGGCGCCCATGAAACCGGCACACGCAGGTCCCGGCAGCTGCGACACCAGCAGTGTCTTGGCGTTGAACAGGCGGAAATACTGGCGGCCGAGCTGGTCACTCAGCGTGGCGACCAGCCCCTGGCGGTGAATCAGGTCTTCCGCGCGCCGGGCGAAGGCGGCGTTGCGTTCACGCACGCCATCGATCGCGAAATACTCGCCGGCCAGCAGCGGCACGCTATCGCCGACGTAGTCGCTGCGCCAGCGGTCGGTCAGGCCTCCCACCCGATTGAACGCGGAGCTGTCGGCGATCAATGGTTTGCCGGTCAGCTGCCAGCCCTGCCACAGGGGCACCGCCGTCACCGCCAGCACGCCGGCGACGCAGGCGAGGCCGGCCAGTACCGAGCGGCGCGTCCTTGCCGCCAGCAGCGCCAGCGTGGGCCAGAACGCGCTGAGGAGGCTCTTGGCGAGCATGGCCACGCCCGCTGCGGCGCCCGCCACCGCGGCACCCGCCCATCCGCCGGAATGGCGCGCGGCCAGCCACACGGCCAGCAGCAAGGCAAACAGATGCGGCACCTCGGGCCACAGCCAGTGGGCATAGCCCAGGGTCGAGGGATTGAGCAGGAACAACGCCGCCGCCGCATTGGCGGCCCGGACCCGGCCGTCGCAGCCGCGCCACAGATCCCGTAGCAGCGCGGCGCACAGGAGCAAAAGAACACTTTGCAGCAGCTGGATCGGCAGCAGGGTGTCACCGAACACGCGCAGACTGCCCGCCAGCAGCCACGCCTGCAGCGGCGGCCACCAGCCGGTGGGTGCCGGCATCGGCCCCTCTCCAGCCACGCCACGCGCCCAGGCGAGGTAGGACACCTCGTCGCCCACCAGGGTCTTGGGCGTGTCGCCCCAGTACAGGCCGAAAAGCAGTGCCTGCAACCCCAGGTACGCGGACACGAACAGCGCCAGCTGCCAGCGCCGCGCTGCCAGTGCGGCGATCATCGCGGGGCGCACCCGGCCGTCGCGCGGGCGCGGCCCGCGCGGGGAACCGATCGCCCGGGCCGTGCCGGCGCGCACACCGGATCGGTCAGTTCGGCTGCGCCGGGGCGGCCGCCGGACGCCGCTTGGCCGGCGCCTTGAAGACCGGCGTGAATTTCTCGCGCTCGCCGCCGGTAGAGATCGATTCGACGTAGTACCAGTAGTCCTTGCACGGGTCGATGGTGTCGTCGCGGAATTCGTACTTTTTGGTTTCGTCGGTGGTGCCGGCGCCCAGCATCGGCTCGGCCGTCAGCTTGGTGAACGGGCCCTGCTCCGCGTCGCCGCGAAACACGTCATAGCCGAAGTTTTCCACTTCGCTGGCGGTCGTCCAACGCGGGGTGTTGGCCAGGCGCTGTTCTTTCGGCAGGGCACTCTGGTCGCCGCAGGCGCCCTCTGGCACATCGACGGCAGGCTTGGCAGCGGCCGCTTCGGGGGCGGGCTTGGCCGGTTCGGTCGTGGCGGCTGGTTTGGACGCTTCGGGCGCCTTGGGATCCGAAGGGGGCGCGCTGCAGGCGGCCAGGACCAGGCTCAGGGCGAGGATTGCCGGGATTTGACGCATGACGACTCCATGATGGTGTGATGCTCAGACGGTGGACGGCGCGGTATGGACCGCCGTCCGTTCGATCGGTTTCCACGACCGTCCGCTGCCGACGCGCGGCGCGCGGAGGACGCATGGAACGGTCCGGTCGAGCATGCCCTTCCTGGACCATCGCAACAGTCGCCGCCCGGGGGAGTTCCAACCGGGTGTGCCGACGCGCTCGGCGCCGGTGCAGACGACACGGCCTGGACAAGCCGGGCCGCGCGCAACGATAGTCGGCGCATGCTTTCCGTGCAAACCCGTCGGCCGCCGCGCCGTCTGTCCGCCATCCTGGTGTGTGTGGTGTTGTTCGTCGGCGCCACGGCCGCCGCGCCAACCGCCGAGCGCGGCTGGCGGGTGGAGATCAGTCCCGGCGACGCGATCTATCCGGTACTGGACCTGTCGCAGGGCCAGTCGGACGAGCCATCGCGGACGCCGTCGACACAGTTTGGCGGCGGCGCTGGCCTGGTGGCCGTGGAAGTGCGCGCCCGACGCGCCGATGAACCCGTCGCCCTGACCGTCGAGGCGCCTTTCCTCGCCGGACCAGCCCAGGTGGAAGCCGTGCTGCCCCGCCGCGGCGAGACCTACCGCCTCCAGCCCCTGCTGCGCTGGGACCGGCAGGCACTGGCCTCATTGCTGGCGCCCACGCGTGCGAGCATGACCTTCCGCCTGCAGCGCGATGACGCTGTCGAAGTGATCGAGCGGCCGGTGCGGGTGCATCCGCTGGGCGAAGCGCTGTACTACGTGCGCGACGGCGCCGATCACGTCGACCTGGGCTGGATCTTCGCCGCCTACGCCAACCCGGCGTCACCGGTGGTGGACGAGATCCTCGCGCAGGCGCGGCGCAATCACCCGGAACTGCCCCTGACCAGGGACGCGCGACGCGATACCGCCACGGCCATGGCCGAGGCGTTCGCGATCTGGGAAGTGATTCATGACCACGGCGTGCGCTACGCCGACGAGGACCCGGGCCTGTCGCGCGGCCCCGCTGTATGGAGCCAGCGCGTACGCCTGCACGAGCAGGTGTGGGACGAAAAGCGCGCGAACTGCATCGACAGCAGCCTGCTGCTCGCGGCGGCATTCGTGCGACTGGGTATCGACAGTGCGCTGGTGCTGGTGCCACGCCATGCGATGCTCGCCTTCCGCGTGTCCGCGTCACAGACGCCGCAGGTGCTGGAAACCACCCTGCTCGGTTCGCGCCTGCTCTCGCCGCGTCCGGTGCCCGCCTTCGCCGGTGCAATGGATGACTACGACCGCGATGCCATGGATACCTTTGCCGCTGCCCTGGCAGCCGGCCAGGCGCGCTACGCCCGCGAGGCGAAGGGGTTCCGGGCGCGCAGCCCCGACTACCAATGGATCGACCTCGCCACCGCACGGGCTTATGGCATCATCCCGCTCGCGGCGCCGGCCCGCGCGAACGGTCGATAGCCGCCCGCCGCTTTTCCCGCGATCCAAAGGTCATGTCCACTCAGGAATCCTTTCCGCATGCGGCGCTGCGCCAGGAGATCCGGCGCGAGGCCGACGCGCTTCCCGTGTCAGCCACCGCTGCGCCGGCCGCGGCGACGACGCCGGCCGAGCTGCCGCTGGATCATCCCCAGCGCCTGCGTTACGCGTTGCAGGAATTTGTACCTATTCATAATGAGGCATTTGTCGACCTGGCCTATCGCTGCCTGCTCAAGCGCTCGCCGGACCCGGCCGGCATGGTCGAGTGCCTGCAACGCCTGGCCGCCGGCGACAGCAAGATCGCCATCCTGGGCGATATCCGCTGGTCGCTCGAAGGACGCGGGCACGCCGTCGAAGTGACGGGCCTGGCACCGCGCTACCGGTTCTGGCGGCTGACGCGACTGCCGCTGGTCGGTGGCCTGATCGAACGCCTGGCCCTGGTCTGGGGCTTGCCCGAGATCGCCCGCGAGCAGCGTCGCCTGGGCCAGGCGCTCGCGCGCAGCGACAGCGGCGCGGAAACCGCCGAGCTGGCGGCCCAGGTTCGTGAATTGCGCGAGCACGTGCTCGTGCTGCAGGCCGAACTGCGTCGTCGCACATCATGAAGGTCGCCCTGCTGGCCCCGTCGCTGACGGCCTTCGACGCTGTCGGCACCGACGTACTGGAAATGGCGCAGGTGCTGCGCGCGGCGGGGCACGAGGTGCGCCTGTACGCCGACCATGCTGTCGGCATCGCCGAAAGCGTGCATGCGCCGAATGGGTTTGACCGCTGGCTGTCGCCGCGGGACCTGGTGATCTACCACTACTCCATCGGCTGGCCGCGCATCGAGGAAATGCTGGCGCGCTGCCGCGCGCGGCGCGTGCTGCGCTACCACAACATCACGCCGGCGGAATTCTTCTTCGGCTGGTCGCGCGACCACGCCCGCACCTGCGCCGCCGGACGCGCCAGCCTGCCGCGCATGGCGACGATGGGATTCGAACTGGCCCTCGCGTGCTCGGCTTACAACCGCGACGAACTCATCGCCCACGGCCTGCCTGCCGATCGCGGGGCCGTACTGCCCCTTTTCACCGGATCGAAGCGCTGCAGGACCTCTCCGCCGACGGCGATTTCCTCGACCGCTACGGCGACGCCCGCCGGAATATCCTGATGCTGGGCCGCGTTGCCCCGAACAAGGGCCACATCGCCCTGCTCGATGCCTTCGCCTGCTACCGGCGCGAATATGACGCCGACGCGCGACTGCTCATCGTCGGCAAACAGGATCGTCGCCTCGCCGCCTACACGCGGCACCTGTTCAGTCACACGCAAGCGCTGGGCATCAGCTCGCACGTGCACTTCCTGGACAACATCGACGATGCGCGCCTGAAAGCCTGCTGGCTGGTGGCGGACGCCCTGCTGATGATGTCGGAGCACGAGGGATTCTGCGTGCCGCTGGTGGAAGCGATGGCGTTCGGCGTGCCGGTGGTGGCGCGCGCCACCAGCGCCATTCCCGACACGCTGGGCGATGCGGGACTGCTCTGGCAGGAATCGGATCCGCGTCTTTACGCCGCGTCACTGGCGCGCCTGTTCAAGGACAAGGACGTGCACGCCATGCTGCGCCGGCATGGCCGCACCCGTTTCCGCCGCCAGTTCCGTCGTCCGGTACTGGCCGCCCGGTTGCTATCGATGCTGGAGCAGCTGGCATGAAACGCATCGCCATCGTGGTGCAGCGCTGGCACGACGAAGTTGTCGGCGGCTCGGAAGCATTGGCCTGGCATTATGCGGAACTGTTGGCCCCGCACTACGCGGTGGAGGTACTCACCAGCTGCGCGCGCGATTACCGCACCTGGGCCAACGAACTGCCGGCCGGAGAATCGCAGCACGACGGGATCACCCTGCGCCGGTTCCCGACCGCCTGGCCGCGGGGGCCCTGGTTCAACGACCTGCATCGACGCCTGCTCGCGGACTACGCGCGGCGCCAACCCGGCGCCGAAGGCCCCCTCGGCTGGCGGCCACAGCTGGCGGAAGAGTTCATCCGTGCGCAGGGCCCCTGGTGCCCCGGCCTGTACGACTGGCTCGATGCGGAACATGAGCGCTACGCCTGCGTGCTCTTTTGTACCTATCTTTACCCGACCACGCATTTTTCCCTGTCCGTTGTACCCCCGCGCAAGCAGGTGCTGATCCCCACGCTGCACGACGAACCGCCGGCCTACCTGCCCGTCTACGCCGCGGCAGCGCGCGCCTGCGGGCACCGGATCTGGCTGACCGACGCCGAGCGGCGGCTGGGGCGGCGGCTGTGGCAGGTCGACGAGGGTGACGTCGTCGGCATGGCGGTGGACACGCGGATCGCCGACGCCCGCAACCCGCACGCACGCGGCGAGACGTCCTACTTCCTCTACTGCGGACGTATCGACGAGGCCAAGGGCTGCGGTGAATTGATCGACGCGTTCCTGGCGCTGCGCCGGGAACGGCGCGAACCGGTGCAACTGTGGCTGACCGGCTCGGAGGGCATGCCCCTTCCCTCGCATCCGGATATCCGTTTTCTGGGGTTCGTCGATGCCGACAGCAAGTCCGCACTGATGGCCGGCGCGACGGCCTTCGTCATGCCCTCGGCGCTGGAGAGCTTTTCCATCGTTACGCTGGAGGCGATGGCGCAGACAGCGCCCGTCATCGTCAACGCCCGTTGCGATGTTCTTGCCGACCATGTGACCCGCTCGGGTGGCGGCATCACCTATTCATCCCGCAACGGCCTGGTGGACGCGATGCGCCAGGCACTGTCGCTGGACACGGACGCGCGGCAGGCGATGGGATCGAGCGGGCGTCGCTATGTGCTGGAACACTACGACCGCACGGCCGTCGCGCAACGCCTGCAAGCTGTGGTGGCGAGGGCCTGCGCGCAAGCGTGATCCGACGCGGGCGCTACGCACTGCGCAGCACCCGCGCCGGAACAGGACTACTTCTTCTTCGGTACGTAGATATCCGTCGCGGTACCTTCGTAGACTTCCGCCGCCATGCCGACCGATTCACTCAGGGTCGGATGCGGGTGGATGGTCAGGCCGATATCCGCGGCTTCGCAGCCCATCTCGATGGCCAGGGCCACTTCGGCAATCAGGTCGCCGGCATTGGGTGCGGTGATGCCCGCACCCAGCACCCGATGGGTGTGCTCGTCGAAGATCAGCTTGGTGAAGCCTTCGGTGCGTCCGATACCAATGGCGCGCCCCGAGGCGGCATGCGGGAACTTGCCGACGCCGTAGGCGATGCCCTGCTTCTTTGCATCCGCTTCCGTCAGGCCCACCCACGACACTTCCGGATCCGTGTAGGCCACGCTGGGAATGACGCGGGCGACGAATTCGCTCTTCATCCCCGCCGCCACTTCCGCGGCCACGCGCGCTTCGTGCGTGGCCTTGTGTGCCAGCATCGGATTACCGACGAGATCGCCGATCGCGAAGATGTGCGGCACGTTGGTGCGCATCTGGCGGTCGACCGGAATAAAGCCGCGGTCGGTCACCTGCACGCCGGCTTTCTGCGCGTCGACCTTGCCGCCGTTGGGCGAACGGCCGACGGCGACCAGCACGCGATCGTACAGCGTCGGCTCCGGCGCCTTTTCGCCCTCGAAGGTGGCGAGAAGGCCTTCGGGCCTGGCTTCGATACGGGCCACCTTGGTCTTGAGGTGAATGCCGGCATAGCGCTTGGACAACCGCTGCTGCAGCGGACGCACCAGATCCGGGTCAGCGCCCGGCATGAGCTGGTCGAGCAGTTCCACCACCGTCACCCTGGAACCGAGCGCGTCGTACACGCAGGCCATTTCCAGGCCGATGATGCCGCCGCCGACCACCAGGAGGTTCTTGGGAATCTCGGCCAGCTCCAGGGCGTCGGTGGAATCCATCATGCGCGCATCGTCCCAGGGAAAGCCCGGGAGCTTCACCGCCTGCGAACCGGCCGCAATGATGGCGTTGTCAAAGCGCACGAGCTTCTTGCCGTCTTCGCCTTCGACTTCGATCTCGTTGGGCGATACGAAGCGGCCGGTGCCGCGCACGACGGTCACCTTGCGCTGCTTGGCCATGCCGGCGAGACCGCCGGTGAGCTGGCCGACGACCTGTTCCTTGTGGCTGCGCAGCTTGTCCAGATCCACCTGCGGTTCGCCGAAGGTGATGCCGTGACTGGCAAACTGGCGCGCCTCGTCGATGACACGCGCCGCGTGCAACAGCGCCTTGGAAGGAATGCAGCCGACATTGAGACAGACGCCGCCGAGCGTGGCATAGCGCTCGATCAGGACGACGCTCTGTCCCAGATCGGCGGCGCGGAACGCGGCCGTGTAACCGCCGGGGCCCGCACCGAGCACGCACACCTGGCATTCGACGTCGGCTTTTCGGCCACTGGACGGCGCCGCGGTGACCTTCGGCGCCACCGCCGGCGGCGTGCTGCTGGCCGGAGTCGCTGCGGCCGCCTGAGCGGGCGCGGCTGCGGGTGGTGCGGGCGACGGCTTGGACGCCGCGGCGCCCTCGGTTTCCAGCACGACGACGACAGCGCCTTCGCTGACCTCGTCGCCGAGCTTGACGCGGATTTCCTTGACCACGCCTGCGGCAGAAGACGGCACTTCCATCGTGGCCTTGTCCGATTCGAGCGTGACCAGGCCCTGTTCCTTTTTCACCGTATCCCCGGCTTTGACGAGGATTTCGATCACCGGAACGGTCACTCCACCGATGTCCGGCACTTTGACTTCAGTCGTCGCCACCTTTCTGCTCCTTGTCCTTGGGGGTCAGGGCATGGCGGAAGCGCTGCTTGAGGGCATCGCGCCGTGCCTGGAATTCATTGATCGGATTTGCCGCCACCGGCGCGGCGGCCGGAGCCGGCGACGGGGCGACATAAGAGCCCGGTCCGAAAACCGGGCGCGACGGCGTTGGCGGGGGCTCAGGTGCCGCAGGCGCCGGCCCGAAAACGCTGCGAAGCCGGTCTCGCAGCGCCAGCAGTTCATCGTGCTCGCTGCGCTGCTCGGCCTGCGCCTCGGCCAGCTTCTGCCGCTTCTGCGCCAGCAATTCGCGGTAGCGCGCATTGGCGTATTCGATCGACTTGGCGATGTCCGGCAAATGGACTTTCTCCACTTCGTCGGGCAGCGTGTCGAAGCTGATGTAGCCGTCTTCGATCCACAGTCCGCGGCGGCGCGACACGATCCGGGTTTCACGTTCCTCGAAGAACAGGCGCGTCCAGTCGTTGTCGGGCGGTTCGCGATTGAGCCGGAGGAACATGATGCGCAACGTCTCGTGGACGCGCGACCAGGTCGTCTTCTTCAGGTCCAGATCGACAATCCGGATGTCCTCAAACTCGGGGTACACAGATCTGCTCACTTACAGGGGACATCAGGACAAAACCGTTGCGCTGGCGAGGGGATGCGAGACCTGCCAGGGTACGGACCGGCCGCGCCGTCGCGGAGCGCGGAAGGTGGGCGGCGACACCGCCCGACCGAACCGCGTGCAAGCAAGCGGCGCGCCACCGGTTACAGCAGCGTCCGCCGCATATCGGCGAGCACCTGGCCTAGGTAACTGGTGAAACGTGCCGCGGACGCGCCATCGATGACACGGTGGTCATAGCTGAGCGACAGGGGCAGGATCAGGCGCGGCTGGAAGGCCTTGCCGTCCCACACCGGTTTGGTCTGCGACTTGGATACACCCAGGATGGCCACTTCCGGCGCGTTGACGATCGGCGTGAACGCCGTTCCGCCAATACCGCCCAGGGACGAGATCGAGAAACAGCCGCCGGACATGTCGGCCGGGCCCAGCTTGCCGTCGCGGGCCTTGCCGGCGAGCTCGGCCGTTTCGCGCGCGATCTCCAGCACGCCCTTGCGGTCGGCATCGCGCAGCACCGGCACGACCAGCCCGTTGGGCGTGTCGGCGGCGAAGCCGATGTGGAAATATTTCTTGAGGATCAGGTTCTCGCCGCTGGCATCGAGTGAGGCGTTGAACTCCGGGTACTTCTTGAGCGCGGACACGCAGGCCTTGATCAGGAAGGCCAGCATGGTGAGTTTCATGCCGCTCTTTTCGTTTTCCTTGTTCACCGCCACGCGCAGGGCTTCAAGGTCGGTGATGTCCGCATCGTCGTGCTGCGTGACGTGGGGGATCATCGCCCAGTTGCGCGCCAGGTTCGCGCCGGAAATCTTCTTGATGCGCGAAAGCGGCTTCTGCTCGATGTCGCCAAATTTGGAGAAATCCACCTGGGGCCAGGGCAGCAGGTTGAGGCCGCCGCCACCGGAAACCACCGCCGGCGCCGGGCCGCCTCCGGCCAACGCCTTCTTGACGAAGTTCTGCACGTCTTCGCGCGTGATACGGCCCTTGCGGCCGCCGCCGGAAACGCGCTTGAGATCCACCCCGAGCTCGCGCGCGAACAGCCGCACAGCCGGGCTGGCGTGCGGGACTTTCTCGGGCATCACCGCATCCGCGTCGAACGCCACCGGCGGCGTGCGTGGGCCGGCGATCTCGGCATCGATACCGGGCTTGCTCGCCTCGCCAACCGCCACCGCCGGAGCGGCAACCGGTGCTGCCACCTTGGCCGGCGCGGGTGCCGCTGCAGGTGCCGCTGCAGGTGCCGCTGCAGGTGCCGCTGCAGGTGCCGCTGCAGGTGCCGCTGCAGGTGCCGCTGCAGGTGCCGCTGCAGGGGCCGGAGCAGCCGGCGCCGACGGCTTCGCGGCCGCCGGCGCGTCTGCGCCCGCCGCTTCCATCAGCGCGACCACCACACCCTCGGACACCTCGTCGCCCAGCTTGACCTTGATCTCCCGGACCACGCCAGCGAAGGGCGCCGGGACTTCCATCGTCGCCTTGTCCGACTCCAGCGTCAGCAGCCCCTGGTCTTTCTTTACCGTCTCACCGGGCTGCACGAGGATCTCGATCACCGGCACATTGCTGTAGTTGCCGATGTCCGGAACCTTTACTTCTTGAGCCATACGCCCTCCAGGCGGTCGATATTCAGGCAAGGGGACTATTGTGGCGGCGAAGCCACGCGCGCACCAGTCGCGGCCTTATTCCCTAATCGTCGAAGGCCAGCCCCGCTATGCTCGGCCGAACCGCTTCATGGACTACGGCAGATGGACATACCGCAATTACGTGCCCAGCTTGATCAGATCGATCGGGACCTGGTGTACCTGGCCGCCGAACGGCAGCGTATTGTTGCCGAGATCGGCCGCAGCAAGCGCGGTACCGGCCGGCCGCTGCGCGACTTCAAGCGCGAGAAGGAAGTGCTGGACAACGTCCGTGGCCACGCCCGCGAGGCAGGCATCGATCCGGAGCTGGCGGCCGGGCTGATGGAACTACTGATCGGCGCGTCGCTGACCCGGCAGGAGCAGGACACCGTGCGTGCGCTTTCCCAGGGCAATGGCCGGCGCGCGCTGGTGATCGGCGGCAATGGCCGCATGGGCGGCTGGTTCGCGCGATTCCTGGACGCACAGGGCTTCGCGGTGGAAATCGGCGATCCGACCGGTGCTCCCGAGGGTTTCGCCCGGCGTGAACGGTGGGATGCAGGCCCACTCGACCACGACCTGATCGTCGTGGCAACACCGCTGCGCCCCGCCGCGCGCATCCTGGCGGGACTGGCATCGCATCGACCGCCCGGCATCGTGTTCGACCTCGGTTCGATCAAGACGCCCCTGCGCGAATCGCTGCAGGCCCTGCAGGCCGCGGGTGTCCGCACCACGTCGATCCATCCGATGTTCGGCCCTTCGGCGAATGTCCTGGCGGGGCGGCACGTGATCCTGATCGACACTGGCAATCGCGACGCCCTGGAAGCGGCCCGCGCCCTGTTCGCCTCGACCACGGCGGTGACGGTCGAGATGGACCTGGACGAACACGACCAGATGATTGCGCTGGTACTGGGTCTGTCGCACGCGCTCAATATCGCCTTCACGGCGGCGCTCGCCGGCAGCGGCGTGGCGCCCGAGCGCCTGCGCGCGGTTTCGTCCACCACGTTCGGCGCACAGTTGGCGATCGCCGAGGGTGTGGCGCGGGAAAATCCACACCTGTACTTCGAGATCCAGTCGCTCAATGCGCACAACGGGCCGGCCCTGACAGCGCTGGACGAGGCCGTGCATACGCTGCTGGCCGCCGTGCGCAGCGGCGATGAGCAGCAGTTCGTCGACCTGATGAGCCGCGGCCGCGATTACCTGCACGCCCTGCCCGAGTGATGCCGCTCAGCAGGCCTCGCGCAGCGATTGGGAAGGAAGGGGGCAATCCCCTTTCCTTCCCGATGCGCTAGAGCGCGAGATTGATGCCCAGGACCAGCCCCAGGAGCGCGAGCAGCAACAGCACCAGGAAAATGCCGAAGATGATCTTGGCAATTCCTGCGGATGCACCGGCCACGCCGGTGAAACCCAACGCACCGGCTACCAGCGAGATCACCGCAAAGATCAGAGCAAGCTTGAGCATGAGCAACCTCCGTTGTCATCCACGGCCGGACGGCGGGATACGCGGGAGGGTTCGCCGCACACCACCGTCCCGGGTGGTTGATGCGGTATTCGCAATGGGCGTGCCAGCCGGTGCAATCGCCGCCGTTGCCCGCATCCGGGGTTATTTCGGGAGGCTTGGGCAGCGATTGCGTATGCAGCTTGCACGGCAGTGACGGGCGCAGCCGGCAAGCTGCGGGGCGGTCGACCTCAGTCGCGCTCGAAACCGATCAGGTCAATTCGCGCGCCGCCGTCGAGCCGGACATCCAGATCCGACTCGATGCGATCGAGCTGGGCAATCATCGGGCAGAGCGTCGCCACGCGTGCGGCCAGCTGCTGGGTCTGCGTGCTGATGCGTTTTTCAATGTCGTGCTGCAGCTTCTCGGCGGCCGATTCCAGTCGCGCGGCGGCTTCGGCGTCGCCACTCAAGGCAATCGATACTGCACGGCCCGCCACTTCCGCGGCGATGACCGGCAGCAGTTCCTTGACTGTGGATTCGACGAGGTTTTCGAAATCCGTCTGGCGCCACGGCTTGTCCTCAAAGGCGTCATCGATGCCGTCGCGGATGCGTGCGCGGATTTCGTTCATCCGCGAGCGGACGCTGGATTGACCGGCTTCGCCTGCGAGGCTGGCGACCACTTCACTGACGGCCGTGAACGCGATGTCCACGGCATCGCGCGCGATCGCCTTGCCCTGGGGCACGAGTGCGCGCAGCGTGGCTTCGTATTCGGCCAGACGGGCGCGGTCCGCGGCGTTGAGCTTCAGCTCGCGGCCATCCACCAGTAACTGGCCTTTGCGCATTTCGATGCGGGCAGGAATGGCCTTCGCCTGTTCGAAAATCAGGCCCGCACGGTCCAAGGAGACATCGTAGCGGCTGTCGATTCCGCACGAGCTGATTCCCGCCGCCCCCACCGGAGCGCTGAGGGCGAAACTGGCGGCCACTACGAACGACAGGGATTTCATTGCGGGCTCCGGAGATTTTGGGGTGCGGCTTGGATGCACAGCATGCCCAAAGGGTTGAAAGCGATCCCGTGCCGAAGGTGGTTCCAGGACCCGGCGCATGAGAGCGGCTCCGCCCCGAATCGGCGCGGCGGCCCCAGCTGCCGTCATCCGCGGCGGCTATGCTTGGCACTTTCCGGCCAGTCCCTTGGAGATTCACGGATGTACACGCTCTATTACTCGCCCGGCGCCGCCAGCATGCTGCCGCACCTGCTCCTGATCGAAGCCCAGGCGCCCTACGAACTGCGCCCGGTCGACCTTGCAGCCGGCGGCCAGCGCGATCCGGAATACCTCAAGTTGAATCCCAACGGCGTCGTGCCGACGCTGCTGGTCAATGAAGCCCCGTACTACGAAGCCGCCGCGCTGGCACAGCTGATCGCCGAGAATCATCCGGAAGCCGCCCTCGCGCCGCCCCTGGGCACCGCGCGTCGCGCAACCTACCTGCAATGGATGACCCACCTGGCCAATACGCTGCAGCCGGCCTACCGCCTGTGGTTCTACCCGGGCGACGCTGGCGCGGTCGATCCGGACGCGGTCAAGGCAGCAGCGCGGCAGAAGATCGAAACAATCTGGGAACGCATTGACGCGCTCCTGTCCGACGGGCGCGCGTACTTTGTCGGCGACGGGCCGACAGCGCTGGACTTCTATGCCCTGATGCTGATGCGCTGGTCGCGCAATATGCCCAGGCCGGCGACCGAGTGGCCGCACCTGAAAGCCTTCGCCGAACGCATGAAGGCACGCCCGTCGTGGAAGACCCTCTACGAGCGCGAAGGCCTCACCGAATGGGCCTGACACGGAACAGCTGACTACGCGGATCAGGGAACGATCGGGCATTCCACCGCCGTGCGGGACCCGGAGACAGGGTACTTTGCATGCCCTGCCACACTAGAATTTCCAGTTGGATCAATCCGTTGCAGCCGGCGGTCGGCCGGCACGACCTTTTCTTCGCTGATGTATCCCTCCCTGCGCCGGCATCGGCGCAGGGGTTGTGCCAAGCGAGGAATGGCCATGACCTTGTGTTCCCACAGCCTTGAACTGCAATTGAGTCATGCGCGCGTAACGGTGCAGCTGCACCTGAACGGCTCCACCATCGTCCGCCGGGATGACGCGTTGCTGGGCCAGATTCCGCGTAGAGATCTGGACGCGATCTGCGAATCCACCGCCTCACTGGCGCGCCAGGCGGCAACCCTTGCCGATCGCATTGAACAGCTGCTGGGCGGTCGGCTCGCCGGACGCGAGCGCGTCATCCTGGTGACCGCCGCGCGCTACTGGTTGCGCTGCGTGCGGGAAGACGCGGCGCGGACGATGTCTCCCATGGACCTGCAGGATGCGGGCGCCTGGGCCTGACCATTGCACGACTGGAGTGGCGGAATGAGCACGTTCGATGACGCGCGGAAACTGATCCACCTGTTACGCGAAGGGCGCGACTACTTTGCCTTCGCCCACGACGAAGTGGTCGACCGGGAGGTCGCCGAAGTGTTCGCCCGCGCCCTGCGCGCTCGCCGCGAACTCCTGGAAGACCTGGTCACTACGCGCCTGCTGTTCCAGACGTCGCCCGCGCATGCCACGCCGTCATTGAACGCGGACACCGGCTATGAGGGCCTGCGCCACCAGTTCGATCCGCACCACCCGCGCATGCAGGCCGAGGCGCTTTACGAGCGCGAACGGCAATTGATCGGCTTGATCGAAGACTTGTTTGAAGCCGACAGCTCACCCAAGCTGCAATTCGCGCTGAAACGCCACTATGCGCAGTTTGTCGAGCTGGCACGGACACTGGACGCCTGGCGCGGCCCGGTCGGAACGCTGCCGACAGGCAGTGTCACCGACAGCCTCGGGCTCGCCTGACCCTCTGCAACATAGTGCGTAGCGGCGGCCGCGCCGCTACAGATCCAGCTTGACCGACTCGGGCACCACGCTCAGCTCAACGCGCGGATTCTCCTTGCGCCAGGCGCGCTTGTCGGGAATGCGCAGTTCGTCTTTCTCGTCGCTGGCGATGCGCAGCGCGCCATCGGCCAGGTGCACGGTGGCCACCGCTTCGGCGCCCTTGGGAAAGCGCAGCACCATCCCCTTGAACGACGGCGCCCTCATGCGCCAGAGGAAGTCCTGGCGGGACAGTCCTTCTTTGTAGTCGTCAGCGACGGCGACGAACTGCGCGTAGTGGTAGCTCTTTGCCGGTTCGATACGCGCGGAGAAGGTCACGGTCAGTTTCAGCAGGTCCGACGACGGGGTGGATTCCACCGGCGGGTCCTCCTCGAACAGACGCTGATCCAGCGGGAACGTGAAACGGCCGTCCGCGCCGACGGTGATGGGGATATCGCCGCTGCGGCTTTTGATGACCATCCGGATCCACTCGGGGGCTACGCCCGCTTCCTTCCCCGACAGGCGCGCATCAGCCTGCACGTGGCGCAGGTCCTTGATGCGTTGCAGGGGTTCAAGGGATTCGTAGAAGGAACGGTAGGGCTGCGTATCAGCCAGAACCGCTGTGGAAGAAAACAGGGAAAGCGCCAGCAGAGCGAATTTCACGGGTGTCTCCGGGGTGGGCCCGCCAGAAAGTAGCGAGCGCTTCCTGAAGCCCGTTTGACTATCGTCAACGACGCGCGACGCGTGGTGCCTGCGCCTTGAACGTGACCACCAGCACGTCGCGATAGGCCGGGCGCGCAGGGTCGATCGGCTCGACCGGCGTGACGCCGTGGCACACGCGTGCATCGTCGACCAGCGCGGCATCGAAGGGCTGGCGCAGGGTGAATTGGCCGAGCGAGGTGCCGTCGGGCAGGTGGATGGTCGTCGTACCGCTGGCGATGTTGTGCCGCCCGATCATCAGCACGAGCACATAATCCACTCCGTCACGATGCACGCCTTCGGGCGTGGGCAGGCCCGGCTCGCCCGCGCGGGCTTCGATACGGAACTGGTGCACCTCGATACGCCATCCGGAAACCGACGGTGCCAGCGCGCCGAAGAGATCGCGGCAGAAGGTGAGAATCACGCGCAGGCTGGCACCTTCGCCGGCCGCCGCCGACACCGGTTCGAACCAGCGCGCAATACCGCCGTTCAGGGCGTTGTATTCCAGGCTCTGGTAATGCGGCTGGTGCTCCAGGCGACGGATGTCCCCATCGCGCGCGGTGACGAAGACAGCATGGCGCCGGCGCCGGTAGCGCCCGCGGTCGGCCATGTGGTTGTCCATCGCCAGCGTATTCCAGCTGTCGGCGAACGCGCCCCAATCCGACAGCGCGCCCTGCGCCTGCAGCAGGGGTCGCATCTGCACGGCATCGAGGAAGCAGAAGCCGGCGCGATCCAGTGCGGCGTGCAACGCGTCGACGCCGGAACCGGCAGTGGCAGCAAGAGGGAAGGTCATGCGAGCAAAATAGCAGAGCGTCCGGCGTCTTCATCTACGTCAATCCGAATCCTTATATCGCGATTTCGGACAAGCGAACCGATGGCCCCGCAAGCCAATCTCCGATTGGCTCCACGGGACAGGTCAACGTCCCGCGCTGGCCTTGAGCGGATTGCGCGCCGACAGCAGCTGGCGCAGGTTTTCGCGCGCGGTGGCGTCGAGCCGATCGTGGAAGTAGTCGGACAGGTAGATCCGCGGCGCATCGAGCAGGCCGCGCAGGAAGCGCCGGCGCAGGTGCCGGAACATCCACTGCGGCAGGCGGCCGCGGTATTCCTGCGCGATGGCTGCGTCGTAGGCGGCAAAGCGTGCCGCCGGTGCCGCCAGGATGGCCATGTCGCAGTCCAGGAACAGGGCACTGTCCCGGTCGACGTCGGCCGGCCGGAGATGGCCATGCCGCGCCGTCAGGTGGATCAGTTCGGCCAGGTAGACCGTGTCAATGCCGGCGTCCGGCAGGTGCGTGTTGACGGCGCGCACGGCCAGGTCCGCGCTGCGTGCTTCGTTGTCGCGCCGGCCGGGCTCATAGATCGCATCGTGATATAGCACCGCGAGGTAAACCTCGCGCGGATGCTCCCAGCCCGGGCCTGCCGCCACCTCGGCAAAGTGCTCGAGCACTTCTTCGACGTGATCGGCGGAGTGGTAGAAGCGCTGCGGAACGGTATAGGCGGCGGCCAGCTCCGCTTCCATCAGGGCGGGAAGGTCCAGCGGGGCGTCAGACGAGGTCGTCATGCTATGCCTGTAAGGAGATGCGGGATCGGCGATGCACCCTGCCGTGACAGTATCGCTCCCTGGCAACGGCGCGGAAACCGCTCGCGCGGTGATCCACGGCTTACGCAAAGCCCCGTGGCGGTACAAGCCAACTCGTGGCCCATGCCACCGTCGCCGGGGATACGGACACTGTCTGGATGGCCGCCCTTCACCCCTACTTCCGCGAACAGCAGCTGGTGCTGCGCAATCGCATCACCGGTGCCTGGCGGCGCTGGCCGGAGACGCTGTTCCACGCGATCGCCTGGACCGTGCTCGCGGGCGTAGCGGTATGGGCCCTGCGTCGCCTGGACGGAGACCGGATCGGCCTTGCCCTGCGTTTCGTGGCCGAGCAGCCGCTTCCGGCCGGCCTGGGCTTTGCCATGCTGGGTTTCATGCTGATCCGCAGCCATACGCTGTCGCTGGCGCAGGAACTGCGCCACGGCTGGTGGGGCGCGATGCCGGTAGCAGCCAGCACCACCCGGCGCAGCCTGTTGCTGACGTCCCTCCTCTTCACGACGCTGGCCAACCTCGCCGGAGCGGGCGTGCTGCTGGGTATCGCGGCGGTGTCGCGGAAATCGCAGCACTGGCTGCCCGTCCTGCTCCTGACTCACACCGTCGGGCTATGGCTGGGCGCCGCACTCGGCCATGCCAGCGCCCGACGCACCCACGCCCGGCCGCCCCGGCCGCGCGAACGCGATCATTCCAGCGCGCCGGTGGTCCCCATGCCGGGCCAGCACGCCGCCGGGCTGCGCCATTTTCCCGAGTGGCAACGCCGTGACGCTCTGCGCCGCTGGCGCAGCGGTGGACGCGTCTGGCAGTTGGGGGCGTTCGCGCTGCTGATTCCGGGTAACGAGGGATTGTTGTCGCTGGCGGGCCTGATCCTGCTCGGCATCAGCCTGATCTGGTACGGCCTGGCACTGCGCGCCAGCGAGGACGTGATCGTCCGCAGTACCGCCTTGTTCGCGGCGCTGCCGCTGCCGTTCCCACGCCTGGCACATGCCAGCGTCCGCTACCCGTTCGCCGCCTGGCTGTGCGCGGCGGCGCTCGGCGGCGCGGGCATGGGCATGCAGGGCGCGACCATTCCTGTCGCGATCGGCTACGGCCTGGTGCTGGGTGCGGCCAGCGCGCTCGCCCTGGCCCTGACCCTGCGCTATCGCAATCGGCCACGCACTGCCCGCGTGCGCGTGGTGGCCGAGATCCTGCTGGTGATTTCGCTGGCGCAGGTGATCGGTGTATTTGCCGTGCTGGCGATACCAGCACTGATTGTTCGTCACTATCAGGTCGCACGGAGTCTGCGATGAATCAATGCGCATTGCGCCTGGAAGGGCTGGTGCAGGCCTACGGAACCCGACGCGTGCTCGACCAGCTGGACCTGACGATCCAGCCCGGTGAGTTCGTGGCACTGATCGGACCGAACGGTTCGGGCAAGACCACCCTGCTCAAATGCCTGGCCGGCATCATCACGCCGCAGTCCGGCACCGTGCTGGTCGGTGGCGTGGACATGACGCGCGATGCGCACGGCGCCAAGGCGCGCCTGGGCTTCGCAGTCGATCCACCACTGTTGCCGCCGCTGCTGACGGGCCGCCAGTGCCTTGAACTCTTCGCCAGCGTGCGCGACCTGCCCGCCATACCGGCATCGACCCTGCAGCTGGCCGATGCGCTGGCTTTCTCGCACTGGCTGGATCGCGAAGTGCACAGCTATTCGCTGGGGACCCGGCAGAAACTGGGCATCCTGCTCGGCCTGATCGGCGAGCCGCCGCTGATCGTGCTGGACGAGCCCATGAACGGCCTGGATCCATTGAGCGCGTTTGCGCTCAAGCAGCACCTGGTGACACTCACGCGCGACCATGGCACTGCAGTACTGCTGGCCACGCACGCGCTGGAGGTGGCGGAGCGGTTTATCAGCCGTGCCGTGCTGCTGATCGACGGACGTCTGGTACGCCAGTGGGATACCGCAACGCTCGACGCCATCCGGCATGATCCGGACGCCTCGCTCGAGCAGGTGATGGTCGAGGCCCTTGCCGCCCACGGCGCCTCCCGGGAAGCCTGAAGCCCGCGCCTCCTTCACGCGCCCGGTTGCTACACTGCGCGCGGACGGGCGCCGCCAAATCGAAGGAGATTCCCATGCTCTGGCAACGTGGACGACGCAGCGAGAACGTGGTCTCGGCGGAGGGTGGCGGGTCGCGCCGTTACGGCGGCGGCGGCGGCAAGATCGGCCTGGGTGGCGTGGCCATCGTGCTTGTTATCAGCCTGCTCACCGGCAAGAACCCGCTGGAGATTCTTTCGCTGCTCTCGGGCGGGGGCGGGCCCGTGGCTCCCCAGACGACGGGCGCGCCACCGCCCGGTGAAACCACCGACTTCGTGCGCGCCATCCTGGGCAGCACCGAGGACGTCTGGAACGCTCAGTTCGCCGGTGCCGGCGGCCAGTACCAGGTGCCGCAGCTGGTGCTCTTCAGCGGCGGCGTGTCATCGGCCTGCGGGATGGCTTCGTCCGCCGTCGGGCCCTTCTATTGCCCGGGCGACCATCGCGTCTACCTCGACGCCAGCTTCTTCCAGGAAATGGACACTCGCTTCCAGGCCGCGGGGGATTTCGCACGCGCCTATGTCATCGCCCACGAAGTGGGTCATCACGTGCAGAACCTGATGGGCGTGATGCGCCGTACCGAGGAAGCGCGCCGGCGCGGCGAACCCATGGAAGGCGCGCAGGGTCTTTCCGTGCGCCAGGAACTGCAGGCGGACTGCCTGGCCGGCGTGTGGGCGCACCAGGCGCAACGGGAACTGCAATGGCTGGAGCGCGGCGATGTCGAAGCCGCACTGGCCGCCGCGACGGCGATCGGGGACGACCGCCTGCAACAGCAATCGCGTGGCCGCGTCGTTCCTGATTCCTTCACCCACGGAACATCGGCACAGCGTGTGCAGTGGTTCCGGCGCGGACTGGAACAGGGCAAGGTCAGCAGTTGCGACACGTTCGCCGCCGCGCGGATCTGACGGTCACTCTGCCGCTATCGTACCGGTAGCACCGATGCTTCGCCCGCGGTCGTGCGCGCGCGCGCGGCGGCCGGTACGACGGAAAGCGCGATCAGCACCTGCGCCGTCCAGTAGGCCGAGAGCACCCAGGCGCGTCCCGCCGGCAGGCCACCCTGGAATCGATCGATTGCCAGCAAGGCGTCCGACACCACGAACACGCCGCCCCCCAGGGCCGCCAGCCAGGTGCCCGGCACGCCCGCGGCGCTGATCCGGCGCGACGCGGCCTGGCTGGCCATCGCGGCCAGCACGGCAACGTAGGCGACGACGGGGATGCGCAGATCCGGCGGCAGGTCCGGCCACAGCCAGCTCAGCACGCCGCCGGCCAGTATCGCGTAGGCCGCAAAGGGCCAGAGCGGGCGCCCGAAGGCACTGTCGCGCGTGAAGGCCACCAGGTAGGCCACATGTGCGCACAGGAAACTGGCCAGACCAAACACGAACCAGTCGCCCGGCAACATGAGGAAAACGTCGCCGCCGGTGGAGAAGACCAGTCCCACCGCGATCCAGCGCCGGTAGGCCGCGGACACCGCAGGCCCCGTCAGCGCCAGGCCCAGCGCCAGCAACGTCGCCGTCGGCTTTGACAGGTAGTGCAGCGGTGCGTTGCCCGCGAGCGTGGAAGCGATGGCCAGGAGGGCCATGACGACGACGCCGGTGATCCAGTGCCACGGCTTCATGCGCAGTGCTCCAAAGTATCCATGCGCAACCGTATAGCTGGACCGCGTGCCGACTGTCCAGACACTGCCGCCGAAGCGCCCGGTGGGCGGCGCGGGCCGATCCGTGTCGCGGAGCCTACACGCGCCGCACCGATCATGCCGCCCCGGCGCCGCGTCGGGCCGCGCCGCCGTTTCCGTCCACTCCCGCCTGCTGGCGGCCCTCTGGAGAACGACCCATGCAGCACCTGCTCCGCCGTTGCGCTTTGCTGCTTTCTGCCATTTTGGCCTTTTCCGCGACCGCCGGCGCCGCGGTGGTCAACTACAACCAGTGCCGCCAGCCATTCGCCTACGGCGGCAGCACCTACTGGGGCACCACCAACCGCGACAACGGCGGTATCCAGTGGTGTTACCTCACCACGCCACAAGGCGGCAGTACCTGGGCCAACGTCGACACCACGACGATTCCGGTCCGCCGCACGGTCACCGGCGAGAACTGCCTTCCGACCACCCGCGTGGGCAACGAAACCGTGGCCGGCTGCGTGGCCTCGGGCGGCAACCAGCCCTGGTGCGAACTCTCCGGCGGACGTACCGGCACCTGCCAGACGCCGCAGGCCGCTGCACATACGCTGCCCGTGCCTTTCAGCAACGTCTCCTCCATCGCCTTCGGCTCCTGCTGGCACACCGGCGCCACGACGTCCCATACGCTCAACCGCGTGATCAGCCAGCGCCCCGACCTGTTCCTGTGGCTGGGCGACAACATCTACGGCGACACGACGGACATGAACCTGATGCGCAGCAAGTACGACGCGAAGAAGTCCTACCCGGCCTACCGCGCCTTCCTCGACGCACGCATCCCCGTCATGGCGACCTGGGACGACCACGACCTGGGCCTCAACAATGCCGGCGTGAACTACACGATGCGTCCGCAAAGCCAGCTCGAATTCCTGCGTCACTTCGATGCCCCGTCCAACGACCCACGCTGGTTCGGCCAGCCCGGCATCTACAACGCGCAGATGTTCGGCAACGGGATCGACCGCAACCGCGTGCACGTGATCATGCTCGATGCGCGTTCCAACCGCAGCGCGACTTTCCGGATGCACGGCGCCTGCCGCGGCGACCAGTCGGACATGCTCGGCCCCAACCAGTGGGCATGGCTGGAAGCCGAACTCGACCGGGAAGCCGAGATCACGGTGATTGCCAGCGGCATCCAGGTCTTGCCCCCGCTGCACCGGGGTCGGGCACTCACCGACTACTGTGCCTACGGCGACGGCCGGCAGTTCAACGACGCCATCAACACGCTCGGCGAGGGCACCGTCAGCGGGACCACCTATGAAAGCTGGGCGGAAATGCCGCAGCAGCGCCTGCGTCTGCTGCGGCTGGCGCAGCTGGCGGTCAACCGCGGCAACACCAAGGCGGTCGTCTTCGTCAGCGGCGACCAGCACTGGGGCGAGGTGATGCGCAAAGTGGTACCGGCCTCGTCCAGTCACGGCGCAGCCGTACCGGTGTATGAAATCACTGCCTCGGGCATCGAGCAGAACTGGCCCACTACGGTGGAGAACCCCAATCGCATGCCAGTCTATGCGGACACGCGTGGCGGCGGCGAGAACACCAACCGCTGTCTGTTTCCGTTCTCCTACAAGGGCGTCACCTATCGTGGCTGCACCAGCGTCGACGACACGCGCCCCTGGTGCTACTTCCAGCGCGACGCCAGCAACGTGGGCATTGCGGGGCAATGGGGCTATTGCGCCACCGCCGGCGAACAGACGCCGGTGGGACGCTTCGATACCTTGAGTCCGCGGATCAGCGCACTCACCACCAACGACTACTACCTGGTGAACAAGGCCAACTCCAACTACGGCCTGATCACGGTGGACTGGACACGCCGCGAAGTGCGCCTGTCCGTGCAGACGGACCAGGAAGAAGCGGTCGCCGCCGCTATTCCCTTCTTCTGACCCGCACCGGGGCGCCACCGCCATCGCGGCGGCGCCCGGGTTGACGCCTCAGGCGATATGGTCACCGGGGCGTCGTTTCGCCGCAGGGGTGCCGGCGTTGGTAGCGGACGTGGCGATGTCGTCCAGACCGTCAAATACCAGCTTCACGTCCAGCGTCGTGCCGGCGCAGTGGTAGCGCGCCACGTGCGGGTCGTCCTTGCGGTAGATGAAATGCTGCCGGCCTTCGACCGTGTCGCCGAACGTGGCCTTGACGTCAATCCACAGTTCCGCGCCGTCGGGAACATCGTAGCGGCCCGGATCCCGCGTACGTGTCATGCCGTAGTCGAACGGCAGGCTGGTCGTGGCGGGCGACAACCGCTGCCGCCCGCCCGGCTCCAGGTAATTGAAGCGCATCAGCACCGTATACAACCCCGCATTATGCAATGACATCTCGCCGATCGCGGCCGGGTAGCGCGCGATCAGGTCCAGGTCCTGATCGTGCCAGTTGCCGTCGAAGTAGATGTCATGAAGGTGGCCGCTGGCGGCGGGAAAGACGACATGAAGCTGGTCGGCAAATGTCGCCAGCACCGGATCTTCAACGGCGCGTGGCGCCGCGCTCCACTGCGACAGGTCACGATACATCCACTTGTTGCCGGCGCCCGACAGCTCGGCAATCTGCCCCCGGTGATCGCGAAACACGATCACGGCGCGGTGATTGAATCCGATTGCGGCGGGATCACCGGCGACCAGTACCGGCGATTCGCTGGCAAGCGTGAGATCCTCGTACTGCCACGCGCCCTGGGCAAACGTCAGCCGCCCGATGTGATCGTTGATGTCGCGATAAAAGCATTCCAGGCGGTTTTCATAGGCCAGGAAGACCGGCGCGCCCTTGGCATCTGGCGCGCGATTGGCCGGAGTGATCATTTCCTGGCGCACCCAGCCTGTGGCGTTGTCGTGGTAGCAGTGGCCCAGCCGGCCTTCTTCGCTGCGCCAGGCGACATGCAGCTGCTTGTAGACGTAGATGGCGGTGGGATCGCCCGCGGCATCCGGGATCGATCCAGGCACCAGTACCGCCATGTCTTCCCAGTACCACTCGCCTTCCCGGTAGTAGACGTGCGAAATGTGGCCCCGCTCGTCACGGTAGAACGCATGCAGCTGGCCCGGCGTCACTGCACAGGCCGCAGGCCCTTCCATCGCACGCGCACCAGCCAGCCGCGACAGGTCATCGTAGAACCAGCCATCGCCGTTGCGGTAGTACAGGTGCGACAGGCCCGAGCCGACCGTGCGGTACAGCGCGTGCCACTGGCCTTCCGTGGCGATCGTGGTGACCGCTCCTTTCGCCAGCGGGGAACCGACCACCCGGCCGGTGACGTCCTGCGCCATCCAACCCGCATCGCGGTCGTAGTAGTAGTCGGTCACAACACCGCTCGCGGCGGTAAATGCCACGTGCATCTGCGCGTCGAGCACAACCGCCGAAGGCCTACCCTGGATGATCGGCATTGCAATCTCCTGAAGTGAAAGAACAGCGACTGAGTGACAGGCGCCAACGGCTCGGCCCGGAGCCGCCGACGGCAGCCAATAGTATCGTACAAAGTCACAGATCCCATCATTCGCATCGTATACACGAAGCCGGGAATCGCCACCCCTGTGGCTTGCCGCCAGGCGGACAGATCCGCTATACCGGGCTCAACCGTCCAGGCATCACGCTCATGGAACTCGTGCTCTTCATCGGCCTGCAGGCCACTGGAAAATCCAGCTTCTACTATCACCGGTTTCGTGACACGCATGTCCGCATCAACCTCGACATGCTCAGGACGCGGCATCGCGAGCAGGCGTTGCTGGAAACCTGCCTTGCGGTACAGCAGCCCGTCGTGATCGACAACACCAACGTTTCGCGCCCGGAGCGGGCACGCTACATCGCTGCAGCGGCGGGGGCCGGTTTTCGCATCGTCGGCTACTTTTTCGCATCCGCGCTGGCCGATGCCCTGCGCCGCAATGCCGCGCGCCCGGCGCACCAGCGCGTACCTGACAAGGGCCTGGGCGGCACGCGGGCCCGGCTCGAACGCCCCTCGCGCGCCGAGGGCTTTGATGCGCTGTATTTCGTCACGCTGCGTGAGGACAGCGGCGAATTTGATGTCCAGGAGTGGGTCGATGAAATTTGACGAGCTGGACCGCAGGCTGCGCGTGTTCGAGACCGCACACGATGTCTGCGTACTGCCCCAGGTGTACATGGTCGCCCGGCTCGACGGCCGCAGCTTCACCCGCCTGACCAAGCAGACTCTGCCGCTCGAGCGCCCCTTCGACGTGCGCTTTCGCGACGCGATGCTGGAAACCACCCAGCACCTGATGAGCGTGGGCTTCCGCGTGCTTTACGCCTATGCGCAGAGCGACGAGATCTCGCTGCTGATCGATCGGGATGAAACCCTGTTCGGACGCAAGCTGCGCAAGATCCAGTCCGTGCTGGCCGGCGAGGCCAGCGCGCGCCTCTCCTTGGCGCTGGGCACCATCGCCTGCTTTGACTGCCGGGTGAGCGCACTGCCCACGCGCCCGCTGGTGATCGACTATTTCCGCTGGCGCCAGGAGGACGCCCACCGCAATGCGCTCAACGCACATTGCTACTGGCGGCTTCGGCAGGAAGGTGCGTCGGGCCACGCCGCGCACACGCAAGTGGCCGGCTATTCGCTCGCGCAGAAGAACGAATTTCTGTTCACGCGAGGCGTCAACGTCAACGATCTTCCCGCATGGCAACGCCGCGGTACCGGGGTGTACTGGCGCGAGGAACCGCAGGCAGGCATCCATCCCGTCACCGGTGAACCGACGCGCTTCGAGCGGCGCCATATCCACGTCGATCCCGACCTGCCGATGAAGGAGGCCTACGCCGACTACGTGGCGCACCGCATTCCGGACACCCTCTGATGCGGCGCAGAGCGCGGGGTTTCGACCGCGGAGCTCAATGCTCGTCCACGAACGCCCGGCAATGCTGCGGGTGCGCGTCGCAGCCGTAGACGTAGGCGACACCGGCATCGCCGAGCAGGAGGTCATCGGAGAAATCGTCGAACTGGAACAGGAATCGCATCGCACCGCCGCAGTGCGTGCAACGCGCATCGTGTTCACCCTGTACATACCAGGGCAGTCCGCCGACGCGCAGCGCGGCCGCCGTGTGGAAATGCACCGCGGCGGCGTCATCCATCAGGATTTTCGTCAACAGTTCATCCGGATCACGGCCGTAGGGAGCCAGCTGCTCATACAGCGCGGGCCGCCACTCCAGGAGGTCTGCGGGGCCGTCTTCCGTCATCGCCGATAGCTGCGGCAGCACCAGGGATCGCGTCGCCTGCGCGGGAAGGAGGCGCGCTCCGGCCGGCGGCTCGGCGTTGATCCCCTCGTGCCCGGGGTCCGCCTCACTCAGGACCACCAGTTCATCGGCGGTCATGTAGACGCTGATGCGGCGGCCGCACCAGGGTTCAGGCAGGGGATCGCCCAGCGGCAGCTGCAGGAGAAAGGTGGCCGGGACCGCATGGGCGTCAACCGGCCACGCGGCGGCGCGCGACACGCGCGGCAGGCCGCCGCAGCGCACGGCGCTATCAGCGGACGGCGTGTCGACGGCAACGTGATACTGCTGGTAGGGCCCCGTAAGCGCTTCCCGCTGCACGAAATCGAAGATCTCGCGGCGTGCCGATGGCGCCATGCGTTCGAAATCCGCCCTGGCGCGCCGCGCCCGGCGCCGGCCAGGAATGCCGATGACGTACACCAGCAGCACGATGGCCGCGATCGGCACCAGGATAATGCCCAGAACCTGCGCGGCCGCGATGAGCGAATCGACCGCCAGCGTCGGGCTGAGGCTGCGGGCAAGCAGCCAGCCGCAGGCGAGGGTCCACGCGATGACCGCCAGCCGCCAGAGGAGCACGGGAAATTTTCCTGCCGGCTCGCCGGCTGTTCCCGTCCACCCGGTGATGGTGAACGCCTGCAGGCCGCATCCAACAGCCCACACGAACACCACGGGCCAGATCGTCCGGAATGACGCTGTGGCCGGATCGGCGAGCCACCGGGACACGAGAATCGCCACGAGGCCCATGCAGACCCCGGCTGCCAGTCGGCCCAGCCACAGGGCCGGGCGCTTCACCCAACGGATCCAGGCCAGCGCGGACGTGGCGATCAGCGGCAATGCGGCAACGAGCCAGCCCGCCAGTGTTGACGGCCGGTACGAAAGAACCAGGCCGGACAGCGACGCGGCACCGATGAGCGCCATCCAGAATGTGACTGGGCTCATGCTGCATCACCGATAGCAGCACGCCGACGGCCTGGCCGTCCGGCGGGCGGAGTACTGTTCAGCAGTGGGAATCCCCGCCCGGCGCGCTCAGCCGCACTTGGAATAGCCGCAATTGAGGCAGGTGGCGCAGCCGTCGAGGATGACCACTGCCGAGGTGTTGCACTTATGGCAGAGCGTGGCGCCCACCGGAAATGCAGCCGCCTCGACCGCGCCAGTTTCAACCGAGTCCGCGGCCTTCGGGCTCACGTCAGGGTTTTTTTGAAGCGCGTTCGTAGGCCGCCCGCTTTTCCGCGATCAGTGCGCGCTGTTCGGTGGACAGTTCCGGGTCGTGGATCAGTCCGATCGACTTCATGTGCTGCTCGACCACCGCGCCGAGCTCGGCGACGATCGAGGGCATGTAGATGCCGCCGGCCTTGAAGTACCCGCCGCGCGGGTCGAACACGGCCTTGAGTTCCTCCACCAGGAAGGTGACGTCGCCACCTTTTCGGAACACCGCGGACATGATGCGGGTCAGCGCCACGATCCACTGGAAGTGGTCCATGTTCTTGGAGTTGATGAAGATCTCGAAGGGCCGGCGCAGCTGGTATTCGGTGCCTTCGTTGAGCACGATGTCGTTGATCGTCACGTACAGCGCGTGCTCGAACAGCGGTGATTTGATCTTGTAGGTGGCGCCGATGAGGGTATCGGGGCGCTCCACCTTCTCGTGCATCTGGATGACTTCGGCACCCGGCGACGGCGCAGGCTCGGCGACCGGCGCGAGCTCGGTGCGCACCTGCGCGGCTTTCTCGCTCGGCTTCTCGACGCTGTAGGCCTTGATCTTCTTGCCGATCTTGATCGCCATGGTGGTGCTCTCGTTCGTCGTCCAGGGGTCTGCCCTTGCGCCACGGCCGTGTGGGGAAAGGGTCTCCGCGCCGCTGTTTCGGCGCGGAGGAGAATCAAGGCTGTAGCGCTGTCGCGCTGGCTTGGCAGTGGGTCTTGCTTGGTGAAGAGCAGGGTGCGGGACCCGTCCTTGCGCGTTCCGAGGGCTTGCTCACCGCCTCGTCCCGCGCCGACCTCGCACCGTCCTCACCGCCAGTCAGTGTGTCGACGCAGCCTCGCCATCGACACACCACTTCCGGCCGGGGTGCCGCGTGCCGCGGCTGACCGGCGGAAGTCTGGTCATCCATCAACGCCGGCGGGCTGCCTTCTTGGCGGCCTTGCGCGGCGCTGCTTTCTTCGCAGCGACTTTCTTGGCGCCGCGAGCCGCCTTCTTGGCCGGTGCGGCTTTCTTGGCGACCTTCTTGGCAGCGGACTTCTTCACCGGCGCCTTGGCTACCTTCTTCGCCGGTTTCGCGGCCTTCCTGGCGGGCGCTTTCTTGGCTGGGCCCTTCTTGACCGGTGCCGCCTTCCTGGCTGCCTTCTTGGCGGCCGACTTCTTCGCCGGAGCCGCCTTCTTGGCCGCCTTGACGGCCTTGGCTGCCTTGGCGGGCTTGGCCGTCTTCGCCGGTGCCGGCTTTGCGTCAGCGGCCTTGGCCTTCTTCGCCTTCTTCACCTTCTTGGCGGGCTTGTCACCGGATACCGCGCTCTTGGCCTTGGCCATGACGTCGGCGACCTTCTTCTGCGCGGCGTCTTTCACCTTGCGCGCTTTCTTGGCCACGTTGCTGGCTTGCTTGACCACGGCGTCCTTGGCGTCGGCCGCGACAGCCGTCACCGTCGCCACGGCGGCTTCGGTTTTCTCGGCCACGGCTTCGCCGACGTTCTGCGCTGTTTCTTTCACCGACTCCAGCGCGTTGCTCAGCGTCTCACCTACTGTGTGCATAAAACCCTCCGGCTCCTCGTTCGGGTTGGTCAGGATGTGTGTGTTGCGGAGTGGACATTACTCCATTCTCGCCCCACTCAGAACTTGCCGTAGTAACCCTCTTTCAGGGCATCGAACAGATTGGCGGCCGTATGGGTCTCGCCGTCGTATTCGATCTCTTCGTTTCCTTTTACCTCGACCACAGTACCGTCCTCCAGTTCGAAACGGTAGATGGTGTTCTCGAGGTCGGCCTCCTTGACCAGCACGCCTTGGAATGCGGCCGGGTTGAAACGGAACGTGGTGCAGCCTTTGAGGCCCTGCTGATAGGCGTAGGTGTAGATGTTCTTGAAGTCCTCGTAGGGGTAATCGGTAGGAACGTTGGCGGTCTTGGAGATCGACGAGTCGATCCAGCGCTGCGCAGCGGCCTGGATGTCGACATGCTCGGTCGGCGTGACGTCATCCGCGGCGATGAAGTAGTCGGGCAACTTCTCCTCGGCCTTGTCCGAGAAGGGCATCGCGCGGCCATTGATCAGCTCGCGATAGGCCAGGAGTTCGTAGCTGAACACCTCGACCTTTTCCTTGGTCTTCTTGCCTTCGCGGATCACATTGCGCGAATAGTGGTGCGCAAACGACGGCTCGATGCCATTGGACGCGTTGTTGGCCAGGGACAACGAAATCGTGCCGGTCGGCGCGATCGAGGTGTGGTGGGTGAACCGCGCACCGCGCTGCGCGATGGCCTCGACCAGTTCCGGCGCCACCTCTGCCACGCGCTGCATGTAGCGGCTGTAGCGGGCGTGCAGCACACGACCGGGGATCGCATCGCCGACCTTCCATCCGTCGACAGCCATCTCCGGGCGCTGCCGCAGCATCGCCGGTGACACCGTGAATTCCTGCGCCAGGATGGGGGCCGGCCCCTTTTCGTCGGCCAGCGCCAGGCCGACTTCCCAGCCAGCCAGCGCCATTTCGCGACTCACGGCCTCGGTGAAGGCACAGGCCTCGCGCGAGCCGTAGCGCATCTTGAGCAGTGTCAGGGTTGAGCCCAGGCCCAGGTAGCCCATGCCGTGACGGCGCTTGGACAGGATTTCCTCGCGCTGCTGTTCCAGCGGCAGGCCATTGATTTCGACCACGTTGTCGAGCATGCGGGTGAACACGCGCACGACTTCGCGGTATTCCTCCCAGTCAAAACGCGCCTTCGGGCCGAACGGATCGCGCACGAAGCAGGTGAGGTTCACGGAGCCGAGCAGGCAGCTGCCGTAGGGCGGCAGCGGCTGCTCGCCACAGGGATTGGTCGCGCGGATGTTCTCGCACCACCAGTTGTTATTCATCTGGTTGACGCGGTCGATCAGGATGAAGCCCGGCTCGGCAAAGTCGTAGGTGGACACCATGATCATGTCCCACAGGTGCCGTGCCCGGATGTGGCCGTAGATCTTGCAGGCGACGAGGCCGTCGTCGCGCACGATGTAGTTGTCCGTGGTGGGCCACTCACGCCAGGCGACCACCGACGCGTCGTTCAGGTCGACTTCGTCCTGCTCCTTGCGATTGACCGGGAACACCAGCGGCCAGTCGGCATCCTGCTCGACCGCGTGCATGAAGCCGTCGGTGATCAGCAGCGACAGGTTGAACTGGCGCAGGCGGCCGTCCTCGCGCTTGGCGCGAATGAAATCCTTGACGTCCGGATGCGCGACGTCGAACGTGCCCATCTGCGCGCCGCGCCGGCCGCCGGCCGACGACACGGTGAAGCACATCTTGTCGTAGATATCCATGAAGGACATCGGCCCGGACGTGTACGCGCCGGCACCCGAGACATACGCGCCGCGCGGGCGCAGGGTCGAAAATTCATAACCGATGCCGCAGCCGGCCTTCAGCGTGAGGCCAGCCTCGTGCACCTTCTGCAGGATGCCGTCCATCGAGTCGGTGATCGTGCCCGAGACGGTGCAGTTGATCGTCGAGGTGGCTGGCTTGTGCTCAAGCGCACCGGCATTGGACGTCACGCGGCCGGCAGGAATCGCCCCGCGGCGCAGCGCCCAGAGGAAGCGCTCGTTCCAGTACTGGCGCTTCTCGGGCGTCACCTCGACATCCGACAGCGCCTTGGCGATGCGCTGGTAGCTGTGGTCGATGTCGCGATCGACCGCCTCGCCCTGCTTGGTCTTGAGGCGGTATTTCTTGTCCCAGATGTCGAAGGAGGCCGGTTGCAGCGGAATCGTCACTGCACCCCGGGCGAGATCTTCCAGACGCACGGTACTCATGTTTCGCCCTCCTGGGTCCTTCAATAGCAGGTTGGGAAGCCCGCTTTGTCCGGGGCAGCCCACGGGCGCGCCTGGCCGGCGCGTACTTCCAATGGACCCCACCGACAGCCAGTGCGCATTCTGCGTACCGGGTCACAACACCATGATACCCGACAAACCCCAATGACTAGGGCAGCCCCCACCGGTCAGGCACAAGATGTTGTGATCGCGAGCGGCGGCAAACCTAACGCCGGCGGTGCGCGGAGTCAATGTGCGCTGCACACGCAGTTGGCAGTTCCGGTCGAAAAAGCGGGCGGGACCGCCTAATTCTCCGAAAAATTTCCGCACGGTTGCTACCGGTCGACATCGATACGGATTCGCAGGGCGGATGCTGAACCGGGACATGTCCCCCCCTGGAATCGGGAAACCTGCGGCCCCAATGACGGTCAACGTCGCACCGACCCACCTGCCTTTCGATGGAGAGCCCATGTCTTCGCTGACCCGCCTCGTCTTCGCCATAGGAACCGCCCTGGGCATCGGCGCCGCCGGCGGCTTCGCCGTATCGCATTCCAATTCCGCGGTGGCCGCACTGCCGAGCACCGTGGACGGCCAGCCGCTGCCGTCATTGGCTCCAATGATCGAACGGATTGCGCCCGCCGTTGTGAACATCTCGTCGAAGACCCGCACGCGCGTACGCGATCCGCTGCTCGACGACCCGTTCTTCCGCCGCTTCTTCGGCGTGCCCAACATGCCGCGCGAACACGTGGAGCAGTCGCTCGGCTCAGGCGTGATCGTCGATGCGGGCAAGGGCTTCGTGCTGACCAACAACCACGTGGTGGAAGGCGCCGATGACATCACGGTCACGCTCAACGATGGCCGTACGCTCAAGGCAAAGCTGGTCGGCACCGACCCGGACACCGACGTCGCCGTGATCCAGATTCCCGCGGATAACCTGCGCGCCGTGCCGCTGGCCGACAGCACCACGCTGCGCGTGGGCGATTTCGTCATCGCGGTGGGCAATCCGTTCGGACTCGGTCAATCGGTGACCTCGGGCATCGTCTCGGCACTGGGTCGCTCGGGCCTGCGCGGACTGGGCTACCAGAACTTCATCCAGACCGACGCGTCGATCAACCCCGGCAATTCCGGCGGTGCGCTGGTGAACCTCTCGGGCGAACTGGTCGGCATCAACACGGCGATCTTCTCGCCGTCGGGCGGCAACGTCGGTATCGGCTTCGCCATTCCCTCGACCCTTGCCAACACGGTGATGAAGCAACTGGTCAGCACCGGTACCGTCAAGCGCGGTTCGCTGGGCGTGGAAACGCAGAACGTGACGCCGGATATTGCGCAGATGCTGGGCGTACCGCCGGGACGGGGCGCGGTGATCACGCGTGTCATGAGCAACTCCGTCGCCGAGGCCGCCGGCCTGCGCCCGGGTGACGTGGTGGTCGAGATCAACGGCAAGTCCGTCGGCAGCGAGCAGGATCTGCACAACGCCGAAGGCCTGTTGCCAATTGGCAGCGACGTCGAACTGAAGGTCCTGCGCGACGGCGCCAGCGTCACCGCGACGGCGAAACTCGCCGTGCAGGAATCGCTGCGGGCGGAGGGCCAGAAGCTCGATCCACGCCTGGCCGGTGCGGAATTCGGCGAGCTGGGCGAGCGCCTGCGCCAGCAGGGCCTG
This sequence comes from Tahibacter amnicola, assembly GCF_025398735.1. NCBI lineage: Bacteria > Pseudomonadati > Pseudomonadota > Gammaproteobacteria > Lysobacterales > Rhodanobacteraceae > Tahibacter > Tahibacter amnicola. Next base: position 6,354,252 of record NZ_CP104694.1, read on the forward strand.
CGCGGCGTGGCAATCCAGCGCGTGGGAGCATCCAGTCGCGCCGAATCCAATGGACTGCGCGCGGGCGATGTCGTCGTGGCGGTGAACCAGGTCGACGTGCGCAGCGTGGAGGATCTCAAGGCACTCACGCGACGCCAGCCGCGACAACTGCTGCTGACGGTCGTGCGCGGATCCAACGCCTATTTCGTCATGTGCGAATAGTCGCGCCCGCCGCGACCGGCCACCATCGGGCAATCGGCAATCGCAATCCTTGCGCCGCTGCGCAGATCAATCGCCGCGCGCGCGTGGTAAGGTGTCGCCGTTCAGTGGTTTGTCAGGTTGGCGTTACGTGAAAACTTCCCAGTCCTTCCGCGGCGCGCTTGCGCGCGCGTTTCTTCCGCTGGCGATGAGCGCCGGGATTTTCTTCCACGCGTCGGCAGCGGCGCAGACGCCACCGGCGGCACCAACGCCGGCGGCGCCAGCGACCAAACCTGCGACACCAGCGCCTGCCGCGGCGGCAAAGCCGGCGGCGGCAGCGCCGGCGGCCAGACCTGCCGTCAAGGCCGATGCAAAGCCGGCCACTGCCAAGGCCCCCGCGAAGGCAACGCCCGCCAAGGTCACACTGGCCTGGCGCGGCGATCACGCCACCGCACGCGGCGTGATGACGGAACTGGCCAGGCAGTACGAACGCGAGAAGAAGATCCGCATCGAGGTCACGCCGTTCAGCACGATCTCCGGCATCGACGCTGCCGCCAACGGCAGCGCGGATTTTGCCGGCAGCCTGCGTCCCGCACACGGCAAGCGCGCGGAGGAAAGCGGCCTGACCTTCGTCCCGATCGCCTGGGACGGCCTGGTGATCCTCACCTCGCCGTCCAATCCGGTCAGCAACATCACGCTCAAGGACATCTGGCGCGTGTACTACGGCCGCGCCGACAACTGGAAGCTCCTGGGCGGCAAGGACCAGCCGATCAATGCCTACGCGGTTACCGGCCCGCTCGACGGCGTGGAATACGCCCTGCGCGCGCTGCTGTTCAAGAACGGCGAGCAGCGCGTGGCGACGCCACGGCTTTATTTGAATACTTCCAAACTGGAAGAAGGGATTACGCTCGATCCCGCCGGTTTCGGCGTGAGCACGCTGTCCAACGCCGCCGGCAATGCCAAGCTCAAGATCCTCCAGGTCGAAGGCGTGGTGCCGTCCACCGCCAGCGTCGGCGACGGCAGCTATCCGCTCTACACCCCGATCTATCTGGCCCTGCGCGAGGACAGCGCAAAGGCCGCCGAGGTGAAGGAGTTCATCGCCTGGCTGGAAACACCGTCCGCCAAGGCAACGCTGCGCAAGCGCCAACTGGTGCCCTACGCCGACGGGCTCAATCTCAAGGATGCCGATGCCACACGCGTGGCGATGATTGAAACCAAGGTCAATGAAACGCCGGTTTCGGCGCCCATCGCCACGGCGGCGGCGCTGACGCGCGTCGCACCCACCTCGCCCGCCACGCAGGCGGCCAAGGAGCGGGCGGACCAGGCCCGCGACGCCAAGGCGGACGGCAAGGTCGGCAACTAAAGACGGACGCATGCAGATCCTTGCCATCAGTCTGGACCTGGACGACACCCTCTGGCCGATCGCGCCCATCGTGCTGCGCGCCGAGCAGCAACTGGACCGCTGGCTGCGCGAGCACTGCCCGTCGGTGGCTGACGCCTACCCCGTCGCGGGCATGCGTGCCCTGCGCGAACGCATCGCGAACGAAAACCCGCACCTGGCACACGACTTCACCGAGCAGCGCAAACTCAGCCTGCGTGCCGCATTCACACCGCACGGCTATGGCGAAGATCATGTCGAGGCTGCCTTTGCGGCGTTCTACGCCGCGCGCAACCAGGTGGACCTCTTCGACGACGTCCTGCCCGCGCTCGCGCGTCTTTCGGCGCGCTGTCCGCTGGTCAGCCTGTCCAACGGAAACGCCGATCTGGATCGCATCGGCCTGCGCCCGCATTTCGCGCACAGCGTATCGGCACGCGAATTCGGCAAGCCCAAGCCGGCGCCGGAGATCTTCCTCGCGGCCTGCGCTGTGGTCGGCGTCGCACCGGCCAATGTGCTGCACGTCGGTGACGACCCGCTGCTCGATGTGCGCGGAGCCCGCGAAGCCGGCCTGCGCACGGCCTGGATCAATCGCACCGGCGCGGCCTGGGGCGACCTGCCGGAACCCGACATGAGCTTCACGCATCTGGGCGAACTGGCGGACTGGCTCGATCTGCGTTTGGCCGCGTGAAACCGGCATACTAGGAACACAACCTACGGCGCAGCACGTTGGCGGTTGCTTCAGGGGCGGGGCGTTGACCGGGCGGTACAAGGTGACGTGGTTGGGACGTCATGGGCCTGTGCGGCCGGCCACAGCAACGCGACATAGCCAGGCACGACGAACGACCGGCGCATCCGTGTTGTCGGTGATTTTCTTTCCAGAACGTTCCAGGAATACGCATGCAAGGATTGGTTGAACACCGTCGCGGCGCACGCGCCGTCGCGCTCATTCCCGTCAGCGCCGACCAGCTGGAGGCCCAGCTGGCCTCGCTGGGTGATGCCGCCCGCCAATGGGTGCAGGCACAAGGGTTCAAGCCCGACGCCGGCGCCCTGATCGCGGTGCCCGCCGAAGACGGTTCGACACGGTGCGTGCTGGCCGGCGTCGGGAGTCGCCGGGACGATGTGTATGCGCTGGCCAGCCTGCCCCTGCGGCTGCCCGCGGGCGATTACCGCCTCGCCACCGACACGCTTGATCCGGTCGCTGCCGCGCTGGGCTGGACACTGGGTTCGTACCAGTTCACGCGCTACCGCAAAGCCCGTCGCGCCCCGGCGCGACTGTCGATCGACAGTGCCACCTGGAAGGCCGTGGCGCCATTGGCCGAAGCCGTCTATCGGGTTCGTGACCTCGTCAACACGCCCACCCAGGACATGGGTCCGGCCGAGCTGTGCGGTCACATGCAGGAGCTGGCCAGCGAGCATGGAGCGAAGTTCCGCGAGTGGGTCGGCGACCAGTTGCTCAAGGCCAATTTCCCGACGATTCATGCCGTGGGTCGCGCCAGCCACCGTCCGCCGCGCCTGGCCGAGCTGACCTGGGGCAAGAAGGGCCCGCACGTCGTGATCATCGGCAAAGGCGTCTGCTTCGATACGGGCGGTCTCGACATCAAGCCGGCCGATGGCATGCGCTGGATGAAGAAGGACATGGGCGGCGCCGCACACGCGATCGCCCTGGCCGGCCTGATCATGCGCACCAGGCTGCCGATCCGCCTGACCCTGCTGGTGCCGGCCGTCGAGAACGCAATTGCCGGCAATGCGTATCGTCCGGGTGAAGTGATCACCACGCGGGCTGGCATCACGGTCGAGATTGATAACACCGACGCGGAAGGCCGCCTGGTGCTGTGCGACGCGATCAGCTATGCCGCGGAACAGAAACCGGACCTGCTGCTGGATTTCGCCACGCTCACCGGCGCCGCGCGCGTGGCATTGGGACCGGACCTGCCCGGCGTTTTCGCCAATCGCGACGACCTGGCCGACAGCCTGCTCGAAGCCGGCCGCGTCACGCAGGACCCGCTCTGGCGCATGCCGCTATGGCGCCCCTATCTCACCCTGCTCGAGTCCTCGATCGCCGACATCGCCAACGCCGGTGCCTCGCGCCACGCGGGAGCGATTACCGCGGCGCTCTACCTGGAGCGCTTCGTGCCCGAATCGCTGCCCTGGGTGCACCTGGACGTCTATTCCTGGAACGACGGCGAACGCCCGGGCAAACCCAAGGGTGGCGAAGCACAGGGCCTGCGCGCCTACTACGCGTTCCTGCAGCGCCGCTACGGCTGATCCGGCATACCCCGGGATGGCATGCCGCCGCGGGCGGCCACTGTCCCGGGGACGGCATCCGGTGAAACATCGGCGAGGTGCCGGCCCAGCTGGATATGGAACGTGGCGCCCTCGCCTTCGCGCGAGTCGGCCCAGATGCGACCGCGGTGCTTCTCGACGATACGCTTGGCGGTGGCCAGCCCAAGGCCGGAACCGGCAAATTCCTCGGGTGAATGCAACCGCTTGAAAACGCCGAACAACCGGTTGGCAAAGCGCATGTCGAAGCCGACGCCGTTGTCGGCGATCCACACGTGCACGGTGCCATCCTCGTTGTCGTCGGCACCGATCCGGATATGCGCGACCTCGCGCCCCTTCGAGTACTTGAGCGCATTGCCGAGCAGGTTGCGCAGCACGATCTTGATCAGGCGCGAATCACCGTCAACCGCCGGCAGCGCCCCGATCTCCCATACCACCTGGCGCTGCTGCCAGTCGGGCTTGAGTTCCTGCCGCACCTCTTCAATCGCGCCAGCCAGGTCAATCTGGCTCCAGGTCACCTCGGTTCGACGTACGCGTCCCAGTTCCAGCAGCGCGTCCATCAGCTCGGTCATGCGCCGGCCGCCATCGATGATGTAGCGCAGGAACGTGTGGCCGTCCTCGTCCAGCCGCGAGCCGTACCGTTCGCGCAGGAGGCCGGCGAACCCCATCAGGTGGCGCAGCGGCGCCCGCAGTTCGTGCGATGCGGAGAAGGAGAACACCTCCAGGTCGTCGCGCGCGGCGGTCAGCTGCTCCGTGCGCTCGGCGACGCGCTGCTCCAGCTCATCGTTCAGGCGCTGCAGAGCCAGATCACGCTGGTGCAGGTTGTCCAGCGCCTGTTCCAGCGAGCGCTTGCGCAGCCCCAGCTCGCGGGCGAGCTGGATCACGTCGGCCTCGGTCGAGGCGAGCTCGTCCTGCAGCACACGGCGTGCGCGCGACAGCGCCAGCAGATTGGCCACCCGTGCCAGCAGCTCATCGACCAGAAAGGGTTTTGTCATGAAGTCCTGCACGCCGGCGCGCAGCAGACGAACCTTGAGCGCATCGTCCGCCTTGGCGGTCAGGAGAATGATGGGCACCGTGTCAAATTCCGCCAGGCCGCGCAGGGACTGGGTCAGGGCCTCGCCGCTCATGTCCGGCATCATCATGTCGCTGAGAATCAGGTCCGGCCGCAGGGACACGGCGGCGTCGACCCCCTCGTGCCCCGTGCACGCCCCTGCGGTGCGGTAGTACGGCGCGAGCGCATCGCAGATGAAATGCTGCATGTCGAGGTTGTCTTCCACGACGAGCACGATGGGGCGCTCGTCTTCCACCGCAGTGGAAAGACCACCGGCAGCCGCGCGGGAATGCGGCGCCAGATCGCCGAGCACCAGCTGCGCCACGGACCATCCCTGGCTGCCCGACATCACCGGCGCCGCTGGCGCGTGTGCCACCGCGATCCACGGCAGGCGCACGGTAAACAGTGCCCCACCCGCGGGAGACTCCGCCACCGTCACTTCACCGCCGAGCAGCTCGGCGAACTCGCGCGTGATGGCCAACCCCAGGCCCGTTCCGCCGTAGCGGCGGGTATGTACATCGTCGACCTGGCGGAAGGGCTCGAAGATCACCTCGCGCAGTTCCATCGGCACACCCGGGCCACTGTCGCCCACGTGGAGCACGACGGCATCGTCGTCGCGCGCCAGATGCAGCTCCACCGAGCCGGGTACTGGCGTGAACTTGAACGCATTGGACAAAATATTTAAAAGAATACGTTCGTACTTTTCCGAATCCGTCCGTGTGATCACATCCGCCGCGACGTGGAGCGCGAAGGCGATACCGCGATCCTGCGCGAGCGACTCGAACGGGGCGGCTACCAGGCGCGTCAGGCGCGACAGATCGACATCACTCCAGCTCACCGCCATCTTGCCGGCGTCGAGTTTCGCGACGTCCAGCAGATCATTCACGTGCCGCAGCAATGTCTGCGCGCTGCGCTGGACCAGACGCAGCGCGTCGGCGGCGTCTTCGGGCAGATCGCGCCCGAGCAGACGCTCCACCGGCCCCAGGATCAGGCTGAGCGGTGTCCGCAGTTCGTGGCTGACATTGGCGAAGAAGCGCGTCTTGAGCTCATCGAGTTCCTTGGCATTGGCGTACAGGCGGGCCAGCTCCTGGTTGGCCTGTTCGATGCGGCGGTTCGCGGCCTGGACTTCGCGTGCCCGGTCGAAGATCTCGGCCTCGACCTGTTCGGCGCGGATCCGGAAGTTCTCCGCGCGTTGCGCCTGCTCCGACCCCTGCTGCCGGAGCCGGACGAACTCGGTGACTTCTTCGACGCGATGAATGATGTAGCGGACCTCGCCATCGGGTCCGAGCACCGGCGAATTGACCGGGCTCCAGAAACGCTCTTCGAATCCGCCCCCTTCTGACTCCGGCCGACGGATGTCGTATTTCTGGATCGCCATCGCATCGGCGACCTTGTCGGCCAGCACACGCGCCAGCGAGGTACGCAGGTTGCGTTCCCCGCTGGCCTGGGGATCGTCGGGGTTGTCCGGGAATACGTCGAAAAGGAAGCGGCCGACGATGGCCTCACGCCGGGTCATCGTGGCGGCAAGGTACGCCTCGCTGGCGGCGAGAATGGTCAGGTCGGGCGCCAGCACCAGATAGAGACCGGGTGCCGACTCGAACAGGACGCGAAAATCCGGCGTCGATAGCGTCCTTGGCATGCGTGCCTCCCGGGGGATGCCACCGCCTGTGAACCGATGCCAGGACGACGACGGAAGAACCTCCGCCGCCGCGGCAAAGCGATCTCAACGCATTGTGCAATTGGCGTCAACTGCCACATCCGGCGGATGCTTCGCCGGTGGGCACGACGGCCGCGTCCGCCAGAAACGCGAACACCGCCGGCAAGCGGCGGTGTTCGCAGATAAGACAGTGCGGCGAGGCGTCAGTCGACGCCGATTTTTTCCCGGTTTGGCAGCAACTGCTGGGCGAGCTTGGTATCCGCCCGGATCAGGCCAACTTCATCCGCGAGGATATGGGCGGCCTCGTCCAGCACGATGTCTTTCTGGTCCTTGGCGAGCTTCTCGCGCTCGACCTGGCTCTTGATGCTGCGCTCGTCCGCCTGCAGGCCGTCATCGCTGTTGGCCAGTGACTCGGCCGACGCACTGGCGCTGTTCTGTCCGACTGCAGCGCCATCCGAGCGCGTGTTCTGCGCGGCCAGCTTCTCCGCGTCACGAGCCTTCTTGCGCGCCTCCTGCTCGTCGCGCTCCTTGCGGCGCACCTCTTCGTTGAGCGACACCGTCTTTTCCTGGCGCAGGCGTTTGATTTCCGACTGGTCCTCGGCGAAGTACTGCCATTCCCTGGACTTGGCCACGCGGGCCTCGTGGCGCGAAATCAGCAGCGGCACGACCGGCTTGAGATCGGCCACGGCGTTGAAATCGGCGGGAGTGATCGAAGTCCACGGCAGCGCGTTGTCGTAGCTGGATTCACCGAATTCGCGGGCATCGCCGGCATCCGGGAAGGGCACGTCCGGGACGACGCCACGCAACTGCGTGGTGCCGCCATTGATGCGGAAGAACTGCGCGATGGTCATCTTGAGCTCGCCGAACTTAGGCTTCTCGTTCTGCGCGACCTGGTCCAGATCGACCAGGTTCTGCACGGTTCCCTTGCCGAAGGTCGGTTCGCCGATGATCAGGCCGCGTCCGTAGTCCTGGATGGCAGCGGCAAAGATCTCCGAGGCCGATGCCGATCCGCGGTTCACCATCACGGCCATCGGGCCGTCCCAGGTCATGCCGCGCTGGGTGTCATCCTCCGACTCGACGCGGCCCTGTGCATTGCGCACCTGCACCACGGGCCCCTTGTCGATAAACAGGCCCGTCAGTTCCGTCGCCTCCGACAGCGATCCGCCGCCGTTGTTGCGCAGGTCGATCAGCACGCCGTCGACGTTCTCGGACTTGAGCTCGGCCAGCAGCTTGGCCGTGTCGCGCGTGGCGCTCTTGTAGTCCTTGTCACCGCGGCGGCGGGCGTCGAAGTCCTGGTAGAACGTCGGCAGCTGGATCACGCCGATGCGGCGCGTTGCCTCGCCGTCCTTGATTTCGATCACCTGCTTCTTGGCCGCCTGCTCCTCGATGGAGACTTTCTTGCGCACCAGCGAGAGCAGCGTGTGCTTGCCGTCGGGGCCGGCGTCGGAGGGCAGTACCTCCAGGCGTACCGTGGTGTCTTTCTGACCGCGGATCTGCTCGACCACGTCATCCAGGCGCCAGCCGATCACATCGTTGATCGGGCCGTGCTCGCCCTGCCCCACGCCAACGATCCGATCGCCGACCTTGAGCTTGCCCGACAGCGCCGCCGGGCCGCCCGGGACGATTTCGCGGATGGCGGTGTATTCGTCTTCGCGCTGCAGCACCGCACCGATGCCCTCGAGCGAGAGCTTCATCGCGATATCGAAGTTCTCGCTGGCACGCGGGCCGAGGTAGTTGGTGTGCGGCTCGATCGAGGTGGCGTACGCGTTCATGAACGTCTGGAAGACGTCCTCGGCGTTGATCTGCCCGACGCGCTCGAGAAAGCCGGCGTAGCGCTTGTCGAGGGTCTTGCGGATCTCGTCGTCCTTCTTGCCGGCGAGCTTCAGGCGCAGCACGTCGTTCTTGACGCGCTTTCGCCACAGGTCGTCGAGCTCGTTGACGTCCTTGGGCCAGGCGGCCTTTTCACGATCGAACTCGTAGGTTTCCTGTGCGGTCAGGTCGACCGGCTTCTCCAGCAGCTTGCGCGAGTAGGCGGTGCGCTCGGCCACACGCTGGAGGTACACGTTAAACACGCCAAACGGCATCGACAGGTCGCGATTGAAGATCGCATCGTCGAGCTGGTCACGCGTGGCCATGAATTTGTCCACGTCCGACTGCAGGAAGAACAGGCGGTCGGGGTCGAGCGACTTGAAGTAGCCGTCGAACATCTTCACCGACATCGCATCGTCCAGCGGCATGGCCTTGTAGTGGAAGCGCGTCAGGAACCGCGACGCCCAGATGGCCGCCTCGGCCTGGTCTTCCGCGGGCTTGAGCAGCGCTCCGCCCGCCTCCTGGGTCGTCGGCTTTGCCACGGCAAGGCCGGAGGCGAGGAGTGCGAGGGCGATAAGGGTCTTGCGCATGTCGATCTCCGCAGAAACGCGATTGGGTTCCGCCGCACCCGGCAACCCGTTGCCGGATACGCGTGCGAACCTTCCATGGTCCGCGGAACATCCGGAGGGCCGGAAGTTCCCTGACAGCCTGCCGGGCGGGAGGTTCCCTCCCCCTTTGCCCGTCAACGGGCGCAGGGCACGCCTGCGCTCGTTGTTCCACGAATCGGGCCAGCCTGCACCCGACCCTTCCGCGACCGGTGCGATCACCGCGCCAGGCCGTTACGACGGCCCGGCTCCGGGTTACGCGACCTGGGTAATTCCTGCCGCGTGCGCCATCTCGTCCGCATGATAAGACGAACGAACCATGGGTCCCGACGCAACATGCTGGAAACCCAGCGCGTAGCCAAGAGTTTCCAACGCCTTGAATTCATCGGGCGTCCAGTAACGGATTACCGGATGGTGATGCGGCGTAGGTTGCAGGTATTGACCGATGGTCACCATATCCACCGCGTGGGCCCGCAAATCGCGCAATGCACCTTCCACCTGTTCGAAGGTTTCGCCCAGACCGAGCATGATGCCCGACTTGGTCGGCACGTTCGGGTGCTGTGCCTTGAAACGCTGCAGGAGCTCCAGCGACCAGTCGTAGTCGGCACCCGGGCGCACTTCCCGGTAGAGCTCGCGAACCGTTTCCAGGTTGTGGTTGAACACATCCGGCGGCGCGGTGGCGAGGATTTCCAGCGCCCGCTCCATGCGGCCCTTGCCGCGGAAATCCGGGGTGAGGATCTCGATCTGGATGGACGGGCTCTGCTCACGCACCAGGCGGATGCAGTCGGCGAAATGCTGGGCACCGCCATCGCGCAGGTCATCCCGGTCCACCGAGGTGATCACCACATAGCGCAGGCCCATGTCGCGGATTGTCTCGGCCAGATGGCGCGGCTCATCCGCATCGGGCGGCTTGGGGCGGCCATGGGCCACGTCGCAGAAGGAACAGCGGCGCGTGCAGACCTCGCCCAGGATCATGAACGTGGCCGTGCCTTTGCCGAAACACTCATGGATATTCGGACAGGATGCCTCTTCGCACACCGTGACCAGGCGATTCTCGCGCAGCTTTGCCTTGAGCTTGGCCACCGCATTGCCGGGCGGAATGCGCACGCGGATCCAGTCCGGCTTGCGCAGGCGCGGCGCCGAATCAAACACGGCGCGGTTGCGGGAGATCTTGTCTTCGCCGAGCTGTTTCTCGCCGACGACGACAATGGGAATGGCCTTGGGTGTGGAGTTATCCATGGAACTCACGCGGTGGCGGCCACGGGGATCGCGGCCGCGGGTAAGTGGGGATCGGCGGCCCGCGGCGTCAGACCGAGCTGACGACACAGGGCTTCGATCAGCGTGGTTTCGAGCACCGCAAGGCTTGACGGGCCGCCCAAGTCTAGCACCTGGGTCACCGCCAAACCCTTATAACCACACGGATTGATACGCTGGAAGGGCTCCAGGTCCATGGCCACATTGAAGGCCAGGCCGTGGAAACTGCAGCCACGCCGCACGCGCAACCCCAGGGCGGCGACCTTGGCGTCGCCGACGTAGACGCCGGGCGCGCCTTCGCGGCGCAGCGCCTCGATATTCCAGTCACCCAGCGTGTCGATGATGGCCTGCTCGATCCGGTCGACCAGGGCGCGCACGCCGATGCCGCGCCGGCGCAGGTCGATCAGGGGATAGGCCACGATCTGGCCGGGGCCGTGGTAGGTGACCTGGCCACCCCGGTCGACCGGGATGACCGGGATATCCCCGGGCGCCAGCACGTGCTCCGGCTTGCCGGCCTGGCCGAGTGTGAATACCGGTTCGTGCTGGAGCACCCACAGTTCGTCCGCCGTGGCGTCGTCACGGCGATCGGTAAAGGCCTGCATTGCGCGCCACACCGGCTCGTAGGGCCACAGCCCCGGCAGGCGGCGGACAAGGACGTCGTTTCGGTCGGCGGTATCGGTCACGGGGTGTGCGGCGTCGGCGGCAGGTGCCGCCGATGTGAGGGCGTGCATGGCAGTATCCAACAACCGTGCCACGTGGGCGCGGTCACAGGGTCCAACGGATATCCGGATCGGCCCGAAGGGCGGCGTGGGCGGCGTCGTATTTCTCCCGCGTCGGGCAGGTGAAGCTGACGCTCACGGCCAGGTAGTTGCCCTCGCGCGAGGGCCGCGTGCGCGTACTGCCGGCCAGTACCGTCAGGCCGATGCCGTCGAGAATGGCCGGCACCTTGTTGGCCAGGTCCGCCGTGGCATTGCCCAGCGCCGTGATCTCGAAGACACCCGGGAACTGGAAGCCCTGTTGCGGTGATTCGGGTTGCAGATCGTCCAGGTTTCGCATCACTTCGTATCCGGTTGCGCCGACGGCTGAACCGCCTCGTCGCTCTTGAACCACAACATCACGCCGTCTCCCAGCCGCTTGAAGAACCCGCCCTCGCCGTACTCCTCCATGGCGATGATCGGCCGTTCCGTCAGCACATTGCCGTCGAGCGTGATCTTCAACGTACCGAGCTTCTGGCCCTTGGTAAACGGTGCCACGAAGCGGCCCGGCACATCCATCGCCGCCTTGAGGTCGCCATAGCGTCCACGCGGCAGCGTGACGGTGACGTCTTCGGCCACGCCCAGCTTGATGGTGTTGGACTCGCCCTTCCACAGGGTCGGCTCGGCAATTGGCCTGGCGGCCGCGTACAGCTGGTGGCTTTCGTAGAAGCGAAAACCGTAGTTCAGGAGTTCCTGGGTCATGTCGGCGCGGGCTTTTTCGCCCTTGGTGCCCATGATGACGGTGATCAGGCGCTCTTCACCCCGCTTGGCCGAGGCCGCCAGGCAGAATCCGGCCGTGGAGTGATGGCCGGTCTTGATGCCATCGACCGAGGCATCGCGCCACAACAGCGTATTGCGGTTGTGCTGCTTGATGCCATTCCACTCGAACTCCTTCATTGCGTAGATCTTGTAATCCTCCGGGAAGTCGCGGATCAGCGCACGCGACAGCGTGGCAACGTCCCGTGCCGTGGTGTAGTGCTCCGGGCTGGACAGGCCACTGGCGTTGACGAAGTGGGTGTCCTTGAGCCCCAGCCGCTGGGCGTACTGGTTCATGAGCTGGGCGAACACCGCCTCGGAGCCCGCCACGTGCTCGGCCAGGGCGATAGCAGCGTCATTGCCCGACTGCACGATCATGCCCAGCAGCACGTCGTGCAGTTTCACCTTCGTACCGACACCCAGGAAGCTGGTGGAGCCGTCGGTTCCACCGCCGCCGCCACGCCAGGAGTTCTCGCTGATGTGCACTTCATCCGTCGGCTTGACCTTGCCGGCGGCAAGCTCGGCCGAGACGACATAAGAGGTCATGATCTTGGTGATCGACGCCGGTTCGACGCGCTGGTCCGGATTGGCCGAGGCCAGCACCTGGCCGGTGGCGTAGTCCATCAGCACCCAGGCCGTGGCATCAAGCGTGGGCGGCGGCGGGACCGGCACGTTCAACGCGGTCGGCACCGCCGGTCGCGGCGTGGCGGTGGCCGTAGGGGTTGCGGCGGGCGCCGGTGCCTGGGCGGAGGCGTGACCGGCAAGGGTGATGACGAATGCGGCGAGCAGGTGGCGCGTAAAGGACATCAGTGGAGACTCTCTAGATCCGCGCTCGATTGGCGCTTTGGGAGTGGAACAGGACGGTCACCCGGCACGCGGCCGGCGTTGGGCCCCGAAGCTTAATCGACCTGGATGGCCGATCGATGCCCGGAGCGGGGCGATTTGGTTCCCGGCGCGGCGGCATCAGTCGATGGCCACCCGGGCATCTCCCAGGCCCATGCGACGGATTTCCGACGTGAGGTGGTCCGCTTCGTCGACATTGCGCAGGGGCCCGATGCGCACGCGACGCACCTTGCGCCCGTTCACATCGGCCTCGACGACCTGGACAGCGCCCAGGTTTGCCTCCTCCATGCGCCGGGCCACGCGCGCAGCATTGGCCGCTTCGCCGTAGGACCCGACCTGCAGGTAGATATGCGGTTCGCTGCCCGGCGCGGGCGGCGGCACCGGCCGCGGCGCCGCGAGAACGGGCTTGGGAGCGGGCTTGGGCCGCGGCGGCATGCGCGCGAACGTGCTGGGCGGCAGTTCCGCCTTCGCCTCGCCCGGCCCGATGGTGCGCACTTCCACCAGCCCCGTGCCCTTGGGCCACACGCCGATCTTCACGGCGGCAGCATAGGAGAGATCGATCAGGCGGTTGTCATGGAAGGGGCCGCGGTCATTGATGCGCACGACGACACTTTTACCATTCTCCAGATTGGTCACCCGCGCCCAGCTCGGCAGCGGCAGTGATTTGTGGGCCGCCGTGAATTTGTACATGTCGTACGGTTCGAAACTGGACGTCATGTAGCCGTGGAACTTGTTGCCGTACCACGAGGAGATACCCCGTTCGACATACCCGTTGGCGCTGGGCAGGACATGGTAGGTCTTGCCCAGCACCGAATACGGCGAACGGTTGCCATAGCGCGACAGCGGTTCGGCCTGGGGCGTCGGCTCGGGAATCGTGGCGACGTCAATCGCCTTGCTTGGGCCGCTGTCCTGCGCCTCGCGGTAACGGTCGGCTTGCGCGCGGCGCGTATCGTCTACCGGTTCATGCGTCGAGGCACTGGGGGCTGTCGGGGACGGCGGCGGTGGCGGCGGACGATGGCTCCGGCGGCCGCCGCAGGCACTCACGCCCAGGGCCACCAACGCAACGACCGCCAACCGGACTTTATTCACGGCACGGGCTCCGACACGCCAGCAGCGATGGATTCGGCCAGCTGCATCACCGCCATGGCGTACAGCGGACTCTTGTTGTAGCGGGTGATGACGTGGAAGTTCTTGAACGTCACCCAGTATTCGGTGCCCGCCTCCGCTTCCAGCTTGAGCAGGGTGGCCGGGCGCTGCGGGTCCAGGTCCAGCGTGGTGGCATAGCCCCAGGCGCTCAGCTGCTCGAGCGGATAGACCGGCTCGCTGTTGGCCGGCGTGATCTCGCGGGCGCCCGCGGCCGGTTCCACGCGGACCGCCACGATGCCCGCGTCTTCCCAGCCGAAACTCTGGAAGTAGTTGGCGACGCTGGCCAGGATGTCGGGCACGGAATTCCACAGGTCAATGCGGCCGTCACCGTCGTAGTCCTGCGCGTACTTGGCGATGGACGTGGGCATGAACTGCCCCCATCCCATCGCTCCCGCATAGGATCCCTTGAGCTCCTCCACCGGATAGGCGAGACGGTCGGCGTCCAGACGAAGCAATTGGGACAATTCACCGCGGAAGAATTTTTCCCGTGGTGGATAATGGAACGACAGTGTTGCCAGGGCATCGAGCACGCGGTACTTGCCGATATTCTTGCCGTAGCTGGTTTCGATGCCGATGATCGCGACGATGATCTCCGGCGCGACGTGGAACTGGGTCGAGATTCGTTCAATGAGCTCGCGATTGGCCCGGTAAAACTCGATGCCGGAACGGATGCGCGCATCCGTGATAAAGATCGGGCGGTACGCCTTCCAGGGCTTGGCCTCGGCCGGGCGCGTCATCGCGTCGATGATGCTCTGCTGGTACTGGGCCTTGGCCAGCGTCGCCAGAACGGTTTTTTCATCCAGCCCGAACTCACGCGCCTGCTCGGCGGCGAAGGCCTGCTGGGCGTCGGGAACCGTTGGGGTCTGGGTGGTGGCGGCGGCGCTCCCGGTGAGGAAGGCGCAGGTCAACGTGAAGAAAACACGGGAAAAAACGGGCATCGTGCGAACCTGGTCACCACAGGTAGACAAACGGGTGCTAGTGGCCTGTAACCGAAGAAGCGGCAGAGGCTGGCGAACGGCCGGTCGTGCCGGGCGCGCTTCGGAATGAGGCCTGTAGCAGCGCTACAGGTCGAACGGGAAGCAAGCCCGGTGCGGCCGGAACGAGTCAGTCGCTACCGATCCGAGTGTTACAGGCCGGTAGGGTAGCACGACGTGACGCGTACAACCGGGCGCGTACGGCGCCGTTACGGCAAAGCTGTGAGATCGGTCCGGCTCAGCGCACCAGGCGCAGGGCGCTGGCCTTTTCCATGAGGTTCTTGATGCTGTCGCGCCAGCGGTGCGCGGCGGGCGGCAGCGGTGGCGGCCCCTGGCTGGGCAGCGCCTGCGGGCGGCGCGTATCACCGGCCTCCGCATGGCGCAGCGCATCGATGGCCAGCCGATCCCAGCGCAGGAACTGGGACGCAGGCACCAGCACCCAGGGGCTGCTTGCCTGCGCCGCACCCAGCGGCGACCAGACGGTCGAGCCCGGCAATGCCAGGGCATAATCGCGCGCCTTCGCAGACAGGCGGAATGCCATGCCGGTGTTGGTATAGAACAGGAACGGCGTGCCGTTGATCTGCACGCTGGGCTTGGCGTAAAGCAGCGCGCCGGTGGCGTCGTGCTCCCGCTGCATGAATTCGCTGATCGTGTCGTAGCGTGTACGGGCGTTCGCCATGACCCCTCCCGCCGGGTACGTGGGGCATAGTAGCGCGATTCCCACCGACCCGATGTGCCGGTTGTCGGCACTTCTTACCTGTCACATCAGACAGGCCCCTGTCAGGCCATGAACCAGCCGGTCAACGCATGCCGCGGCTGTTCGGCCCACGGCGCGACCAGCGACACCGCATGCGACTGCGGAACCCGGAACAGCGACAGGGAATTGAAGCGCGGCACGAAGGTGTCGACCACATTTCCTTCCGCATCCAGGAACTGCAGCAACCCGCCCCAGTCGGCCTGCCAGTCGCGGCCCAGATTGATCACGAAGGCATAGCGGCGGTCCTGGCCCGGGTCGTTGGTGTCGTCGTGCCGGCGCAGGAAATGCCCCGGCAGGTAGCGCGTGGCCTGGACCAGCACGCGCCGGATCGCCGGATCGCCGACCAGCTCGCGGATGAACTGCAGCACCGGCGGCGCGTGAAGCATGTCCACCAGCCGGTGCAGCAGGCTGCCGGGCGCATGCCCGGCGAGGTAGCGCTCGACCAGCATGCAGCTGTCGTAGGCGAAGGCGTAGCGGCCGCGTGCGTCGGCTGCCGCCCGGGCGATCATCGCCGCCCGCGCCTCGGCCGGGGTTTCCCCGGCACGGGCCAGCCGCGAAGTATCGCCGTCGCGGATCGCCAGATCCCAGTCGGCGACGTCTGCCAGCGCCTGGGCCAGGGCGCCGGTCAGCGCGGGATCCAGGGCATCCGGAATCAGCACGCGGCCGCTGGCTCGCAGCCGCGCCTGCCAGGGACCAAAATCGACTGCGGGATTGAACATGAGATCGCCCGGCACGGAGGGGAACGGAGAAGCCCGGCAGCGTAGCCCGCCGCCGTCTCAACGCACCAGCTTGCGATGCGCGTGGATCGACATCAGCACGCCGAATCCGGTGAGCAACGACACCACGGACGTTCCGCCGTAGCTCACCAGCGGCAAGGGTACGCCCACGACCGGCAGCAACCCGGTGATCATGCCGCCATTGACCATCACGTACACGAAGAACGACATCGCGATCGCGCCGGCCAGAAGGCGCGAATAGGTGTCCTTGCCATTGGCCGCGATCCAGAGGCTGCGGCCGATGATGAAGATGTAGAGCGCCAGCAGCAGCAGCACGCCGACGAGCCCGAATTCCTCGCTGAACACCGAGAAGACGAAGTCGGTGGTGTGTTCCGGCAGGAATTCCAGTCGCGACTGGCTGCCCTGGTGCCAACCCTTGCCGAACACCCCGCCGGCGCCCACCGCGATTTCCGACTGGATGATGTGCCAGCCGTTACCGAGCGGGTCGGCCTCCGGATTCATGAACATGCGTACGCGATTGCGCTGGTACTCGTGCAGGAAATGCCAGGCCACCGGCATGGCGCCGACCGCCAGGCTGATGATGCCGCCGATGCGCCACCAGGAAAGACCCGACAGGAACAGCGCGAACGCGCCGCTGGCGGCCACCAGCAGCGAGGTGCCAAGGTCCGGCTGCTCCGCGATGAGCCCGGCCGGCACGGCGATAAGGATTGCCACGACCAGCAGATCGCGCCAGCTCGGAGGCAACGTCCGGGTGTGGAGATACCAGGCCACCATCATCGGCATCGACAGCTTCATCATTTCCGAAGGCTGGAAGCGGACGAATTTGAGGTCGAGCCAGCGGTTGGAGCCCCGCCCCTCGCCGAACAGCTCCACGGCAACCAGGAGCAGGACCGTCGCGCCGTACAGCCAGGGCGTCCAGTTGCGCAGGGTGCCGGGCGGAATACGCGACACCACCAGAAGCGCAATGCCGCCGAGCACGAAGCGCATGCCCTGATTGATGACGATCGTCGATTCCTTGTCACCGGCGCTGTAGAGCGTGACCAGGCCAATCGTGCCGACCAGCATCAGGGCCAGCAGCAGGGGCAGGTCCAGGCGCGGCTGGCGTGCATGCCGGCGCGCCAGGGCGACCAGTCGATTGGCCAGCTGTTCGATCATCGGACCGCTCCGGCGGGGGATTGAGCCAGGCATCGAGGATCTGCCGCGCCGGTGGCGCCGCGTCGGCCGAGCCGCTGGCGCCGAACTCCAGTACCAGGGCCAGCGCGATCTGCGGTTCTTCCACCGGGGCAAAGGCCACGAACAAGGCCTGGTGCCGCTGCGCTTCGTCGAGTCCGCGCGTGTCCACTTCATCGCCGGTACGCGAGAAGCGCTGCGCGGTGCCGGTCTTGCCGGCCGCGCTGTACGGCGCATCGGCGAACACGCGCTTGGCCGTACCGGTCGGGCCGCTGACCACGGCGACCATGCCGTCGCGCACCGCGTCCCAGTGGGTCATGTTGACAATGAAACTCGGTTCGGGAGGTGGCAGCGGCGCCATCACGATCGGGGCATTGAAACCGTCCTGCGTGGCGCGCAGCAGGTGGATCGGATGGCGCGCACCGCGCGCTGCCAAGATCGCCGTGGCATTGGCCAGCTGGACCGGCGTCACCACCCAGAACCCCTGCCCGATGCCGGCAATCACGGTTTCGCCCGGGAACCAGGGCTTGTCGAACATCGCCCGCTTCCATTCGCGCGACGGCAGGATGCCGCTGCCCTCGCCGATCAGGTCGATCCCGCTGGGCTTGCCAAAGCCGAAACGCCCCAGGTAGGCGGACAGGCGGTCGATGCCCATGTCCAGGGCGAGCGAATAGAAGTAGGTGTTGACCGACTGGGCCAGCGATTCGACCAGGTCCACATGGCCGTGACCGCCCTTGCGCCAGTCGCGATAGCCGCGCTGCTGGCCGGGAATGTGGAACTCGCCGGTCGAGTACACGGTGTCCTGCGGGCTGCGGATACCCAGCTCCAGGCCCGCCACACCCATGAACGGCTTGACCGTGGAGCCGGGCTTGTAGGTTCCCACCAGGGCGCGGTGCAGCAGCGGGCGCAACGGGGAGCTGGTCAGCAGGCGGTAATCGGTATGGCTGATGCCGTTGACGAAGAGGTTCGGGTCATAGCTGGGCACGCTGACCATCGCCAGCACCTCGCCGTTGCGCGGATCGATCGCGACAGCCGATCCCGGCTTGCCTTCGAACACCGCCTCGGCGGCCTCCTGCAGGCGCACGTCGATCGACAGGTACAGGTTCTTGCCGGGCTTGGGCGGAACACGGTCGAGCACGCGCAGGGCACGGCCATCGGCGTTGGTTTCGACCTTCTCATAGCCCGGCTCGCCGTGCAGAAGATCTTCGTAGTAGCGCTCGATGCCGGTCCTGCCCATGTGAGTGGTACCGGCATATCGGGCCTGCAGATCGGCACCATCGGCGCGGGCGTCGAGCCGGGCCAGGTCGTCCTCGTCGATACGGGCGACATAGCCCACCAGATGGCCGAACTCGGCCCCACGCGGATAGGTGCGGGTCAGGTAGGGCACGACCTCCACGCCCGGGAAGCGCCAGCGATTGACGGCGAAACGGGCAACCTCGTCGTCACTCAGGCGAAAGCGCAACGGCAGGCTCTGGAAGCCGCGGCGCCCGCGGCGGTGATCCTTGAAGCGCTTGATGTCCTCGGGCGTCAGAGGCACCACCTCGCCGAGCGCCTCCAGCGTCGCATCAAGATTCTTGACCCGCTCGGGGATGACCTCCAGGCGGAATGCGGCCGTGTTGTCGGCCAGCAGCACGCCGTTGCGGTCGAAGATCAGCCCGCGGGCCGGCGCGATCGGCCGCAGCTTGATGCGGTTCTGGTCCGCACGCGTGACAAATTCCTCGTGACGGACGACCTGCAGGTAGAAGAACCGCCCGCCCAGGACGCCGAGCAGCAGCACGATGATCGCGAAGCCGGTGATCGCGCGGCGCTGGAACAGCGCGACCTCGCGCGGGTTGTCCTTGATCGCGGGGCGCTTGCTTCTCATGCCTCATGGACGCGCAGCCGCGCGCGCAGGTCGTCGATCAGCAGGAAGATCCAGGGCCAGGCCAGCATGCCGATGACGGGGGCGTACCAGAACGACAGCGGCGGCAGTGGCGCGCCGGAGAAGGCACGCACCATCAGGCTCAGCACCCGGTCGTTGAGCAGCAGGCCCAGTACCGCCAATGACTGCTGCCAGATCGGGAAGAAACGCAGCCGCGCACGGAAGCGCAGCACGATAAAGACCAGCGCCACCAACCGCAGTGCCTGGTCGCCCAGGAGATCGCCCTGCAGCACGTCGCCGACTAGGCCGAACAGGAAGGCACGACCCAGTCCGATGTTGTCGGGCTCCTCAAGCGACCAGTAGATCAGCACCAGGGCCAGCCAGTAGGGCTTGAACGGCAGCAACAGGGCGGGCAACGGCGCCAGCTGCAGCAGGCAGGCCGCGACAAGGGTGGCGAGGAAGAGCCAGAAATGGGCGCGGCGGATCATGGCGGCGGCACCTTCGCATCCGCAGTGACCGTCGCTTCCTCAGGCGGCGGCGCCGGCGGACCACCCGGATCGACCAGGGCCGGCGGGCCGACCGGGTCGGTCAGCGGCCGCAGCAGCAGCACCTCGCCGCTGCGTTCGAGCGCCGCGGAGGGCCGTGCGACGGCGGCGGCGAACATGCCGCTGGAATCCGTGCCGACCGAGGTGATTTCAGCCACCGGGAAGCCGGCCGGGAAGCGCCCGCCCAGGCCCGAGGTGACCAGCTTGTCGCCCGGCTTGATGTCCGCGCTCAACGGGATATTGGGAATATCCAGCCGGTCGCTCGACCCGCTGCCGTAGGCCACCGTGCGCAGGCCGGTGCGATCCACGGTCACCGGTATCGCGTGGGTGGGGTCCGTAATCAGGATGGCCGTCGCTGTATTGGGCAGAACCTCGCTGATCTGCCCCATCACGCCGTAGGCGTCGAGCACGGCCTGCCCCAGCACCACGCCCTGGTTGGCGCCGACGTCGAGCATGATGCGCTGGCGGTACGGATCGAGCACGATGTCGACGAGCTTGGCCAGCTGCACGCCCATGCCGACCGAGTGCTGCACTTCGAGCAGCTCCTTGAGGCGGGTGTTCTGCTCCGCCACTGAATCCAGGCGGTTCAGTCGCGCCTGGGTCAGCAGCAGCGCCTCGCGCAGGCGCTGGTTCTCTTCGGTCAGCGCCGAGCGGTCGGCCACCGCCTTGCGTACCGCGCGTGCGGCGTCCGCCGGCAGGGCAGCGGCGTGGTAGACCGGCTCGATCATCAGGTGCAGGTACTGGCGCAGTTGCGCCAGGTACTGCCCGCGGTGGTCAGCCACCATCAAGGCCACGCAGGCCGACAGGTACACGATCAGCCGCAGGGTGCTGGTCGCGCCGGAGCCAAACAAGGGGCTGGTGTCGGTGCGGGCGAGCGCCATGCGTGGATTCGATCGTACTCAGTGAAAGCGGGCGCGCTGCAGGCGCCGCGGCGGAAACGAGGTGACTGCCGATTCGGGTCCTATCCCGCTGGGCCTGTTGCCGGGCTGCGGCAACGGCCTGCCATGATCCTTGGCCTTGCGCGGAAGGGCGTTGCCCTTCCGATGTTCAACAACACACTGCCAGGCGACCGGCGCGCCTGCCGGTACGGGCTGGTCTACTCGCCGGCAAAGAAATCGCTGCCGTGGAGGTCGATCAGCTCCAGTGCGCGACCACCGCCACGGGCGACGCAGGTCAGCGGCTCTTCGGCCACCTGCACGTGCAGGCCGGTTTCCTCGGAAATCAGGCGGTCCAGGTCACGCAGCAGGGCGCCACCGCCGGTCAGCACGATGCCGCGCTCGGCCACGTCGGAGCACAGCTCCGGCGGGGTCTGCTCCAGCGCGCTGCGCACCGCCGAGACGATACCGGCCAGCGGCTCGTGCAGGGCTTCGAGCACTTCGTTGGAATTGATCGTGAACATGCGCGGCACGCCTTCGGCCAGATTGCGGCCGGAGACTTCGATCTCGCGCACTTCGCTCTGCGGATAGGCGCAACCCACTTCCAGCTTGATCCGCTCCGCCGTGGCGTCGCCGATCAGGGTGCCGTGGTTGCGGCGCACGTAGTTGACGATGGCTTCGTCGAAGCGGTCGCCGCCGATGCGCACCGACTGGGAATACACGATGCCATTCAAGGAGATGACGGCCACTTCCGAGGTGCCGCCGCCAATATCCAGCACCATCGAGCCGCGCGCCTCGTGCACCGGGATACCGGCGCCGATGGCCGCTGCCATGGGTTCCTCGATCAGGAACACGTCGCGCGCGCCGGCGCCTTCGGCCGATTCCTTGATCGCGCGGCGCTCGACCTGGGTCGAGCCGCAGGGCACGCAGATCAGCACGCGCGGGCTGGGCCGCAGGAGGCTGGACCGGTGCACCTGCTTGATGAAGTGCTGCAGCATCGCTTCCGTCATGGTGAAGTCGGCGATGACGCCGTCCTTCATCGGGCGGATGGCCACGATCGAACCGGGCGTACGGCCGAGCATGCGCTTGGCGTCACCGCCCACCGCCGCAACGCTGCGGGGGCCGCCCGGACCGCGATCCTGGCGGATCGCCACCACGGAAGGTTCGTTGAGCACGATGCCCTGGCCACGCACGTAAATCAGCGTGTTCGCCGTGCCCAGGTCGATCGAAAGGTCGTTGGAAAAGAGTCCGCGAAGGCTTTTGAACATGGGAGCCCGCAGGCAGGATTAGGATGCGGAGAGAGTCGCACAGTCTAGTGTCGAGTCCCCGCGGACGCAAGCTAACGTCGCGTTAAGAAAGCATTTTTGGCCGCAGCCCGAGGGATTTCCCCAGCCGGGTTATGCGCTTTGGTGCATTGCAGCGACATGTTAAGTTCGACCGCTCACCCCTGGACCATACGCTTATGCATCTCGACAACGATACCGTGCGCCACATCGCCCGACTCGCTCGTCTGGCCGTGCCGGATGCCGCGGTGGACACTCTTCGCAATGATCTCGAACGCGTGCTGGATCTGTTCGACGAACTCGCCGCCGCCAACGTCGACGGGCTCGAACCCCTCGCCCATCCGCTCGGCCAGACCGCCAACCTGCGCGACGACGCGGTGACCGAGACGGATCGTCACGCCGAACTGCTCGCGCTCGCACCCGATTCGCAGGCGGGCTATTACGTCGTACCGAAGGTGATCGAATGAGTGCCGGCACTGTTACTGCCCTGGCGGATGCACTGGCCGCGGGTGAAACCAGCGCGGCGGCGCTCACCGATGCCTTCCTGGCCCGCGCGGAACAGCACGCGGGCCTCAATTCCCTGATCACGCTCGACGCCGAACGCGCCCGCGCTGCCGCTTGCGTAGCAGACCAGCGACGCGCGGCCGGCACCGCAGCGCGCCTGACCGGCGTACCATTCGTTCACAAAGATATTTTCTGCACAAAAGGGTTGCGCACCACCTGCGGGTCGAAGGTGCTGGCGAATTTCGTTCCGCCCTACGACGCCCATGTCGCCGAACAGCTTGACCAGGCCGGCGCCGTGACCCTGGGCAAGGCCAATTGCGACGAGTTCGCGATGGGATCGTCCAACGAGAACAGCGCCTACGGCGCCGTGCGCAACCCGTGGGACCGCGATCGCGTTCCGGGCGGTTCGTCCGGCGGCTCGGCGGCCGCCGTTGCCGCCGGCATCGTGCCCTTTGCGACCGGCACCGACACGGGCGGCTCGATCCGCCAGCCCGCCGCGTTCTGCGGCATCACGGGACTCAAGCCGACCTACGGACGCGTCTCGCGCTACGGCATGGTGGCCTACGCCTCCAGCCTCGATTGCGGCGGCGTACTCGCCCGTTCCGCCGCCGACTGCGCCGAAGTCTTCCGCGTGATCGCAGGACCGGATGTGCGCGACGCCACCTGCGCCAACCGTCCCGTCGATGACGTCATGGCCACGCTCGACCAGCCGCTGCGCGGCCTGCGCATTGGCGTGGCGACACCGTACTTCGGCTCTGGCGTCGACGAAGGGGTCGGTGCCACCGCCCAGCAGGCGCTCAAGCACCTGGAGGAGCTGGGCGCCACGCTCGTCGACATTCCCCTGCCCAACGCACATCACGCGATCGCGGCCTACTATGTCATCGCCCCTGCCGAAGCCTCGAGCAATCTAGCCCGCTACGACGGTGTTCGCTACGGCCACCGTAGCGCCGACCCGCGCTCGCTCGACGATCTCTACAGCCGTAGCCGCGCCGAAAGCTTCGGTGCCGAAGTGCAGCGCCGCATCCTGGTGGGAACCTATGTGTTGTCGGCAGGCTACTACGACGCCTATTACCTGCGTGCCCAGAAAGTGCGCCGTCTGATCGCCGCGGATTTTGCCGCGGCGTTCGCTGGTGTCGACCTCATTGCCGGTCCGACCACGCCGACGGTTGCGTTCAAGATCGGCGAAAAATCCGATGATGCGCTGGCGATGTACGCCGCCGACGTCAACACGGTGGCCGTCAATCTCGCCGGGCTGCCCGCGATTTCGCTGCCCGCCGGCTTCAGCCAGGGCCTGCCCGTGGGCCTGCAGCTGATTGCCCCGGCCTTTGCCGAGGGCCGCCTGCTCAACGTCGGCCACCAGTACCAGCAGATGACCGACTGGCACCAACAACGTCCGGAGGGCTTCCCATGACGCGCGCCTGGCAACCGGTGATCGGCCTGGAGATCCACGCCCAGCTGAGCACCGCCAGCAAACTTTTCTCCGGCGCGGCCACGGCCTACGGCGCCGAGCCGAACACCCAGGCCTGCATGGTCGACGTGGCCCTGCCCGGCACCCTGCCGGTGCCTAACCGCGAGGCGATCCGCAAAGCCATCCGCTTCGGTCTTGCGATCAACGCGCGCATCGCGTCGCAATCGGTATTCGCCCGCAAGAACTACTTCTATCCGGACCTGCCCAAGGGCTACCAGATCAGCCAGTACGAACTGCCGATCGTTGCCGAGGGCCGCCTGGCGGTTCGCATGGACGATGGACATACCTTCGAAGTCGCCATCCAGCGTGCGCACCTGGAGGAGGATGCCGGCAAGTCCGTGCACGACGCCTTCCACGCACAGACGGGCATCGACCTCAACCGCGCCGGCATTCCACTGCTGGAAATCGTCTCCGAGCCGGTGATGCATTCGGCCCAGGAAGCCGTCGCCTACATGCGCGCGGTGCACACGCTCGTGCGCTGGCTGGGCATCTGCGACGGCAACATGCAGGAAGGCTCGTTCCGCTGCGACGCCAACGTTTCCGTGCGCCCGGCGGGCGAACAGAAACTCGGCACGCGCACCGAGATCAAGAACGTCAACTCCTTCCGCTTCGTGGAAAAGGCGATCGAATACGAAATTGAACGCCAGATCCGCGCGATCGAGAACGGAGAGGCCATCGTCCAGGAAACCCGCCTGTACGACCCCGCCAAGCACCAGACACGCCCGATGCGCGGCAAGGAATCGGCCGACGACTACCGCTACTTCCCCGATCCGGACCTCCCGCCGCTCCTGGTCGACGCCCTCGACATCGCGCGCGAGCGCGCCGCCATGCCCGAGCTGCCCGACGCCCGTCGCGCGCGCTACATGCAGGAGCTGGGCCTGCCCGAGCTCGATGCCGTGCAGCTGTGCGGTGATCGCGCTACTGCCGACTACTTCGACGCGGTCCTGGCGCAACTGCCGGGCGAGGCCAAGCTGTGCGCCAACTGGGTGCTGGGCGAAGTCGCTGCCGCGCTGAACGAAGCGGCCCTGCCGATCGAAGCCAGCCGCATCACGCCCGACGCACTGGCGACGCTACTGAAGCGACAGCGCGAAGGGGTTATCTCCGGCAAGATCGCCAAGGACGTCTTCGCCGCCATCTGGGCCGGCGAAGGCGATGCCGACAGCATCATCGACCGCCGCGGCCTGCGCCAGATCTCCGACACCGGCGCCCTCGCCAGCGCTATCGACGCCGTCCTCGCCGAGTACCCCGGCCAGACCGCCGACTACCGCAGCGGCCAGGAAAAACTCTTCCAGTTCTTCGTCGGCCAGGTGATGAAACGCACCAAAGGCCAGGCCAACCCGCAGCAGCTCAACCAGCTGCTGAAGGAAAAGCTGGCGGCCCCGGTGGAAAGTTAAACCGCCGGCGCGACCCGCGGATCAGTCACGCTGGCGACTGATCCGCGCAGTCGTGCTCGCGGTGACGCGGATCTACTGCGTCGAACATCCCGCGCGGGCAAGGATCTTTCCCGCCAGCGCCTTGAAGTCGTCGTAGGCCAGTTTCACCGCCGCGAGGTGGTTTCCGATGGCGCCGTCCGCAACCGTCAATGAAAAGATCGGCTTGCGCGATTCCTGAGCCATTGGTACCAGACTTCGATAGTGTTTGAGCGTCGCCAGGCAATTGGGATCGTTCGCCGGGCGGACTTCCGGATCGGCATTCTTGTCGTCCAGGAGCTGGCGCGCATATTCCGCAGGTATGCGGTTGATCCAGCGATCGTAGGCCAGCACGGGCCGGCTCAGGCGCACGCTGTGTTGCTGGACGACATAGCCGAGGGGTTTCATGTGCCCTTCCGGCAGGGGGAAATCCGGCGCCTGCCAATTTCCCAGTCGGATCTTCCAGTCGCGGCGCCAGCGCGTCAATGTTGGCCCCAGATTTCGAAGGCCCTGGAGCGAGAACAAGTCCGCACCGAGCGGGACGACCAGGAAGTCCGATGCAATCAGAACGCTACGATTGATCGCACCGAGATTGGGGCCTACATCCGCCAGGATCACATCGGCGTTCCAGGCCTTGGCTCCCAGCTGCATGACTTGCCAGAACGCCGTCAGTACCCGGAATGGACGGAAGTGATCGCCGCTGTCAGCGGCCTTAGGCCATTGCTCGGACAGCTGGTCCTCGAAGCTGCTCAAGGCGATGTCGCCCTGAATCAGGGCCAGATTCTGGCTGATCGGCGTCAGCTCGGGATTGCGGATATCCCCCACTTTCGTCAACGGCTCGATGCACCGGTAAATCGTGCGTGGCGCATCCGACGCCGTTTCCATCTGCGTCACCAGGTCTTCTTCCGGGACAAAGGCCGTGGTGAGATTTGCCTGCGGATCAAGGTCGCAAACGACGACGCGACGCCCCTGCAGAGCCATCATCCAGGCGATATGGTATACGAGCGACGTTTTTCCCACGCCGCCCTTATTATTGAAGAACGTGATGACTGGGCAGCTCATTGCTGCGCCCCCGCAGGACGAACCCGACACAGCACTGACTGACCGCTGGTAGTGACCTCCAGATCCGGATTGCCATTCCTGGACAGCTCGCGACGGGCAAGCTGGATCCCGAAGCCAAATCGTTGAACAAATCCCAGCACGCGCATGGCCTCGGCGACATTGGGATTGCGGTAATCGGTTATTCCCGGCTGCCCGAAGTTCTCGGGAGTCACTGTCCCAAACGGTCCGCCAGGACTTTGAATCTCGATGCGGTCAGCAAACCAATACACGCGTATGGGTGCATTGGTCGCTTCATAGCTGCGGTGCAGAATGGCGTTTCGTGTCAGCTGCTGCAGTGCAACCA
The DNA here is from genome assembly GCF_025398735.1 of Tahibacter amnicola. Lineage (NCBI taxonomy): Bacteria > Pseudomonadati > Pseudomonadota > Gammaproteobacteria > Lysobacterales > Rhodanobacteraceae > Tahibacter > Tahibacter amnicola. The sequence goes on from NZ_CP104694.1 coordinate 6,380,951, forward strand.
GCGGGTATATTGACGCTCGTCTCTCCGTAGAGCCCGAAGTGAAGTCCACTGCTACGCGATTGTGCGATGACAACTTCTCATCCATTTGGCGAACCATCTGGCCGATGGGGCCATCGATAAGCGCCTCGTCAACGATGGGCGAATCGTAGTCCGTCCCGTCGATGCGCAGGAATTGCACATAGGCACCCGGAAGGAAGTCGCGCCCTCGAATTCCCAGGCACAGCAAGCCGAGCACGGTTGGTGTCGGGTCCGCAGCGGAAGCAATCATCTTGCACGCAGCGAGTCGCTGTTCGTAGCTGCGCCCGTTGGCTTCCAGGATGTCCGGCGCGAACGCGGAAGGAAGATATTCGTCCTCGAAGAGGCGACGATTCAGATCGTCCAGCGTCGCCGTGGGCACCGGATGGATGTCGAACGGCTGATCGCGAAATCGCCGCTTCTCGTTAAGAATGCGCTCGTCCTGCGCCGACGCGATACCGCGACGAGAGCCAATACGGATGTGCACGCGACCGTCAAATCGGACCGGAGGTGAATCGGACGGCTCGACGACGATGACAGCCACGTCGCTGCCGCGCAGCGTCCGCTTTTGCACAGTCAGCGTCGGCGGCGGAAGGATGCGCCCGTCGGTCTTGATATCCGCCAATTCGCGCAGCAATTCGTCGGTGATCGGCAGTTCAGCCGGCGTACCATCATCTTTCACTCCGATGAACACAACGCCAGCGGCGCGATGATCCGGCAGATCGTTCGCAAAGGCGCATACGTCCACGCGTACCTTGTTCGGCGAATCACCTTTGAACGACTGCTTGCGTTCGGCGCGATCGGACTCGATATCAGCCAGCATCGCCTCAAGGTCGCCGTCGGACAGGTGCGTGATTCTGCTCATGATCGATGTCTTCCGTATGTGGCTCACCGAGGCGCGGTTCAGTTCGCCGGAATCCGAGGCCCCGCATTCATGCGTCATGCGGCACTGCCAGTACGCCGCACGCCGCGCCGCACGCCGCACGCCGCTGCGCCGCTGCGCCGCTGCGCCGCTGCGCCGCTGCGCCGCTGCGCCGCTGCGCCGCTGCGCCGGCGATCATACGTCAAAGACCATTTGAAACAAGCATTTACTCGACCACTGCCAGACAAGCCGATCCGCAACGAAGTGCGGTATTGCGGGTGCAGCGACAACGCTGGTCCGGCATACCCGATTGAAGGTCAACGGCCCGCATCAATGACGCGGTGCCATCGCCTGCATCCTGGTCTCCGCCACGCCCAACTCAGCGGCCGAGGGAATAGCATTCCCGCACGCTATCTGGCTGTAGCGTTCCAGCCAGTGCAGCACACCGTGTTTGTCCTTAGAGTGCCTAACAAAACCGTTCAATCGCACGCCAGCAGATCAATGAGCAAGCGAGCAATCCGAAGGCCAGATAGATTTCAGGGCGGCGCTCATACCGGATGCGAAGGCGTTTGAATCGGTTGAGCCAAGCAAACGTTCTTTCGACGACCCAACGATGCTTGCCCAGTCGCTGGCTAGATTCGACGCCTCGCCGAGCGATACGCTGGACGATTCCACGGTGCCGTAACGCGTGTCGGCAATGTTCGTAGTCGTATCCCTTGTCAGCATGAACCTTGTCTGGCCATCGCCGAGGACGCCCTCGAAGACCACCAACCGCAGGTAACGCATTGACTACGGCTTCGAAGCACTTGCTGTCGTGCGTGTTCGCGCCGCTGATGAGGAACGAGAGCGGCGTGCCCCTGGCATCGACCGCAACGTGCCTTTTGCACCCCAACTTTCCTCGATCGGTAGGATTTGGACCGGTTTCCTCCCCGCCCGGGGGAAGGAACACTCGCTGCATCCACACTCACTCGCGACATGTCGATCTGATCGTAGCTACGCAACCGCCGCAACAGTTCCTTGTGCAATCGATCCCAAACACCGCTCTGCTGCCAGTCTCGCAGCCGTCGCCAGCAGGTCATGCCGGATCCATAGCCTAGCCGGAGCGGCAAATGCTCCCATGGAATCCCCGTCCTCAGGACAAACACGATGCCGTTGATGGCAGCACGATCCGGCACTCTTGGCCGACCACCTTTCGGGCGATCTGGCTCCGGCGGAAGTAGCCGCCGAATCACGTCCCATAGATCGTCCTTGATCTCAAGCTTACTCATCCGTCAGCACTCAACTCTTTGTGGCTGACGCATTGTAGACTACGCGGCGTTTTGTTAGGCACTCTTAGTCGGATGGCGCACGTGTTCTTCCAAAACACGGGCAATATGTAGCGGTGCAGCCAGTATCCGATGGCGACGAAATCCTTTACGTGGTGCGCCGACAGATCGTCGAGAATGAATTCGATCGAGGCGCACTCACCACTCTCTGCCAGGAAGGACCTCCAGAACAGGCTCATCTCGCGGTTGTTCATGAAGATCGACCAGTGCTCGCCCACCGCTTTGGCATCATCGAGATTGCCGTGCAGCGCGTTGTCACGACGTCGGCTCAGTTCGTCAGCGCGCAGAAGGAGCTCCGCGGCCTGCATGTAGGACTCCGTGGCCGTGGTGTCTTCGCCTTCCGGGATGTCACCATCGACGCCACCGAATACGTAGCACCAAATCGCCACAGGCAGACGGCGAATGCGGCATCTGCCCATGGACTGGGACCCACATGCCTCACCAGCAGCACCATCGGAACACGACGCGACCCGCACCCATTACATGTCCTCTCCGTAGATTGCCCGCCAGTTCTCGATTGCCGGCACGTTCGTACGCATATACGTTTCGGTCCACATCTCGAACTGGCTCAGGGACTCCTTCAGCAGCGACGGCAGTCGTTCGATGAGCACCTCCCTCGATCGCACGACGGCCAGTTCGCGAACAGCCCGGAAGAGGCGTCGGCGGTCCACCGGATCTTCATGATGCCCGCATATGCCAAACGCCAAGGGAAGATCGTCGTTGAGCGCCATCGCCTGCCAGTCGCCGTCGAGGCTTATCCCAATGACATGCTCGACGCCGCCCTGCCGCCGGAGAATACGCGAGGGCGCGCGGTTGACGTTCTTTTCCAGCGCAAATCCGTGCTTTTCGGCAAAGGCAGTGAGCGATGGATCCAGAGCATCGAAGTAGCGCGCGAACGCGTCGAAGCGGTCCTGATCGGGTCGTCTCATGGCAGTACCTGTCGTGCACCTCGGGCGTTCGTCATTCGAACTCACCGACTACTACCGCGCGCAACACATCTGGTAGATCCGCTCCCCTTCCTTCGTCGCGGCGGCGATGTCTTCGGGCGTCATCGTTTCCTGGTCGCGCGCCATCCTGTCGATGTAGGACCGCGTGCCGGGGCGTTGCCCTTCGGCCAGCACGTAGGCGTGCAGGTACGCGTAAGCCTTGACGGGGTCTGGCGCGTAGAGCTTGTTCGCGGGATCGGGTCTGTACAAGGCGCTGGCAATGGTCAGTGTATCGGTGCGGCCGGAAGCGATGCTGGCGTCCAGCCACCGCGACGCTACCTCGCGATAGTGTTTGAGGTCTGCCCAGTACTTGCCGCCACCGCGCCCCTCGGGAGCGCCTTGCAGCACGAAACTCACCTGGGCGTGAGGGTCGCCCAACTTGCCGAGGTGTTCCAACCAACGCGCGAGGGACGATCGCTGTTCCGGCGTCAGCGGAGCGCAGGTGCGGTACATGTCCCTGATGCCCTGCTCTGCATCAGCCGGAATCGTCGGATTCGCTACGCGATGAACAGCAATTTCGTTCAGATAGCCATCGAGATCGGCCTGGTCGACCGGCACCTGCCGGCAGATCGACAGCGTATCCACCAGGCGCCATGCGGCATTCTGGTCGCCAGCCATCGCCGCTTTTGCCAGTTCGTCGTAGCGGCCCGCGGCATCGGCGACCGAAGCGGGATCGGTTCTGGGCTCGGTGCGCGGCGCGCTGGGCGTCGATGGCACAGGCCGTGCGGCGGCGGGCGGGCGCACTGCAACGCTGCGCCTTTCCGGCGCTGGCTGTGGCGGCGACGGCGCCGCCGGAACACTCACGGGCGGCGCGACGGCCTGCCCCTCGCGATGGAAGTAGGCGATGACACCGGCAATTCCGAGCACCACCGCACCCACGGTGGCCTGCAACGACCGCTTCATGGATCACTCCGGCAAAACCATGAGTGTACTTTGCGACCGTCCCGCAGTTCCCACGAAGTGGTCCGCGGCAGCCGCCAATGCCGCACGGTGACGTGGACCGGTTCGCAGGCCGGACAGCGTCCGACGTGCGCAGTGGCGTTCGCGTCTATTCGAAGCTGTTGCGCCACAGCAGGTCGTTGACTACGACGGTTACCGGCGTCGCGCTGAGCAGGCGGCGCCGCGCACCGAGCTGGCCGAAGTAGTTGTCGCCCCAGCAACGCAGGCTGCCGTCGATGACGGAAGCGCAGACGTGGTTGCCGCCGATATTCAGCTGGGTACCGGCGATGCCGCTCATGCCGATTACCAGGGTGGGCAGCAGGCGCATGGTGCGCGGCGCGAGGCCGGCGCCGAGGTCGCCGAAGTAGTTGGCGCCCCAGCAATAGACCGAACCGTTGGCGATGGCGCAGGAAATGTCTTCACCCGCGGCAATCGCGGTGACGCCGCTTTCCAGGCCCACAACCGCAGCAGGCGTCAGTTGCGCGTCGTTCAGTACACCATTGCCGAGCTGCCCGTAGCCGTCGTAACCCCAGCACCTGGCGGCGCCATTGTGGATGGCGCAGGTGTGCGTGGCGCCGGCGCTGATGGCCGTAACCCCCGAGGAAAGGCCCGTCACGGGCGTGGGCGTGCCGTAGGGCATGCCATTGGTGCCGTTGCCGATCTGGCCATCGAGCGCTACGCCCCAGCACTTGGCCGCACCATTGTGGATGGCACAGGCGTGATTGGCGCCCATGCTCACGGCGGTCACGCCTGAGGTAAGCCCTTTCACCTGCACCGGCAGGGCGCTGTTGACGGACAGTCCGTTGCCCAGCTCGCCGCTGGTGTTCATGCCCCAGCACAGGGCGGACCCGTTGCGGATCGCGCAGCTCTGGCGGCCGCCGGCGGCGACCTGGCTGACCTGGGATGACAAGCCCGATACCACCTGCGGCGCCGGCCGCAGATCGTCGGTGCCGTCGCCCAGTTGCCCGTGCGAATTGTCGCCCCAGCACAGGGCGGCGCCATTCACCGCAGCGCAGGTGTGCTGGTAGCCCGCGCCCACCGACACGGCCATCTGCGTGATCTCCACCACCGGCAAGGGCACTGTGGAATACAGGGACGGCTCGCCCAGACCCATCTGGCCCTTGCCGTTGCTGCCCCAGCAGTGAACGCCACTGGGCACTGCCGCACAGGTGTGCACGATGCCGCCTGCCACGGCGCCCAGCGGCGCGGGCAACCCTTCCACGACCACCGGTTCGGTCTGGTATTGGGCCGATCCGTCACCGAGCTCGCCGTAGGCGTTGAGCCCCCAGCAACGGCTGGTCCGGTCCGGCATCAGAACGCAGTTGTGATATCCGCGGCCACTCAGGCCACCGACGCCGGAAAGCCCGGCAACGGGCGAGGGCACGAGACTGTCGTCCTCGTCGTCCAGGCCCAGCTGGTAATAGCGGTTGTCGCCCCAGCAGTGAACGTTTCCGTCCGCCAGGGCGCAGCTGTGGTCCTGGCCGCCGACGATGTGGTCGGCACCGGACAACCCTGCCACGGTAACCGGCTCCGTGCGCTGGTCAGTGGTCCCGTCGCCCAGCTGCCCGCGGGCGTTGTAACCCCAGCAGGCAGCCGTTCCATCCGCACGCACCGCGCAGCTGTGAATACTGCCCAGGCCGATCGCCCTGACACCCGGCGCCAACGCATTGACCAGGCGCGGCGTCGTTGCGTAGCCCCCTTCGTAGCCCAGGCCAAGCTGGCCGGAATAGTTGTTGCCCCAGCACTTCACTGCACCCAGAACCAGTGCGCAGGTGTGCAGTTCGCCGGCGGAAATGCGGTCGACGTCCTGGCTCAGGTCGCGCACGCTGACCGGCACGCTGCTGTCATCGGTCGAGGCGTTGCCGAGCGACCCGAAGAAATTGGAGCCCCAGCATTTCACGCCGCCGCGGATGATGGCGCAGGAGTGGTAATCGCCGGTGACGATCGCGGAGACGCCACTGGAGAGCCCGGTCACCGGAACTGGAACGCGGGAATTGACGAAGCTGCCGTTGCCCAGCTGGCCGAACTGATTCAGGCCCCAGCACCAGGCACCGCCATTGATCACGGCGCAGGTGTGGAACTTGCCGGGCGCCAATGACTTGGCAATGCCAGGAAGTGCCTGTACCGGCCGGGCATCTGCCGTATCCAGTTCACCAGGCTGCCCCAGCTGGCCGTGGTGGTTGTAGCCCCAGCAGAGCGTTCCACGGCCTGTCGCCACGCCACAGCTATGGAGAAATCCCGCCTGGACATCAGTGACGTCGACCAGCGGAATGAAGTGCCCCTGCGCCCCGGCCGGGCCTGCGGCAAGCGCCATCACGGCCACTGCCGAGAGTCGAAACCGCCGTATGCGCGTGCACCAGCCTGATTCCATCGTGATCCTGGTCCTGACCGGGCGACGCCGCGTCCGTCCGCGCAGTGTGGCACTGGCCCGGTGCGATTGGTGCCAACGCGATCAAACTCTGCTCGGTACGGCCATGCGTGCGCGCACGGCGCTTGCCGGTTGTGTCAGCGCATGATCGCGCCCGGCGCGCCGCTTGTCACCGCTACACTGCGGTGCAGCGCCCGGTAATGCATGGGCGTGGCGCCGACCAGGGCCTTGAACTGACGCGTAAAGGCGCTCTGGTCAGCGTAACCGCAGGCACTGGCGACCTGGGCCACGCTCACATCCTGGCTGACCAGCATGCGCGAGGCGGCCTGGATGCGTGTCTTGGCCAGCAACTGCACGGGCGTCATGTCGAACAGCCGCTTGACCAGGCGTTCCAGGCGGCGGGTACCCAGGCCCGCTATGCGCGCCAGTGCATCGACGCGGATGGAATCGCCGTAGTGCAGCTGTATGTGGTCGATCGCGCGGGCGACACGCTGGATACTGTCGGGCCGCGGCTCGGCCGAGGTCACGGTTCGGCAGATTCCGCACAAACCGACAATCTCTCTGTTTTCCACAATCGGAAACTTATAGGTGATGCACCAGCCCGGCCGGCCGGTGCGCTGCGGCACCTGCTGGAGCTGGTCGTGAATCTCCACGCCCTCTTCGAGTACGGCGCGATCCTGCGCGTAGTAGCTCGAGCCAAAGGGCGCGTCGAAGAGCTCGCGGGCCGTTCGGCCGATGAGCTCGTTCTTGTGACGCACGCCACAGCGATCGGCCAGCGTGCGATTGACCGCTGTGTAGCGCGCCTGCCGATCTTTCACGAAGAAGAGAATGTCCTGCGCGCAGTCAAACAACCGCTCGGCGACTGTCGACGCGGATTGCATGGACATTGACAACGCCGCGAAAGGCACGGCGAAACCTGCATTGACGCCCGGCGCCCCCGCCCCGGTCGTTGATCCCCATGCGGCCATCTGACAAGGCTCCCACGGGCGGCGCCCACACGCCGCCACTGCCCAATCCGACACCCCTTTGTCGGAACCGATCAAGACCCGTCTTACGACGACACCGATAGTACGACGGCTTCGGCCATTGCCAAAGTGCACCGCATCACGAACCCCTCCTGCGTGTGTCAACCCCTGTTCTCGCGTGGAGATATGGACATGCATAAACGCTCGGTTTTTGCCTATGTATTTCTTGCGGCGGGTGCCGCACTGGCGGCCACCACCGCGCAGGCTGCGGATCCGACGCAGCCGGAAGCCTTCTCCGGCACGCTCCGGCCGCTCGACCAGATCGGCCGGCAGGTGATGCCGCCGGTGGATGTCGACAGCCTGCGCCGCGACGACGCCACGCGCGAGGCGCGCGACCTGCCGCCGCGGTTTGCCCACTCCATGACGGTGAATTTCACGCCGCGCAAGTCAGGTGTATGGGAAATGGCCGGGAACCGGGCAATCTGGCGCCTGCGCATCCAGTCGCCCGGCGCGCTGTCGTTGAACCTGGGCTTCACCCGTTACCACATGCCGGCCGGCGGACGCCTGCTGGTCTACCCGGCGACCATGAAGCCCGGCTCCGATCCGAGCCTCGTGCGCGCCTTCAGCGATGCGGACAATGCGGCACATGGCCAATTGTGGACACCGATCGTCCACGGCGACGATATCGTCGTGGAAGTATCGGTACCGACCAAGCTGGTCGACCAGCTCGACCTGCACCTGACCTCGGTCAACCACGACTATCGCGGTTTCGACAACCTGGCGGCGAGCTTCTCGCGCGATCCGGGTGACGTGTCGGGCTCATGCAATGTGGACGTGGTGTGCCCCGAAGGCGACCCGTACCGCGACCAGATCCGCTCGGTGGCCGTGTACTCCACCGGCGGCAGCACCTTCTGTACCGGCGGCCTGGTCAACAACACCGCGCAGGACAGGAAGCCGTTCTTCCTCACCGCCTTCCATTGCGGCATCACCGCCAGCAACGCGGCATCCCTGGTGGTGTACTGGAATTTCCAGAACTCCTTCTGCCGTCCGGTCGACAGCGCGGCCAGCGGTCAGGCGGGCAATGGCACGGCGAACCAGTTCCAGACCGGCGCCTTCTTCCGCGCCGGCAACTCGGCCTCGGACTTCACCCTCGTCGAGCTCGACGAAGCACCGGCAGCCGCGTTCAATGTGTACTTCAGCGGCTGGGATCGCCGCGACATGAACTACCCGTCGGCCTTCGGCATCCATCATCCGGCGACGGCGGAGAAGCGCATCAGCCTGTCCAACACCAGCACCGCGACGACGAGCTACAACAGCACGACCTCGCCGGGCGACGGTACACACGTGCAGGTGCGCTGGCGTCCCGGCATCGGCGTGACGGAACCGGGCTCCTCGGGCTCGCCCATCTTCAGCAATGACAAGCGGGTGATCGGCCAGCTGCATGGCGGACCGTCCTCCTGCGGCGCCACCGACACGAACAAGCGCGACTACTATGGCCGCCTGTTCACCTCCTGGACGGGCGGCGGCACGAACAGCACGCGACTGTCGAACTGGCTCGACCCGGGCAACACCGGTGCGCAGACGGTGGACGGCCTCAACAACGGCGGCGGCGGCAACCAGCCGCCCGTCGCGAACTTCGGCTTCACCGCCAGCGGCCTGACGGTCACGTTCACCGACAGCTCCAGCGACAGTGACGGTACCATCGCCTCACGCAGCTGGAACTTCGGGGACGGCACCACGTCGACGGCGACCAATCCGAGCAAGACCTACGCCGCGGCAGGCACCTATTCCGTCGCACTGACCGTGACGGACAACGGGGGCTCGACCGCGACGACCACACGCGCCGTCACCGTCAGCGACACCACCTCGCCGGTCCTCAACAACAACGTGCCGGTACCCAATCTCGCCGGCGCCCAGGGCAGCGAACAGCGCTGGACGATGAACGTGCCGGCCGGCGCGAGCAACCTCAGGTTCGTGATCAGTGGCGGCACGGGCGATGCGGACCTGTACGTGAAGTTCGGCTCCGCCCCGACCACGGCCAGCTATGACTGCCGTCCGTACCTGGGCGGCAACGCGGAAACCTGCACCATCGCCACGGCCCAGGCGGGCACTTACCACGTGATGCTGCGGGGCTATTCGGCCTACACCGGCGTCACCCTTACCGGCAGCTTCACCACCGGCGGGCTGGTCTTCACCAATTCCACCGACGTGGCGATCACCGACAACGCAACGGTGGAAAGCCCGATCGCGGTGACCGGCGTTTCCGGCAACGCGCCCAGCGCGCTGCGCGTGGCGGTCGATATCAAGCACACCTACCAGGGCGACCTGAAGTTGGACCTGATCGCGCCCAACGGTACCGCGTTCAACCTCTGGAACCGTACCGGCGGCGGCACCGACAACATTATCCAGACCTTCACCGTCAACGCGTCCGCCGTGCCGGCCGTGGGCACCTGGAAACTGCGCGTCAACGACAACGCCGCGCAGGATGTGGGCAAGATCGACAGCTGGAGCCTGACGTTCTGAGCAGACGCGGGTAGAACCGGTCGATGATCGACGGGCGCCCCCGGCGCCCGTCACTTTTTCCGATGACGCCTCCCGCCAGCGACGCCAACCCGGCGCGCCCGGAGGAATCGCCGGATTCCTGCGTACTGCGGTACATCGATGGCACGGTGCCATCGCTGGAAACCGCCATGAACCCGATCCGAATCCTGTTTTGCGCGTCCCTGTCCCTGGTGGCCGCGACGTCCGCGCTGGCCAGCCAGGTGATCCTGCGCGACAACTTCTCCGACGCCAGCACCGGCTGGATGAACAAGAATGCCAGTCGCAGCAAGGACCTGGGCTTTGCCGTGTATACCGACTCCGGCAAGTACCAGATGACGCCCGTACGCGATAACACCTATGGCCTCGTGCCCGCGCCGCGCCAGGCGGATGGCGACAACGTGCGCATCGAGACCGACCTGTTCCTCTATGCGGGCCTGGGCAAGGGCGCCGGCGGCGTCGCCTGCCGCGCCAAGGACATGAACAACTTCTACGCCTTCATCGCCCGCGGCGACGCGGTGGTGGCCATCGTCCGCGTCAGCAACGGCAAGGGTGAGGTGCTGGCGCAGGGTACGGTCAAGAGCGTCATGGCCGGCAGTGTCGATACGCGACTGACGGTCGAATGCAAAGACGACCAGCTGCGCCTGTCGGCTACCAACGGCAGCCGGATCGAAGCCACCGACAGCACCCTGCGCGGCGGCACCAGCGGCCTGCTCGTCTACGGCGAACAGATGGCCGGCACCAGCGCATCCTTCGACAACTTCGTGCTGACCGACCTGGGCGGCGGCACCCCGGCCGGTGGCGCCACCCGCGCGGCAGCCAGCGACGACGCACGCCCGGCACCGGCGCCCTCACGTCCGGCTGATCGCTCCGGAGAGGTCGATTTCGGTGTTCGCGGCCGCGCCTCCGGTCGCGACGACATGCCTGCCAAGGTGCGCGAGCTGCGCGAGGGCGAGCTGCTGGTGGTCGTCGACGAGGGCAATTTCCGCGGCGAAGGCGTGATCGCGGTGAAGCAGAACGGTTCACTGGGTGTGGTGCAGCAGTGGAATACGGGCGGCCCCTCGGGCATGAACCTGTATTTCAACCACAGTGGCGACTCGTTCTACGTCACCCTGCGCACCGGCCCGGATCGCGGCAGCGGTGTCTCCAGCTGGGACGTGCAGATCAACGAAACGACCGGCCGCGGCCACTGCAAGCGCATGGATGTATACGACGCGCGACGCGGCAGCCTCACCGTGTGGAGCGCCAAGGGCGAACGCCTGTGTAGCGCCGGCTGATCCGGACGACCGGCCGGCGGCGCCTGCGCCGCCGGCCCGCCAAAACACCGCGCCAATCCTGCTAACAGGTGTGTCGCGGCTGGCTCCGGCGAGGGGGGACGGGCTATAGTTCGGGCCGTTCGCCGGGTTACCCCATGTCTTCAAGCCGCTACGCACCACCGCAATCGGCCGTTGCCGATCACGCCCACATTGACGTGGCCCACGCGGAAGCCCTGCGCCGCGAATACCTTGCCACGGAATTCGAACTGCGGTCTGCCGGCAACCTCTTCCTGCTCGCCGGCATTGTGTGCGGGCTTTCCTTCGTCGCCCTGGTCGTGGCCATTTTCGCCGAGGGCCGGCAACTGCGGCCGGTGCCGGCGATCTACCTCGCCACCCTGTGCACCCTCTTCGTCGTTGCCGCCTTCACCGTCGGCATCGGCCTGCGCCGCCTGCGTCCCTGGGTCCGCGTTCCGGGCACGATCCTGTCGATCATCGGCCTCCTGGGCCTGCCGCTCGGCACCGTGATCAACGCGATCATTCTTTATCGATTACACAACCGGCGGGGGCGCGTGGTTCTGGCACGCTCCTATCGCGCTGTCATCGAAGCCACGCCCCACATCACGTACCGGCGGACGGTTGGCGACAAGATTGCCTCGGGCATCCTGTTCGCCCTGTTTGCCGGGCTGCTGGTGCAGCTGGTCGATGTCTGGACCTGATTCCCTGACCATCACGGGGCCGCCCGCACGCGTCCCCAACGAGCCGGCCCCATGGATAATTCCCGCTATTCCCCGCCCAAAGCCCGCGTGGCGGACGAAAACGAACTGAACCGCTCCGATGCCGAGATCACCCGGCGCGAACACCTCAGGACCGAGATCCAGCTCAAATCCGTCGGAAACCTGTACCTGTTCGGCGCCACGATGATGATCCTGGCACTCGGTGCCATTGTGTATTTCGCCGCCACCCGCAACACCCCTCGCGGCGACGAGATCGCCTTCTTCATTTTCTACAGCGTCCTTGCCGCCATTTCCGTTGCGATGGGCCTGGGCTTCCGCCGCCTGCGCCCCTGGGTAAAGATTCCCGGAACCATTCTGTCCGTCATCGGCCTGCTGGGGTTTCCGCTGGGCACGCTGATCAACAGCTGGATCCTCTACCAGATTCATGGCGAAAAGGGTCGCGTCGTTCTCGCCCCGACGTACCAGGCCATCATTGATGCGACACCCCACGTCAAGTACGAGCGAAAGCTTGGCGAGAAGATCGCAGCGTGGGGGCTTGTGGTCCTGGTCGCGGTAGGCGCTGCGGCCATCCTGGCCGCGATTTCGCGCTGAGCCGATGAATTCTGCGAGCCGCCGCCAGCACCTCGGCCTGATCGCCCTGGTGGTACGTGACTACGACGAAGCCATCGCCTGGTACACGGGGGTACTGGGGTTCGAGCTGGTCGAGGATACCTACCAGCCGGCACAGGACAAACGCTGGGTCGTGGTGTCGCCGCGTGGTGCGACGACACAGATCCTGCTCGCGCGGGCTTCCAGCGCCGAGCAGGAGCGCTTCGTCGGCAACCAGGCTGGCGGTCGCGTATTCCTGTTTCTCTACACGGATGATTTCCAGCGCGACTACGACGACTACCGCGCCAGGGGCGTGGTGTTCATCCGTCCACCAGCAACGCATGACTACGGCACGGTCGCGGTCTTTGAGGATCTCTACGGAAACCGCTGGGACTTGCTGCAACCGTCGGCGTAGCGCGGTGACGTCGGCCACAAGAAAACCCGGGCTTCACGGCCCGGGTTTTTCCGTTCTGCGATCGCGCCTCAGTTGACCGGCAGTTCGTACGGAATGTACGACACCGTGATGTTGCCGGAGGCACCGGAACGCGTTTCGCCGCGGGTCTTCTCGACGGTGTAGAGCGCGTCGACGTAATCGTCGTCATTGCTGAACCAGTGGGCCGGCATCGCAGCCACGATACGGGCGGCGATCTCCGCGATCGCGGTGGCAACCGGATATCCCGCCAGCGATACGCCCTGGCCAACCGCCTGGATCAGCACCTGCACCAGCTGCTGGTAGTTGGTGTTGTCGTCATGTTCGTAGAACAGGATGTTGGCGGCGCCGTAGCTGTAATTGGCCCAGTCCAGCACCACCTGCCGGGGATAGTAGGTCGTACCGTCGTGATCCAGGTACGGCATGTCGACAATCTGCACCTGCGGCTGATTGCCCGGCAGGACGCCTGCGGTCACCGCATAGACTTCGGCTGCGCCGGAAATCCAGGGTTCTTCGTCGTCATTGAGACGGACCGACTCCAGGCGCGTGGTCCAGCGGCCGCTGCCCCTGGTCGCCGCCGCTTCCGGTGCCTTGGCCTGCAGACCCGCCTGGCGCAGCGCGGCATTGGCCAGGTCGACCTGACGCTCGAATGACAGTTCGCCATTGATGCGGACCACGATCACCGGCACTTTCGGCGGATTGTGCGCATCCAGCGTGACCCAGCGGCCGCTGGCGTCGATCGCATCGACGGTTTTCCACTGACTATCGTTGCCGGCCGGCGGGAATGCTACCAGCGGCGCAGCACGCCCCTTGCCGCCGACGGATTCTTCGGGCTGGAACAACCAGACGCTGGGCTCAAACGCTTCGCCGACACCGGCGGATCGGGCAACCCCTTCGCAACCCTCGCACAGCTCGCGCAGCGGCAGCTCCCGTTCATGGCGGGCGAGCTGGCGTGCGAGAGAGGGGCCATTGCGCTTGGACTGCATTTCCGCCTGGAACGCGCTGACGAGCGTCCGGTGTGCCGCCTCGTAGGCCACCGGGTCGGAAACATCGAGCGTGGCGGCGGTGGCTGGCCCGGCCACAGCGGCGGCGCTGATGAAGGCGGCAAACGCTAAACGGTGCATATCGTCTCCTTGTCGGTGATGTACCGAAAGAAACTGTTATCACGCCCCTGCTGCCAAAAACTTGTCGGAACGCGCCAGCGCACGTTTGAATTCGTATTCAACAGCAGCCTCTGCGACGCCGTCGAAGGCGCACCCGATGACACCGTGAAGCAATGTTTTACGAAGTCGAACAGGAGCGCATTCTGCGCTAGTCTTTGCTCTCCACGGGCCGGTCCACCCATGAATCCGATCGTCTACGCAATTCCCGTTTTCTTCCTGCTGATGGGCATCGAAGCCCTGGTGGCGCGTGCGCGCGGCCGCCGCGTCTATCGCATCGGCGACGCGGTCAGCAGTATCGGCCTTGGCGCGGTGTCACAGGTCACCGGGGTGTTTTCCAAGGTGATGATGGTCGGCATCTACGTATGGGTGTACGAGCAGGGCCATTGGCTGGACCTGTCTGCCAGCAGCGTCTGGGTGTGGCTGATCGGCCTTCTGATCTACGATTTCCTCTACTACTGGCATCACCGTCTCGGGCACGAGGTCGCGGTGCTGTGGGCGGCGCACGTCGTCCACCACCAAAGTGAAGAATTCAACCTTTCCACTGCACTGCGCCAGACCAGCAGCGGCTTCCTCCTCGGATGGGTCTTCTATTTGCCGATGGCCCTGCTCGGTTTCCCGCCGTTGGTCTTCGTGGCGGTGGGCCTGATCGACCTTCTGTACCAGTACTGGATCCACACCGAGCAGGTGGGCCGGCTGGGCTGGTTCGACCGCGTGTTTGCATCGCCGTCCAATCACCGCGTGCACCACGGCGTGAACGATGTGTACCTGGACAAGAACTATGGCGGCATTCTGATCGTGTGGGACCGTCTGTTCGGCACCTTCATCGAGGAGGATGACAAGGAGCCGGTGATCTACGGCACGCGGGCGCCCTTGCGACGCTTTGATCCCATCTGGGCGAACCTGGAGGTCTACGCGGCGCTCGCGTTCGACGCCTGGCACGCCCGGCGCTGGCGGGACAAGTTCCTGGTCTGGATCAAACCACCCGGCTGGCGGCCCGACGATGTCGCGGCGCGCTTCCCCAAGCCCGGATTCGATCCCCATGCGCGGGCCAAGTACGATCCGCCGACCTCGCCCGCCCTGCGCCGCTACGCCTTTGTGCAATTTGCGCTGCTGATGGTGGCCGGCATGGATTTCCTGGCCCGCGCCGATGGGATGTCGCTGGGCGGTTCCGGCCTGTACGCCGCCTGGCTCGTTGTCTCGCTGGTGGCTCTTACGGGTCTGCTCGAGAATCGCCGCCCCTGGTGGCTTATCGAGACCGGTCGACTGGTTTTTGCGGCCGTGCTTGCCGGCTGGAGCAGCGCCTGGTTCGGACTGCCACTGAGCCGGGTCTCCCTGGCACTCATCGTCATGACGCTCGGCCTTTCGCTGGCCGGCGCGCTGGTAGTGGCGCTGCGCCCCCGGGCGGCCTCGACGCAATCCTTCGCGTAGCGGGCGAAACTGCGACGACAGTCACGCGGTTTACACGAGTTCACAGAGAGCGGACTGGACTATTCTCCACCCTGTGAAGTGCTTGGCGTCCGCCGACCGGTTCTGCCGTAAGATGCGGACAGCCCGGCTCTTCGGGGAAGCGTTCGGGGGAACGCCGTGTTCCGCATCCTGGTGGCAAACAGCAAGGGTGGTTGCGGCAAGACGACGCTGACCAGCAATCTGGCCGGCTATTTTGCGGCCCACCAGCGGCGCACCGCACTGATCGACTGCGATCCGCAAGGTTCCTCCCGTGCGTGGTGTGAGCAGCGAGCGGCGCACCTGCCCCGCATCGAAGCGATCGCCGGCGACGATCCGGCTCACGGCCTGCGCGCCGGATGGCTGCTGCGGCTGACAGCGACCACCGAAGTGGTGGTGATCGATACGCCGGCGGGTCTGCGCTCGCATGAGTTCGCGCAGTTCGTGCGCCATGCCGATGTGCTGCTGATTCCGATTGTCCCCTCGCCGATCGATTTGCGCGCCACGCTGCAATTCCTCGACATGGTTCGCCGTACCGCCGAAGTCCGCGCCGGTACCCTGCGGGTGGGACTGGTTGCCAACCGCGTCCGCGAGCGCACGACCGCGGCGCGGGAGCTGGAAGCCACCTTGCAACGGCTGACCCAGGTCGCCGTTGCGCGGCTGCGTGATTCGCAGGCCTATGTCAGCCTGGCCTCACATGGCCGCAGCCTGTTCGACGAGACCGGCAGCGCCTGGCGCGGCCATCACGACGACTGGGCGCCACTGCTGGAATGGTTACGCCTGCGCCAGCAGGAACGGCAGCGTTCGCCGGTGGTGACGCCGCTGGTTCCGCTCGGCGCCAGGCAGGCCGGGACGATGTCGTAATACCTTCGGCGGTTGACCTACGAAACAAATCGTAGAATGCTACGCGGGTTCCCCGAGGAGACCTGCCATGGCACTGAGCACGCGACGCTGGTTGGGATGGCTGTTCCTGCCGATGGCCCTGCTCGCGCAGGCGCACGACGGCGGGGGTGGCAAGGAATCGCCGCCCGGTCAGTCATTCCCGGTCGGGCCCGCCATCAGCGGATCCTGGTTTGACCCGTCGCGCAATGGCGAGGGCTTTATCCTGGAGTACTTCCCCGACGGCACCGCGATCGCCGCGTGGTTTACCTATCCCGCAAGCGGCGAGTCGGGCGAGCAGACCTGGCTGATCGCCCAGGGCAGCCAGATCGCGAACAACGTGCTGCGCTTTGAACAGGTGTTCCGTACCACCGGCGGCAAGTTCGGCGACGCCTTCGACCCGGGCGCCATCCAGAACGTGCCGTGGGGAACGCTGGAGATCGTCTTCACCGACTGCAGCCACGCAACGGCCCTCTACAGCGGA
The DNA here is from genome assembly GCF_025398735.1 of Tahibacter amnicola. NCBI lineage: Bacteria > Pseudomonadati > Pseudomonadota > Gammaproteobacteria > Lysobacterales > Rhodanobacteraceae > Tahibacter > Tahibacter amnicola. Next base: position 6,397,926 of record NZ_CP104694.1, read on the forward strand.
CCGGCCGCCTACGGCAGCGGTACACGCTCACTGACCCGGCTGACGACGCTGGCGGAAATCGACTGTAACGGCAGCCGTGCGCTGACCAGCACCAATGCCCGCGCCATGGACGGCCTGCAGACGCGTTCGGGCCCGTGGTTCGTCGCCTCGCGTTCCGGCGAAGGCTGGTTCCTGGAGGAATTGCCGGGCGGCAGCATGGTCGTGTACTGGTTCACCTTCGACCCGGCGGGCAACCAGGCCTGGACGGTGGGCAGTGGCGTGCGCCAGGGCAACCGGCTGGTGATTCCCGGCAACACCATCACACGCGGCACCCGCTTCGGCGCGGATTTCAATCCAGCCGCTATCGAAAACCGGCACTGGGGCCAGTTGGAATTCACCTTTACCAGCTGCAATACGGCGCAGGTGAGCTACACCTCGACCGTGGCGGGTTACGGCAGCGGCCAGCGCGAGGCGACGCGACTGACCACGCTGGCCGGCGCGCCCTGCCTCAATGAACCGCCCGCCGCGCGTACCGGCGGCAACTGGCAGGAACAGGCTTCGATGCCGCCCAACGCGCAATCGGAACTGGCCGTCGCCGTCCTGGGTGACTACCTGTATGCGCTTGGCGGGTTCGGCGACCAGCGCGCCTTCAAGCGCTACGATCTTCGTAGCAACAGCTGGTCACGCCTGCCGGACATGCCTTCCGGCCGCAACCATCACGCCGCCTTCGCGGCAGACGGCGGCGTCTATTTCGTCGGCGGCGAGCGCCGCAACGGTGATGATGGCACCGCGCAGGCCTACCGTTTCGACCTGGCGGCAGGGCGCTGGGATCCCGTGACCACCCTGTCCTACACCTTCGGCTCGCATGCGGCGATGTTGAACGGACGCGCCTATATCGGCCGAGGTGACGGTGCACTGGAAGAGTTCGATCCGAAAACCGGTCTGGCGCGTCGGATTGCCCCGCCCACTCCCGCGGTGTCGCGCGATCATTCGCAGGTCGTGGCGTTCCTGGACGAGATCTGGATGCTCGGCGGGCGCACGCCCGAAACCGCGAGTACCGCCATCTACGACCCGGTCTCCAGCCGCTGGCGCGTCGGTCCGCCCATGCAGGCGAAACGCGGCGGATTTGGCGCTGCCGTGGTGGACAACCAGATCATCGTCGGTGGCGGCGAAGTCTTGTCTGGCAATGTGCGGCTCGAGCCGACCGTCGAGGTACTCACCGCCGGCAGCGACGTCTGGCGTTTCGGACCGCCGCTCGCGCTGGCAGTGCACGGCGTCGCCGCGGGTGCCTACAACGGACAGGTGTATTTCGTCGGCGGATCCGTCAACGCCAGCTCCGCCTCCGGATCAACGGCGCGGGTGTTCGCCTGGCGGCCGCAGTAGCGCAGGCGCGAGCGCCCGGCGTACCGTCCAGGCGATCGGCACGCCGACGCCCAGCACGTGGATCACATAGCCGCTGAGTACGCCGGCGAGCGTGCTGCGAAACGGTGGCGCGGCCGACAGCGGCACGATGATGTCGTTCATGACGACATAGATCACGGCGCCGTACAGGGCACCGAAGGCGATCGCGCGCTCGCGCAGCGCGGGCACAGCGACGCTGGCCGCAGCGTACATCCCTGCCGCGATGATGAGGATGATGTAGTGAGCCACGAACCCCAGTGCGGCCACCGGGTAGCCACCCGCGAAGGCCTCCGTGCCGAGCAGGCCACTCGCCACGGACTGCAGGACCCGCGTCGGCGCTACGCCGCGCAGAGCGCTAAAAGTGCACGCGTAGACCAGGTCGATCGTTCCGCCCAGCGCGGCGCCGGCGATGGCGCCACGAAGCAGTGGGCGCTAGGGCGTGGGCGCGTTCGAAACGATGGTATTCACGGCATCTCCGCTGGAGAACGGTATGGCCGCTGATCCTGCGCCTCGCGGCGTTGCGTGCGCATCGCGCGTACGCCCGTCGCGCAGCGGCGCAACGCCGACGCGGCGACTGCGCCACCACCGCAACGTCCGTACCGGCCTACTCGCTCTTCACACCAGCCCGGTCCAGCACAAACTGCGGCACGGAAGGCTCGCCTTCGTAGAAGGTCTTCGGCCGCTTCTGCGTCAACGCCCAGCGATGCAGCCAGGAAATGCCGCCACGGCCACGGTAGCCGTCGGTCTCCTGGTACGCCGGATCGGCCAGCGCCTTGTCGAGCGTGACGAACCGGTAGCCGGCATCGCGCAGCCGCGGCAGCAGCGACGGCAGGGTGTCGGCGTTGAGCGCATTGCCGTGCAGGAGCAGGATCTGCGGAATTTCCCGGCCGAACATCGCCAGCGTGTTTCGCTCGAAGAACTTCACCTTGGCGACGATGTAATCGACGAAGTCGGTGCGGATGCGCGCGGCCCCTTCCTGGTCCGCGCGGTTGAGCGCATCCACGTAGGCCCGCGCGTAGACCCAGTCGCCGTTATCGATCGTCACCGGCGCAATGCGGTACCCATGCCTGGCGAGAAAGGCATCCAGGTGCGCACGCGCCGCATCGTCGCGACCCGCGTGCAGGTACGGATGGCGGAACCAGCGCAGCGTCATGCCGTGGCGGGCCATCAACGGCCGCAGCACCGTTTCGCCACGCAGGATGGCCGCCTCGTAGGTTTCTACCGGCACATCGTGCAGGCCGACATGGCCGAAGGTGTGGTTGCCCAGCTCCAGTCGCGCCCGGAGCCAATCCTCGAGCATGGCCACCCGCGTGGGCATGCGTTTCTCGCCCACGTAGAGTTTGTCTTCGTTGACGAAGCCGGTGGCGTGCGTTCCCGTCAGCGCCTTGACGAGGCGGCGATGCCGATCCTGCACTTCCGCCGGTGAGGACTTCTCAAACTCCACCCAGGGCAGGTCGTCGACGGTGATGGCCATTTCGCCGGCCTGGGCGCACGCCGTGGCGCCAGCCAGTATCCACCCCAGAAGTAGCCGCCACTGCCTGCGCATTGCTCTCTACCGTCCTCATGCCGTGCCGATGCCCGAAGGCAAACGCCACGAGTATGGCGGAGCCTGCCTGCGCCCGGTAGCGACACGTTCTCAGTGTGAAGGCTGCTCGGCAGCGCCGTAGACAATCTCGCGTTCCCGCTGCAGACGTTCACGCAGCCAGGTGTCGCGATCCACGCCGGCAGGCCAGTCCTGCCGCGCCATGGCCTCTTCGACGATGGCGCGCTCGCGCACCTTGTAGGCCTCCAGCGTGCGGTCGGACTGACTCTCCCACTCGGCCATCTGCTGCGCGGCGCGCGCGCGATACGCCGCCGATAGCGCGGCCACGCGGTCGATCTGCTCGGCTTCGTCGGGGACCGTGGCGCGAATCAGCGCGACCCGCAGCAACAGGGCTTCGCCCGCGGACATTTCGTTGCGTGCCTCGTAGCTGTCGATGCCCTGGCTGATCGCCTGCGCTTCGCGGTCGCGTGCTGCGGCGTCGTGGGTGGACGCGCCCTTGAGAAATTGCTGAACCTGCTCGTGGAAAGTTTGTCGCGCCAGGTAGGTGCGCACCGCCGACTCCGGCGTCGGAGCGGGCGGCCTGGGCGACGACGTCGGCGTAACGGCCGCTGTCCCGGCTGGCGCTTCGCGCGTCACGGACTTGGCTGGCGGCGTCGCCTTTCCGGTCGGTGACGTCGACCAGGACAACAACACCACGCCGCCCACCAGCAGCAAGGAACCGGTGACCAGTATTCGTCTCATGAAAGCCGCCCCTGCACTGCGCCGGCCGCGCTGTCGCGGCCGGCGCTGCACCTATGCCATTCTCATTCCAGCTGGCCCGGAGAACCGGGCCACGCCACCCGTCAAAGCAGCGCGTCGATCATCGCGTAGATGAGGTTGAACGGCTTGGCGCGGTCTGCCGCGTCACTGGTTTCACTGGCATCGAGCACGCTGCCGCCACCGTTCATCACGCTGTCGATGAAGTGCGACAGTTGCAGTCCGCGCTCCTGCACATCGCCGTGGTTGAAATCCACGATAGTGGTGCAATGGCTTTCGTTGACCGCCCGGTACTGCGGGAAGTAGCCGCCGAAGTTCGGCAGTGCATCGAGCGTCTGCTTCAGCCGGGTGGTGTCCGTGGCCCAGCGCTCGTGGATCATCTGCTCCTTCTGCGCCTGCGGCGCCGCGCCGATTTCCGGGAAGAACCGCTCGTAGGAATACGAGGAGTAGTTCAGGTCTTTCCAGAAGTGCGTATGGCCGAGGCGATCATTCGGCAATGCCGTGGCCAGCGCGCGATAGATCGTGCCCAGGTCACTGCGGTTGAAGCCGGACATCACGCTGGACAGATACGCCAGCGGGCCATTGGCGGCGTCCAGGCCCCAGACGTTGCGGATCGTCGCGTGCAGCAGCACCGACGGATACTGCGTCGGACTTGCCCCGCTCGGCGCGGAGAAGACCGGACCAGAATCGTCGATCAGGTAGGAGCGATCCGGCGCCATGTCACGACGCATGGGGTAGTAGTTGTTCAGGCTGCCGGTGCCGCCGGCACTGCACCCGGTGGAGAGCATCTGGGTCGGCCGCGGCAGGTGATTCTTGAGCCACGCCTGCACGGCGCGGACGTTGCGCAGCCCATTGTGGTGCCACACCAGCGGCGCGTTCTGGCCGGATGGGTCGGTGTACACGGCCACCTTGTCGCCGCTGTAGATGTCGCCCGTGCAGTACGGCACGTAGACCATGTTCCAGCCCTGCGACTTCGTCGCCGTCCACGGGTGCAGGCGCACCACGAACGGGCTTACCAGGCTGGCGCCCGGATTGAGCAGGCTCATGTAGTTGTCGGGCACGCCGTTGGGATTGCGCGCACCGCGGATGCCCGTCTGGCCGGTGCAGCTGGCGTAGTCCCAGCAGGCGCCGCCGCCTTCCATGTAGATGATCGTGTTGCGCGTGTTCGGTACGCGGTTGACGAAGAATTTGTAGGGTGAGCCATTGCCGCAGACCGCGCCGGTGGAGGGCGCCAGGCGGATGGTCTGCCACTGGTAGTAGGCGCCGGGACTCCAGCCATCGGCGTAGCCGGCCGGGTTGGCCAGGAGCGGATAGGCGCCGCTGGCCTGCGCCGACGTCACCCGGTTATCCGGGCCGGGCGGCGACACCAGGTTCGCCAGTGTCTGGAAGAAGTCGTAGTCGCCGGATTCGGCGTGGGCGACGGACCCCAGGGACAACAACACGGTAAACGCTAACAGCGACTTGCGCGAGCGTGCAGCCATGACCTTCCCCTCCCGTGAATGTGTTGGACTTCGCTACGTTGCGTCGATTGCCATTACCCCGCAGTTTCCACACTTGCTGTACGGTCGCGAATGGAAGCGCGAACCGGCGCGCCCTGTCAATCGCGAAAGCGGCGCAAATGCAGGTTTTTTCGCGCGGTCCGCGCGATTTCCGTCCGGCGGAACCCATTGGATAGCACCTGCGGGGGGCGCAGCGGCCAAACCTGGCCGGCATTGCCCCCGGCACAGATGCCGATGACCTGGGCGAAGGCGCCCACCACTGCCGGGCAGATGAATACAAGTGGAATAATTCGCATCGCGTGGCCGATCCGGACAAGACATCGTCCGACGCGGGGGGGCGGAGCCAGACGGCCTGGCTCATCGGCATCGCGAAATATTTTCAGGCGGAGTGAGCCGTTCCGTAACGGCATTTCGAGTAGCTATAGGGCAGGCGATATTCGCCTCACACAAACACTCCGCCGGGCGCCCCCTGAGCCTGGCGGAGTGTTTGACTATTTCCGGCTCCCGGAAATGCCGGCAGACTGTTCGCCGGCGGGCTGCTGACAGCCCTCCCCCGCATTCTCGTCCGCGCGCGTTCGATCTCCCTCGCGCGAATGACCACGGCCACTGCGTTCGTGCCCGCTACAGACGCGCGGCGCGCTTGATCGCCAGGTAGTGTTCCACCAGGGTGCGTGGCAGTTCCCGGCAATTGACGTCGAGCACGTCGGCACCCTGCGCACGCAGGTTGCGGTGGGCCTGCGTGCGTTGCTCCGCGTAATGCGACATGGCGCCGATAGCGATGGCGTCTTCCAGGTCGTTGACGGGCTGGCTGCCGATCTCGTCCACGATGCCTTCGCGCAGGCTGGCCACGCAGACCAGGTGACGGCGCTGCAGCAGGCGGACAGCGGCGACCAGGTCATCCATGTCCTCGTCGCGCGCATTGGTGATCAGCAGGACCAGGCAACGCCGCGACTGGCGCGTGCCCAGCCGTGTGGCGGCTTCCAGGTAATCGGTGGCGACGGCTTCGGGCTGCAGGTCGAAAACGGTGTTGAGCATGGCGTCGATGGCACCCATGCCGCGGCGCGGTGCCATGAAGCGCGAAGGCCCGCCGGAAGCGAGCAGGCCGACGGCGTCGCCCTGGCGCAGCGCGATGTACGCCACCATCAGCGCCGCATTGAGCACGTGGTCGAAATGCGCCAGGCCGTCGTCGCGTGAGAGCATCCGCCGGCCCGTATCCAGCAGCAGCATGACCTGCTGGTTCTTTTCTTCCTGGTAGTCGCGCGAGATCAGCTTGCGCGCGCGCTGGCTGGCCTTCCAGTCGATCTGGCGCATCGAGTCGCCGGTGCGGTATTCGCGCAGCTGCTGGAACTCCGTGCCTTCACCACGCCGACGCTTCAGGTGCGCGCCGATCACGCGCGATGCCTGCTCGGCACCGACCAGCGCCAGCTTGGCCAACGGCGCGAAGTTGGGATAGACGCGCACCGACTGGCGCAATGGCACCCGGCGCTGTTGCCACCACAGTCCCAGTGGCGAGCGCAGGCGTACGGCACAGCCCTCGAACGTGGCGATACCGCGCTCGTCGGGCGTCAGCCGGTAGGGCAGTTCCATCTCCCGCGCCGGCGGCAGGCCAACCCGCCGCGGCAAGCCGAACACGGCCCATTGCGAGGGATGCAGGTCGTGCACGTCCAGCTGCAACACCTGCCGTGCGGAATGGCGCAGGCGCAGTACGACGCGCCGCTCCACACCCACCGGAATGATCGGCGGAATGTCGCGCTCGACACTCGGCGTGGGCAGTCCGCGCAGACGCAGCGCGTCCTGCACGGCCAGCAGCACCAGGACACCGGCGAGGATCAGCACGAACGTCCACGGCGCCCAGCCGGCCAGCGCCAACCCGCTGGCCAGCGCGCAGGCCACGAGGCCGCCGACAAGGCCGGCGCTCGGTCTCATCGGCGCGGTGCGTCCACTTTCATCAGCAGCGCATCCAGCACCTCATCGACGCGGCGTCCTTCGATCTGCATCTCGGGCGCCAGGCTGACGCGGTGGCGCAAGGCCGGCCGGGCAATGGCGCGCACATCGTCGGGCGTGACGAAATCGCGGCCGTCGAGCACGGCCTGCGCGCGGGCGGCGCGGACCAGCGCAAGGCTGCCGCGCGGACCGGCGCCCATGTTGATGCCCGGCCACTCGCGCGTGGCGCGGGCAATGCGCACCGCGTAGTCGAGGACGACCGGATCCACGCGCACCAGCGCCGTCCCGCGCTGCATCGCGACGACGTCGTCGGGACGCACGACCGGACGCACGCGCGAGAGGTCGAAGTCGCCCGCGGTACGTCCATGGCTGACGGCGGCGACCATCTTCACTTCGTCTTCCAGCGCCGGGTAGTTCATCAGGATCTTGAGCAGGAAGCGGTCCAGCTGCGCTTCGGGCAGCGGATAGGTGCCTTCCTGTTCGATCGGGTTCTGCGTAGCCACCGTCAGGAACGGCGGCGACAGCGGAAAGCTGCGCGATTCGATCGTGACCTGCTGTTCCTGCATCACTTCCAGTAGCGCCGCCTGGGTCTTGGCCGGTGCGCGGTTGATTTCATCGGCCAGCAGCAGGTTGGTGAACACCGGGCCGCGCCGAATCTTGAAACCTTCGGACTTCGGGTCGTAGAAGGCGTGGCCGCTCACGTCGCTGGGCATGAGGTCGGGGGTGAACTGCACACGGGCGAAGGTGCATTCCATCGCCGCGGACAGGGCGCGCACGAGGAGCGTCTTGCCCAGGCCAGGTACGCCTTCGAGCAATACGTGGCCGCCGGCGAGCAGCGCGACCAGCAGTTGGTCCAGCACCTCGGTCTGGCCGACGAAGGCCTGGGCGATCTGCTTTCGGATGGCGTGGGTACGCTCGACAAGGGCGGCGCCGGTCAGGGGCGCGCTGGCATCGGGGCTCATGTCTGGTTTCTCAGTAGCGTCAAGGTTCGGATCGTCGCGAAAAACACTTCGGGCCGGGTCAGGTCCATCGGGCGCAGCGCCTGGCGGATGTCCGCCTGCGGCAGGCGATGGCGCTCGGCCAGCGCAACGATGAGGTTTTCCTCGTCCAGCGCGGCCAGGAGAGGCTCGCGCCGGCGCAGGCGTTCGAAGAAGCCGCGGCGCACCACGGCGTAAAGGGCACCGCCACGGCCACGCCGGAAGGCGAACTCGCCGGCCGCGCGCACGTGCATCAGCAGGGCGCGCTGGTGCGCCGCCGCCAGCGGCAGAACGGGGCCCAGGCGCTCGTTGCGCGCCCACAGCCAGGCCAGCAGCGCCAGCACCAGCGGCAACAACACCGGCCAGCCCTGGCGTACCAGGTACACGTACCAGGGCGGTACATCCGAGGCATAGATCAGGTGCACCTGCCCCTCACCCAGCAGCGGGCCGAGCACCTGCCAGGCGAATGCGGCATTGCCGCCCTCGTTGAGATGACGGTTGTGGAGAAAGGAAAGATTTGCCGCCACGAACAGGCGTCCGGCACCGAAGGACTGGCGCCCCATGAGGTAACCCTGCGTGTCGTTGCCCCACAGCCAGGCATAGTCGCCCCAGTATTCCGGATGGACCTGGAAGCGATGGCGCGTGCACCAGCGCCCCTTCTTGCCATCGGCTTTCTCATCATCGGTTTTCGGCTCGCCGGTCCCTGCACCGCTGCCGGCCGGCCATTCCAGGCAATCGCGGGATTCCCGCACGGTCAGGCCCAGGTCATCCATCAGGTCGCCGGGACGTCCTTCCGCGCTCGCGGGAATCGCAAAGGCCAGGCGTCCACCCGAATCGACCCACGTGAGCAGCGCATCGACCTGCTGCCGGGTCATCGCGCGCGGATCGGCGCTGTAGATAACGGTGTCGCCGGGTTTGAGATCCAGCGCGGTCAATGCCAACGTCGCGTGCGATTCAGCGCGCAGGCCGCGCGCCTCCAGCGTCTTCTGCAGGGCGAACAGCGGGTTGTAGCTGGCCTCGCCGCGCGGCGGCACCGACACTTCTTTCTCGACCCGCTCGAAGGTGTACAGCCACCAGGCCACGAGGAGCCCGACGAGGACAGCCCCTACGCCGCCGATGATCCAGGCCTTGTATTTCATGGCGCCGCACTCCGCGGCGGCGCCGACCACTCGCGCAGCAGGGCTTCCAGCTCGGCGCTGGTCGGCAACCGGCTGGCATAGGCGGCTGCCTGCCACAGGCGGACGATGCGGATAAACAGCGCGGCGTACGGGTCCTCGCCCAGGTTTCGGGCACGCCGCACGCACTCGGACTCGGTCGCTCCCGGCGGAAGCGGCGCACCCAGCGCCACCGCCAGGCGTTCAACGGACGCCCGATAGAGCAGCGCCAGCGCCGCCCGGTGCTGCCCCGCGGCGATCAGGGCGCGTATCGCAGCTGGAATATCGTCCGGCAGGCGTTCCGGCACCGTCAGTTCGTGCACATCGACGGTATCGGGCGCACGGCGCACCGGGCCGCCAGGCAACCAGGACAGCCACACGTCGCGGTAGCGCACCAGCAGGTACACACCGAAGGCCACCAGCGCCCACAGGGCCGCTTCGGCCAGGACCCCGAAGAACTGGCCAAGATGGCGTGCCCATCCCATATTCGTCCGGCTCGACGACGAGGACGACTCCAGCGGATTGCGCCGCTGCCAGGTGGTGATCGTGGCCTTGGGGTTGAGGTCCGGATCGGTATAGGCCTTCGCGACGTTGTCCTGGAACGAGGTGCTGTCTGCCTGATAACCCGAGCCAAAGACCGTTTCCAGCGGCGCAGTGTTCGTCTTCGCGTGCAGGTCGTCCAGGCCCAGCATCTCTTCCAGGCGGCCGGAGCGTTCGCGGTCCCCGTCCTGGTCCGGTGCGGCGTCGGCGGCGTCGGTCTCGTCCGGTTCGGTGTGCTCGCACTGCTCGCAGGCGCTGTCCACCGGCGCGGTGGCCACCGCTTCCGCCCGCACCGTGGGCGCGACGAACAGCACCGTCGCCAGCGCCAGGACCACGGCGGCGGCCGGCTGCAGCCGCGCGGCAAGCCGGCGGAACACCAGTTCGACGTCCCAGGCTTCCAGTTCGGTGCGGCGATTGAGGTACAGCCCGAACCCGGCGCCGACATAGAAGGGCTCGACGATGCTCATGCCGATCCAGCCGGCCAGGTACAGCAGCATCTGCGCCCACAGCGGCGGCTCTTCGGTGAGCGTGCGCCACATCGCCTGGGCCGAGTCGGACAGGAATTCGGTCGGCACGAAGATCAGTACCGAGACGATGATGGAAAACGACAGCATGGTGTCCAGGTGAATGCCGACGATGGTCAGCATGGACGCCGGTGTGCCGCTGCCCTTGGCCAGCAGGCGCACGCGCTGGGATCGCCGCGCGCCGGTGAGTCCTTCGAGCAGGTCCACGCCCAGCAGCAGCGCCCGCGCCGGGTTGAGACGGCGCCACAGCAGCCAGGGCCAGATACCGCTCCAGCCCCAGCGGCGTGCACTCTCGAGCGTCTGGCGCAGGCTCGGCGTCTCGCCGAAGACAGCCCGCGAGAGCACGAACAGCGGCACGCGGTCGAACGCGGGCTTGAACCACCACAGCAGCACCGACGCAATCCACATCTGGTCCAGCAGGGCACCGACCGCCATGAAGGCCAGTGCGACAGGCAGCGTGGCGATGATCCACGACACCCAGATGGCACGCGCATGGTGCCGCACCAGGGCAATCCCCAGGTCCGCCGCTTCCCACGGCGCGCGGCGGCGGACCGCGATGGTCAGCTCTTCAAGCTGCATGGTTCACCCGGCCCGATGGCGCCATTCCGGCCTCAGCCCCCATGCGCATGTTCCCTTCCGCCCCGCACCAGCCACAGCAGGATGAACAGCCACAGCAAGCCGCCGACACTGAATTTCACCGGGTCGGGCATCCATTCGATCGACGACCAGAACGCCTCGACAAACGCCGCGAACACCAGCATCGCGAAAACGCCCAGTGCCAGGCGTGCGCCGATCACGCCGGCCTCCACGAGCGCGCGGCCGCGCGTGCGACGGCCTGGCGCGAGGATGGCCATGCCCAGCTGCAGGCCGGCGCCGCCGGCAATGACGATGGCCAGGAGCTCGGGCGCGGAATGCCCGACGACGAAGCGCCAGAAAGGCCCGCCGTAACCAATGGCCGTCAGGTGCCCGGCCACCCCGCCCATGATGATCCCGTTGCTTACCAGCACCAACACGCTGCCGACGCCGGCGACCAGGCCGCTGGCAAAGGTGCGGAAGCCGATACTGACATTGTTCATGATGTAATAACCGAACATTTTTACATCCGTGCCTTCCGTGCGGCCCAGCCGCCTGCCGGAGTTGGCCGGGTCGTACATGTTCTCGAACTGGGCCAGCTGGGCGGGTTCGAACAGCGACTGGGCCAGGTCCGGCCGCCACTGGATCAGGCCAATGGTGAGAAGGAACGGCACGAACAGCAGCGCCGCAGACACCGCCATCACGCGCCACTGGCTGCGCACCAGGCGCGGGAATTCCGCGCCGAGGAACAGGGCAATGCGATGCCAGCGCGGCGCCGAGGGCCGATACAGCACCTGGTGGCCACGCTGGATCAGTTCGCGCAGGTAGTCGATCAGCAGGGTGCTGTAGCCGCGGCGCTCCGCCAGGGCGAGGTGATGGCAGACCCGCCGGTAGGCCGCGGGAAAATCCACGTCCGACAACAGGCCTTCGGCGTCGAAGGAACGGTCCTTGGCCTTGGGCTGGGACCGGGCGATCAGCCAGGCGTCCAGCGCGCTCCAATCAGACTGGTGGGCGGCGACGAAAGCGTCCTGCTTCATGCGGGTTTGCGCCCGAGGATGGCGTTGGCCATGCCGAGCAGGCGCTCGACCGCCTTGGGCCCGCGCGTCTGCGTGAGCATCGGCAGCAGGCTGGCCAGTTCCAGCTGGCGCTCGCCGGTCAGCTGGCGCGAACGTTCGGCGAAGGCGAGGATCGCCGCCTTCTCCGCCTGGGTCAGCACGATCGGCACGTCAACGGGCGCGACGTGCGGCGCAGCGGTCGGACGCTTGGGTTTGTCCACGTGCACCACCAGCGTTCCGGCCACGATGTCGCCCAGGCGCCGGCTGCTGTGATCCACCAGGCTGGAAACGGCGCCGACACCGTAGAGAAACGGCAGCAGGTCGACGGTACGCATCAGATTGCGCACGAACGAGGCCGTCCAGCTCACCGGCGTGCCGTTGGCGTGCACCACGCGCAGGCCCATGGCGCGCTTGCCGAGGGTCTGGCCATTGTTGAGAACTTCGAAAATCACCGGGTACCACCACATGATCAGGAAGATCACGATCAGGTAGATGCCCTGCCCGCTCTCGCCGAAGAAACCCAGCGGCATCGCCAGCACCCACAGCGCGGCAACGCGGATGCCCAGGTCCACCGCCCAGGCGACGGACCGCGGCATCAGGCCGGCCGATCGCAGCCGCAGGTTGATGCCTTCGGGGGTTTCCACCAGGGTGAGGGTATCGATCATTGCGCCAGGGATGCCTTCGTCACGCACGGCCACCGGGATGGACGGCCTGTCTCGCGGCCGCCGGCAACGCCCGGGCGTGGCACTTTAGCCGGCAAGCCGCCCGCTTCACAACGGATTACGGCGCCCGGGAGGATCACCGTAACAACGCCAGGCGGCGTTCGAAGGTGATCCCCTCCCGCTTGACGTGCATGCCCAGCACCAGGGTTTCCACCCCGGCGGACGTCGCCGTCCGGAAGGCCGCGGCATACGCCGGATCGATCTCGCTGGCGGTGCGCAGGGCCAGGGCATCACTGCGCTGGACCACAAAAACCACGACCGACCGCGCCCCTTCGGCGCGCATGGCAGCCAGTTCCCGCATATGCCTGGCCGCACGCGTGCTCACCGCGTCGGGGAACAGCGCCAGGCCGAATTCATCGGCCGCTGTCACGGCCTTGACCTCGACGAAGCACGGCGGACGCCCGGGTGATTCAAGCAGCAGGTCGACGCGACTGCCCTCGCGGCCGTAACGCACTTCCCGGCGCACGCCGGCATAGCCCTCCAGCTCGGCGAGCCGGCCCTCGCCCACGGCCTCGAGCACCAGATTCACCGCATGGTGCGGATGCGCGCAGACCAGCGCTCCCGCCACCTCCGACAGCTCCCAGCGCCATGCATGGCGCGAGCCGGGCGGCCGCGGCGAAAGCCAGATCCGCATTCCCGGTTGCGAATAGCCCAGCATGCGGCCGGTATTCGCACACAGCACGGTCAGCTCCTGGCCGGCGGCATCGCGCACGTCGGCGAAGAAACGCTGGCGCCGGCGCAGCAGCGTCGCCGGTTGCAGCGGCTCAGCAAATCGCACGACGAGTGGCCGCCGTGTTCACAGCCAGCCGAACTTGGCGACGAACACCGCGGCGATCACCCATACGGCCGGCGACACTTCGCGATAGCGGCCGGAAAGCCCCTTGATCACGGCGTAGCTGATGAACCCGAAGCCGATGCCGTGGGCGATGGAAAAGGTGAACGGCATGGCCACGGCGCAGATGACGGCGGGAGCTGCTTCGGTCAGGTCGTCCCAGTCGATTTCCGCCAGGCCGCGCGTCATCAGGATCGCCACGTAGATCAGCGCCGGCGCCGTCGCGTAGGGCGGTACGCTCGCCGCGAGCGGCGAGAACAGCAGCGCCGCCAGGAACAGCAGCGCGACCACGACGGCGGTCAGTCCCGTGCGCCCGCCGGCGGCGGTGCCGGCGGCGCTTTCGATATAGGCGGTGGTTGACGAGGTGCCCATCGCCGCACCGGCGACGATCGCAGTCGAATCGGCCAGCAGAGCCCGGCGCAAGCGCGGCAGCTTGCCGTCCTTGTCGAGCAGGCCGGCGCGGTGACTCACGCCGATCAGCGTTCCCGTCGCGTCGAACAGCTCCACCAGGAAGAAGGTGAGCACGACGGCAATCAGCCCGGCATCCAGCGCTGCACGCAAGTCCAGCTGCAGCAAGGTCGGCATCAGCGACGGCGGCAGCGACGCGACACCGGCCAGCGGGCTCAGGCCCAGCACGATCGACACGAGGGTGACCAAGAGAATACCGATGATGATGCCACCGGTGACGCGACGCGCTTCCAGCGCCACGATCAGCAGCAGGCCGGCGGCAGCCAGGAGCACGCCCGGTGAAGTCAGCGTGCCGACAGTCACGAACGTCGCCGGGCTGGCGGCAATCAGTCCGGCATTCTTCATGCCGATGATGGCCAGGAACAGTCCGATGCCGGCAGAGATGGATAGCTTTAGCGAACGCGGGATCGCATCGACGATCCACTCGCGGATGCGCACCAGGCTGACCAGGATGAACAGGCAGCCGGAGATGAATACGGCGCCCAGTGCCGCCTGCCAGGTGTAACCCAGCCCCTGCACGACAGTGAACGCGAAGTAGGCGTTGAGCCCCATGCCCGGCGCCATGGCGATGGGATAGTTCGCATACAGGCCCATGACCGCCGATCCCAGCGCGGCCGCCAGGCAGGTAGCGACGAAGACCGCATCGCGCGGCATGCCCGCCGCGGAAAGGATCTCCGGGTTGACGAACATGATGTAGGCCATCGCCAGGAAGGTGGACAGGCCTGCCAGGCATTCGGTGCGCACGGTGGTGCCGTGCTCGCGCAACTGGAACAGCGATTCGATCATGGTCGCTCCGTCAAGGTGGCGCAGGCACGGCACGCACGCGATGCGCGGCGATCAGTTCTCCGGTTTCACCTGGGCCGTCGTGTTGTACCCCTTGACCTTGATGAACCAGATGCCCATGAAGCCGCGCTTTACGGTCACTTCCGGCGCGTCCAGACCGCGCGAAACCACCAGCGAACTGGCGTCGCTCACACGCCATTTCTGGCCGTTCTGCAGAACCAGTACCTTGCCCTGGGACCAGCCGTTGAATGCACCGGCGATGCGGCTGTGCACCTCGTCGGCACTCACCTTCGGCTCGCCGGCCGGCTTCGCCTCATCGGGCGCCGCCTTGCGCTCGGCGACCGCCGTGGCCGACGACGCTTCGGAGGCCGGCTTCAGGGAACGCAGTTCGCCGGCATGGTTGTAGAGCCAGTCTTCCAGCCGGCGCAGCTGCTCGGGCGATTGCTGGTCAAGGCCACTGGCGCGGAACGCCTCGCTGCCCATCAGCGTCTCCAGCCGCGACGCCTCTTCGGCGACCGCCGTCGACAGCGCGCCTGCCACTGCCAGTGCCAACACCAGACCCCGCCTGATTGAAACCGACATCCCTGCTACTCCGTCATCATCGATCGACCGATTCTGCGGCGGCGGGCGGGCAAAGCCAAGCCGGGAACACGCATGGGCTTGTGCTTTGCGGACACCCTCTTTAGGCTCCGCGGCCGCCTGTGGCCGGCGCTACAACGCCGTGGCATCGGCAGGAACCGTGACATCACCGGAGATCGGGCCCTCCAGTGGCGCACGAAACCGGCATATCGACGACAACCGTCGGCTGCCCCCAGGGAACGGACTGACTGAAGGGATTGCACCTGCTGCCATCCCCTGCCAGAGGAAGGCCATGCTGCATCATCAAACCGCGAATCCCGCATTCAATACGAATTCGCATGTTTCTTTTGTTTTTTTATACACAAGACGCGGGAGCAATCGTGCACCGCAATCCCTGTGCCGACTCCTGCAGAAAGAAGTCCTGAACAAGCGTCAGGATTGAAACCCTGCTGAGGCGAACACCCCCCCACAACCCCGTCAGACGCTGACGTACCCAGCGTCTTTTGCCCGCCCCTCGACTCAAGGGGCGCCGAAGAACAAGGCTTTCCGCCTCGTTCAGACCACTCAGAAAGGCTCGCCATGAACAACACCTTGCCGCGTCCGGTCGCCCAGGCGACCGGAATAGTCCGACGTCTGCTCCTGATTTGCGCCGTCACCGTTGCATCACTGGCCATGAATGCCGGTGCGGCGGAGCTCTCGGGCGCCGGCTCCACCTTCGTCGAACCGTTGCTGGGGCGCTGGATCAACACCTGGTCGCAACAATCGGGCACCAGGGTCTCCTACAAGGCCTCGGGCTCGGGCGCCGGCATTGAACAGGTCAAGGCCGGCACGGTGGACTTCGCCATGACCGACGCGCCGCTGTCGGAAGACGAGCTGACCAAGAACAATCTCACGCAGTTTCCCGTGGTTGCCGGCGGCATCGCCATCGTCGTGAACTTTCCCGGCGAACGTCGGCGCCTGCAGCTGACCGGTACCCTGCTGGCCGAGATCTACCTGGGCCGCATCACCCAATGGAATGATCCGAAGCTGCAGGAGCTCAACCCGGCGATGCCCCTGCCGGCACAGCCGATCATCGTCCTGTACCGCGGCGACAGTTCCGGCACGAGCTTCAACATCACCTCGTACCTGACCAAGGTCAGCCCGGAATGGGCGCAGGGCGTCGGTACGTCGAAGGCGCCACAGTGGCCAACGGGTCGGGGTATCCAGGGCAACGAAACCAGTGGCGACACGGTGATCGGGACGCCCTATTCCATCGCCTACGTCGAATACGGCTACGCGCTGGACCACAACATGCAGATCGTTGGATTGCGTGACGCGGCCGGCAAGACCGTCTCGCCGACCCAGTCGACCATCAGCTCCGCGGTCGATGCCGCCGACTGGGCCAATGCGCCGCACTTCAGCGTCCTGCTGGTCGGCGTGCAGGGCAACAACGCCTGGCCAATTGCGGCCGTCACCTGGGCCGTGGTGTCGCGCACGCCGCGCCGCATGGCCGACGGCCAGGGAACACTCGACTTCTTCCGCTGGGTGATCCGCAACGGCGCGGCACTGGCCGACGCGCAGGGCTACACGCCGATGCCCGAACGCGTCGTGAAGCTGATCGAAGCCGCCTGGGCGCGCGAAATGGGCCGCTGATCCGGCCCTGGCGCCGTCTGCTACGAAGGACGTAGCAGACGGCGCGTCATTGCGACGCAAGCCTGTCGGTAAAGATCACTTCGACCGGCACGCTGGCGCCAACATATACACCGCCGGCGAACGCGGCGCCGAAGGGCAGGAATTCGTGCAGGCCGGCCAATCCCGGCATGGTCCACACGCGCACCACCGCGCTGGTCCCCGAGCCGGTGCCCATCACCAGGTCCTGGCTGCCGTTGCCATCGACATCGCCAGCCGCCACGCGCACCCCACCGCGGAACGATGCCGCGAAAGCAAAGAAGCTGGCCATCTCGCCGCCGGTCGCGCCGCTGAACACTTTCACATGGGGCCCGGCACCGGCATCCGCGTCGGCCCCCGTAATCAGATCTGCGCGGCCATCACCGTCGTAGTCGCCCGCGGCGACGAAGACCCCACCGCTGAATCCCGGCAGGTAGGCGAAAAAATCAGCAACCTGGGTACCGGTAGCGCCGTCGAAAACCTTGATCTCGGGCCCTCCGCCCGGTCCGGCACCGGTCACGATATCCGCGTGGCCGTCACCATCGACGTCTCCCGCTGCCACGCGCACGCCGCCGGTGAAACCGGGCGCATAGGCGAAAAAGTTGTGCAATTCCCGTTGATCGCGACCGCTGAGCACGCGCACCTGGGCCGATTGCCCGGCGCCCAGCACGTAGTCGCCGCGACCGTCGCCATCGACGTCGCCAACCGCCACGTGGACGCCACCGGTCAAGGCAGAGGCGAAAGCCAGGAAATTGGCGATCTCGGCGCCGCTGACGCCATCGAAGGCGCGCACCTGGGGCATGCCCCCCGGGCCGGCAGCCACCACGACGTCGGCCTGACGGTCGCCGGTAATGTCGCCGCACGCGACCCGTGCGCCCCCACTGAACGCGGGACCGAAT
The DNA here is from genome assembly GCF_025398735.1 of Tahibacter amnicola. NCBI lineage: Bacteria > Pseudomonadati > Pseudomonadota > Gammaproteobacteria > Lysobacterales > Rhodanobacteraceae > Tahibacter > Tahibacter amnicola. The sequence continues at coordinate 6,415,801 of NZ_CP104694.1, forward strand.
GCGTGGTAGCTGCGTTCGACGACCAGCGAGTCGCCGGCGTAGAGCCGCGCGCTGGTGGCGGCACCGCCCTCGCTGCCGACACAGAACACCGGGGCAGCCGATGCGTCGCAGGTCAGCGCTGCCAGCACGGCAGCAACGCGAGCACAGGTCACGCACACCGCGGCAACAGGGCGCATGCAACACCTCCGAATCGTTTCCGATTACGACGGCCGGCGATGGCTATGCTCGCACATCACGGCGCACGGCGCCCGCGCGCCGAAATAAAAAGTGCGAAGACGCAACCGGTGAAGATTGTCTACGGGCGCGAGTCGGAGGTTTCCCCGCGAGCCAGCCAGCGCGGGACCCAGTGGAAGATCACAAGCGCAACGCCCGTGCACAGGACGGCCGTCATCGGGTAGCCCATGCCCGCCGCCATGCCGATGGCGGAGGTGGTCCAGATGCCGGCGGCGGTGGTCAGGCCCTCCACGCGCCCCTGGTGCGGCCCCTTGAGGATGGTGCCGGCGCCCAGGAAGCCGATGCCGGAGACGATGCCCTGGACGACGCGCGTCAGGTCGCCCTGGCTCACGCCCGCCTGCAGGGGCACGAGGACGAACAAGGCCGACCCCAGCGACACGAGCATGTGGGTCTTGAGGCCGGCGGCGCGGCCCTTGCGCTCCCGCTCGTAGCCGAGCAGGCCGCCCAGGAGCGCCGCAATGGACAACCGCACGACGGTACGGGTGATCTCGCCTAGTTCGGCGAAGCTGCCCAGTTCCTGCGCCAGAACGCTGGCCACCTGTGCATCTGCCGCCATGGAAAACCTGCCTGTTCGAATGCCGGGGGAGCCCCTGGCTACGATAGTGAAGCGTCCGACGTCGACACGACGCCAAAAGCGACAGGCCGCAGGGCGCGCGACCAGATGGCGAAACACAGCCCGCCGACCGCGCCGCCGGCGACGAGGCCCGTGTAACCCAGGCCCGTGCGGGTGGCTGCGACGACGCCGGGAACGGGCGCCAGGGTGTCGAGCGCGAACAGCGCGCCTGCCACCGCGGCGGCACCGGCCAGCGCATGCAGCGGTGTGCGCAGGGCGGTGTGGTGGTGCGACAGCCATGCCGCCACCCCCATTGCCGGCAACCAGCCCACCAGGACGATACCGGCGTAGAACGGCGCGAATCCGGCCAGGTCGCGCACGACGCTTTCCAGGTTCACGTCCCAGGGAATGCGCATGCCCAGGCGCCGCAGCGCCAGCAGGCTGACCTGCGTCTGCACCACCGAACCCCAGTTCGCAGCAACGCCCAGCGCCGCAATGAATGCCCCGACAACACGCACGCGCCGACCTGACGTCATATGGAATGGAATCCCTACCGCTCAGGCATGCAGATATAGGGGCAATCGTCCACTTTTGGTAGTGTCGCCGGGTAACCTGCAGTGCCCTTCACCCGCCGCGCGGCCGGCGCAACCCCGAGGACTGACCATGAAGCGCTACGCCCTGCTGTGCGGACTCCTCCTGGCAGCAACGACAGCCGGTGCGCAGGGTCCGATCTACGTGGTCGACACCCTGGCGGAGGGGCTGGACCATCCCTGGTCCCTGGAATTCCTTCCGGATGGCCGCCAGCTGGTCACCGAACGCGCCGGCCGGCTTCGCATGATCGAGAACGGAACGCTGGTCAAGGAACCGGTGGACGGCGTTCCACCCGTGATGGCTACAGGCCAGGGCGGCCTGTTCGAAGTACTGGCCGATCCCCGCTTTGGCGACAACCAGACACTGTACCTGTCGTTCGCCGACGGCACGCCCGACGCCAACCGCACCCGCGTGATCAGTGCCCGGCTGGAAGGGCGCCGTCTGCGCGACGTCCGCACGATCTTCGCCGCCGAACCGACCAAGCGCGGCGGCGCCCATTTTGGCGGCCGCATGACCTTCCTGGCCGACGGCACGCTGGTGATCGGCCTGGGCGACGGCTTCAACTACCGCGACGAAGCGCAGAATCTACAAAATCATTTCGGGAAGATCGTACGCATCAACCGCGACGGCTCGGTGCCGGCAGACAACCCGTTTCTCAACCGCAAGGATGCGCGCCCGGAAATCTATTCCCTGGGCCACCGCAACGTGCAGGGAATCGCGTTCGACCGCGCCGGCGGACGACTGTACGCCCATGAGCACGGGCCCAAGGGCGGTGACGAGGTCAACCGTATCGAACCGGGCAAGAACTACGGCTGGCCCCTGATCACCTACGGCGTGGATTACTCCGGCGCGCAGATCTCACCCTACACCGAACGGCCGGGTCTGGAACAACCCCTGCTCCACTGGACGCCGTCGATCGCGCCGGCGGGCATGGCGCTGTACCGCGGCGACGAATTCCCCGCCTGGCGCGGCAGCCTGATCGTCACCGCCCTGGCCGCGCAGAAGGCCCAGCGCGTGCCGATCGACGGTGACCGCATCGGCACGCAGGAAACCCTCTTCGCCGAGCTCAAGCAGCGCCTGCGCCAGGTGCGCGTGGACGCGGACGGCGTGGTGTACCTGTTGACGGACGACAGCCAGGGCAAAGTGCTCCGGGTCCGGGCAGCCTCGCGCAAACCGTGACTTTCGATGGATCGAAACTCCGACTTGCGCCCGATACCGTAGCGTGGCAACTCCGGTCTGAGTGACGACGCCGATCGTGGCCGACCACCCTCCCCCTTCTGCACAAACGGATCGATCCACATGACAATCCGGCACGGTTTATTCGCGCTGCTCGCGGCTCTTGCCGCCGGCAGCGCACAAGCAATCAGCGTGGACGAGCTGGTGGCCAAGAACATCGAGGCCCGCGGCGGCCTGGCAAAGATCCAGGCCATCCAGTCGCTGCGGCTGACGGGCCGCACGCAGTTCTCCGGCGGCGGCTTCTCGGTCGAGCTGGGCTTTCTGCAATTGCAGAAACGCGGCGACAAGTTCCGCGCCGAGAACTCGCTGCAGGGGCTGACGGCGGTCAGTGCCTACGACGGCAAGGACGCCTGGCAGATCCAGCCATTCCAGGGCCGCAAGGACCCGGAAAAACTATCCGCCGACCAGGCCAAGAGTTTCGCCCAGCAGGCCGACATCGATGGCCCCCTCGTCGACTGGCGCGGCAAAGGCCACAAAGTGGAATACCTGGGCCTTGAGGACGTCGACGGCACGCCGGCGCACAAGCTCAAGGTGGCGCGCGCCGACGGCGATACGCAGTTCATCTACCTGGATCCGGACTATTTCCTGGAGATCCGCGTCAGCACGATCAGTGTCGTCCGCGGCGTGGAAAACGAACAGGAGAACGACCTGGGCAACTACGAGGCGGTCAACGGCGTGTTTGTCCCGTTTTCGATCGAATCGGGGCCGAAAGGCCAACCCAAGGGACAGAAGCTCACCATCGAGAAAGCCGAAGCCAACGTCGAGATCGACGATGCGGTGTTTTCCCTGCCGGCAGCCAAGTAAGCGGAGCACATCCTCATGATTCTACATATCCTGGCGGGCGGCCTCATCGCTACGACTACGGTAGCAACCGGCGCGGAATCCGCCACACCGGCGCGATTCGACTCGGGCACCGTTTCGGGCCTGGGCGCACGCAACATCGGTTCGGCGGCGATGAGCGGACGCATCTCCGCGATGGCCGCGCACAACACCGCAGACGGCAAGGTCACACTGTACGTGGGCGCCGCCAGCGGCGGCGTCTGGAAGTCCATTGACGGCGGCACGACATTCAAGCCGGTGTTCGACAAGCAGCCGGTCCAGTCCATCGGCGCGATCGCGCTGGATCCGTCGAACGAGAAGACGGTCTGGGTCGGCACCGGCGAGACCTGGACGCGCAATTCCGTGTCCGTCGGCAACGGCATCTACAAATCCACTGACGGCGGCGATTCGTGGACGGCCATGGGCCTGCCCGAGTCGGAGCGCATCAACGACATCCTGGTGCACCCCAAGGACGGCAACACCGTCTATGCCTGCGTGCCGGGCAAGCTGTGGAGCGACTCGGCCGAGCGCGGTCTGTACAAGACTACCGATGGCGGCAAGACCTGGCAGCAGATCCTCAAGGGCAGCAACCTGTCCACGGGCTGCTCGGGCATCACGATGGATCCGAAAAACCCGGATCTGCTCTATGCCGGCCTGTGGGACTTCCGCCGCAAAGGCTGGACCTTCCGCTCCGGCGGCGATGGTCCCGCGGCGCGCAGCGGCAGCGGCCTGTTCCGCACCGCCGACGGCGGCAAGACCTGGACGGAAATCTCCGCCGACAACGCCAAGGGCCTGCCGGCCAAGCCCTGGGGACGCGTGGAGACCGAAATTGCGCCGAGCAATCCGGACCGCGTGTATACCTTTATTGAAGGTGTCGACTCGGGCTTGTATGTCTCCGATGACGGCGGCAAGACCTTCCAGGCCCGCGACAAGAGCCAGATGATGGTCTGGCGTCCGTTCTACTTCGCCAAGCTCATTGTCGATCCGACCAACGCCGACCGCGTCTTCAAGACCAACCTGTTCATGATCGTCTCCGACGATGCCGGCCGCAGCTTTACCTCGGCCGCGGGCGCAACGCACGGCGATTCGCACGCACTGTGGATCAACCCCAGGAACGCCAAGCACCTGATCCTGGGCGACGACGGCGGACTGTGGATCTCGCAGGACGGCGGCAACCGCTGGTGGAAGGGCGACAACCTGCCGATTTCCCAGTTCTACCACGTCAGCACGGACGACAAGGACCCTTACCAGGTCTACGGCGGTCTGCAGGACAACAGTTCCTGGGTGGGCGATTCGCAGTTCCCCGGCGGCATCACCAATGATCGCTGGGAGAATCTCTACGGCGGCGACGGATTCTGGGTGTTTGCCGATCCATCCGACCCGGATTACGTCTATGCCGAGTACCAGGGCGGCAATATCTCCCGCATCAACCGCAAGACACGCGCGGCGCGCGACATCCAGCCCAAGGCACGCTACGGCGAGAAGCTGCGCTTCAACTGGAACACGCCCATCCATGTGAGCCCGAACGACAAGAAGACCCTGTATATCGGTTCACAATTTCTTTTTCGTACCCGCGACCACGGACAGAACTGGGAGCGCATCTCTCCGGACCTGACGACCAACAACCCGCAGAAGCAGAAGCAGGAACTCTCCGGCGGCATCACCGTGGACAACAGTTCGGCGGAGATGCACACCACGATCTACTCCATCAGCGAATCGCCGCGGAATGCGCAGGTGATCTGGGTCGGCACCGACGATGGCAACCTGCAGCTCACCCGCGACGGCGGCGCCACGTGGACGGAAATGGCAAAGAACATCAAGGGCCTGCCGGCGGCGTCGTGGGTGTCCTGGGTGGAAGCCAGCCGGCACGACGAGGCCACCGCCTACGCCACGTTTGATCGCCACAGCGTCGGTGACATGACGCCGTATGTTTACAAGACCACGGATTTCGGCCGTACCTGGACGCCGATCGCCGGCACCGCGCAGGGCCTGCGCGGCTACGCGCATGTGGTCAAGGAAGACAGCGTCGATCCGGACCTGCTTTTCGTCGGCACCGAGTTCGGACTGTGGATCAGCATCGACCGCGGTCTGCGCTGGGCCGAGTTCAAGGGCGGCGACTTCCCGAGCGTGGCAGTGCGCGACATCGTGGTGCAGGCCCGCGACAACGATCTGGTGCTGGCCACGCATGGGCGCGGCATCTGGATCATCGACGACATCTCGCCGCTGCGGCAGCTCAATGACGACCTGCTGGCCCGCGAAGCCGGCTTCCTCGAGGCGCAGCCGGTACAGCAGCGATTCGGCGGAATCGGCGGGTGGTCCGAAGGCGATGCGAAATTCGCCGGGCAGAATCCCGCTGGTGGCGCGGTGATTTCCTACTACCAGAAGTCGCGCCACCTGTTCGGGCCGATCAAGCTGGAAATCCTCGATGCCGCCGGCAACGTGATCGACACCATCCCCGCCGCCAAGCGCCGCGGCATCAACCGGGTCAGCTGGTCGATGCGCGTCGCACCGCCTCGCACGCCGAAGGCGGCGCAGGTCGCGTTCAACTCTGTGCAGGGTCCGCGCGTGGTGCCGGGCAAGTACACCGTGCGGCTGACCAAGGGCAAGGAAACCTACACCACTACGCTGGACATCGCCCTGGACCGCCGCGCCGATTTTTCCGTCGCCGACCGGCAGGCGCAGTATGCGCTGTCGATGAAGGTGCATGCCCTGTTCGGCGCAATGACCGATCTCAACGAACGCCTGCTCGCGGCCCGCGGCGCCGCCGCCGACACGGCCGCGAAGCTGCCGGACAGCGACCGTCTGCGCAAGGATCTGGACAGCTACGCGGCAAGCCTGGACGAGGTTCGCAAGAAGATCGTGGCAACCAAGGAAGGCGGTGCCATCACCGGCGAGGAACGCATCCGCGAGCATGCCGACCAGCTCTACGGCGCACTCATGTCCTATGAGGGTAAACCGGCTACCTATCTGGTAGAGCGCTACGAGGCACTCCAGCGCGAACTGGACGATGTCTCCCGCGAGTTCGACACCTTGCGCAAGGCGCGCACCGGCAAACTCAACAGCGCCCTCAAGGCCAAGTCGCTGCCGGAACTCACCGACCCGGTTGCTCCGCCGCCACAGGCGCAGTTGTCCAGCGGTGACGTGCAACAGGCGTTTGCCCGGGCCCTGGGCCAGCGGGCCGGTATCGCCACACCGGTGCAGATGCCCGCCGAGCGCGACTGACAGCGCCGCGTGCCGGCGCAGACCACTGCGCCGGCACGCCGATCCGCCAAATGCGCCGGCGCCGCGATCGATCATGACCGCTGCTTACTTGTCTGGGGCGCCGGCTTCTGCAAGCCTTGCCGGCTCTCCCGCACGAAGGAACGCCCGCATGATCCAGCGCCACGATGTCGGCCCGCGTATGTCCGAAGCCACCGTCCACAACGGAACGATCTACCTCGCCGGCCAGGTTGCCGATGACCCGACCCAGGATATCCAGGGCCAGACACGCCAGGTGCTCGGCGCCATCGACGAACTGCTCGAGCGCTGCGGCAGCGACAAGTCGAAAATCCTGCGCGCCGAGATCTTCATCACTGACCTTTCCGAATTCGCCGCGATGAACGCCGTGTGGGACGCCTGGGTGGTACCGGGCCACACGCCGGCGCGCGCGACGGTGCAGGCCGCGCTGGCCAAGCCGGAATGGAAGATCGAGATCGTCGTCACTGCGGCGGTCTGATTCACCCTCGTGCGGCCGGCACAGCAGCCGGCCGCACGCTTTACGCCTCTTCGCGCAACCGGAAACGTGACACACCACCCCGCAGCGTGATTGCCACCTGGTTGAGGCCGTCAATGGCTTCGTTGGACTGGCGCAGTGCCTGCACCGTCTGCTGCGCCGATTCCGTCAGTTGCTGCAGCGCCTGGGTGATCTGGTCGGCGCCGTCCGCCTGCGCCTGCATGCCTTCGTTGACCGAGTCGAACCGCGGCGCGAGTGCCTGCACCTGGTTGATGATCTCGTGCAGCTGCTGGGTGACCGCGTTGACTTCCTGCATGCCGCGGCGGACTTCCTCGGAGAATTTGTCCATTCCCATGACGCTGCTGGCCACGGCGGACTGGATCTCCTTGACGATCTGCTCGATGTCGAACGTCGCCACGGCGGTCTGGTCGGCGAGCCGGCGGATCTCGCTGGACACCACGGCAAATCCGCGTCCGAATTCGCCGGCTTTCTCTGCTTCGATCGCGGCGTTGAGTGACAGCAGGTTGGTCTGGTCAGCCACCTTGCTGATGGTGGTGACGACCTGGTTGATGTTGCTGGCCTTCTCGTTGAGTACCGTCAACTTGGCCGTGATCGCGCCGGTCGCCTCGATGACATTGCGCATGGTTTCGCCCATCTGGGTCAGCGCGGACTGGCTTTCGCTCGCCTGGACGGCCGATTGGTCCGCACTCTCGGCCACTTCCTTCATCGTCTTGACCAGGTGACGGGACGTCGCGGTGATCTCCCGCGATGTGGAACCGATCTCCGCCGTGGTACTGGCGATTTCCGTCGCGGTGGCCTGTTGCTCACGCGCGCTGGCCGCCACCTGCGTCACCGAGGTGGTCACCTGGAGACTGGTCGCCTTGACCTGCCCGATCAGGGCGGCGAGCTCGTCGATCATCCGGTCGAAGCCGTCCGATACCACACCCAGCTCATCACGCCGCTGCATGGCGATGCGGCGGGTGAAGTCACCCTGCCGCGTGACTTCCGTGGCATCGATCAGACGCTTGAGCGGCAGCGTGATGGACCGGAACAGAAGCACGCCTGAGAGCAGGCACAGCAAGGTCAATATCGCGAATGCCGCGATGAGCACCTCGCGGGTGCGAGCCAGCGCCTCGTCCACCTGCGCCATGATTTCGCGATTGTGGGCAATGTTGCGCTCGGTCAGCCCCTTCAGTGCCTTGTCCACTTGCTCAAAGCTGGCGTCCACGGTCTTGAGCGCAGCCGCTGTCGCCGCCGGGCCCACCGGCTGTCCCTCCGTCCCCAGCACCGCATCCACGGCCATGCGGAAGGGTTCCAGCGACGTCTTGAGTGACTCAAAGCGCGATCGCTCAGCTGGCTCGGCAATGAGTTTCTCGTAGGTACCCATCAGCTCGTCCCGGCGAGTGCGCAGGTCAAGGATCCGTTCCCGGTTGGCCTGTATCTCGTGCGCCTCGGTCAACGTGGCGTGTCGGGCAACGCGAAGGAACCCCTCCTCCACCGTCACGCGCAGTTCGGCGCCCACAAGCAGGCCCGGCACCGAATCGGTTTCAAGAGTCGTCATGTTCCTGCGGACCAGGTGCAGGTCGTAGAAGATGAGCCATCCGGCAATGGCGGTGAGGCCGAGGATGATCCCGAAACTGCCGAGAATGCGCTGACGGATCGACACGTCTTTCATGCACGGACCTCGGTCACGATCAATGACCGGACGGCTGGCCGTCGAATCGGCAACCGCCCCCGATTCAGCACTGCACGCGGCGCAACCGGCCCTCTAGCGTCGTTGCCGCCCGCGTATTGGGAACAATACCCTTTTGCGTCTTGCAGATCACGCGCCCACCGACGGCGACGGCCCGCAACGTCTCAGATCTGGTTCACCACGGCAATGGCCACGGCTTCGACCGCCAGGCAGGAGGCGAGCAGGCCCCATGCGCCGGGCCGTTCAATGATCTCCAGCCAGTGCATGCGGCCGATCGAACGGTGCCGCAGCCGCGTCCGCTCGCCGTCGATACCGATCTCGACCGGCAGGGATCGCAGCTGGGACGCGGAATCAATGGCCAGCAGGCGTGGCAGCGCGGCCAGGGTCTTGGGATCGAAATGGGCCGGCTCCACCATGAGCAGCGGCACGCCGGGTTCACTGCTGCGGATCTCCAGCGCGCCGGAAGCGGATAATCGCACCGAGTCGACTGGCACATCCGGCCCGAGCGGAATGCTAGCGTTTGCGAAGCACCCTCGGACATGCCAACGCTTCTGGCCCGACGCGCGCCGCGCCGTCACGGCGGGCGGCAGCAGGCAGCCGCGCAGCAGAGCGGCCGCGGCGACCACCGCGATCACCAGGCCCGCCCCCAGTTCCGTGTCGTCCAACGCCCGTGCCACGCAGGCGGCAAACACCACCATGGCCGATATCAGGCCGAAGGTCAGGTACAAACGCAGCGGATTTTCCGGCCGTCCGCGCACCATCATGATCATGCCAGGTGTATTCACTCAGCGTCCTTTTCACCTATTCCTTGGCACCGACCGATCCGCAGTGAACCGTCCGCCGGACACTTCCCGGCGTCGACAACGAGCACGTCGCCCACATCGTCAGTGCAACAAACTTGCGCGTATTACTCGGATTCCGGCCCTCTTTGTGATCAACGTGTAGCAATTATTTAAACAACAAGCAAAAAAGGCAGCTTCCGGCAACGCCCCGCGAGCACCGGTGTCGAATTGGCCATATAGACTTCCGGACACGGCTGGATAGTCCGCTCCGCGACGCGGTGGCACATCGGAGCACCGGCTGCGGCGCGACAAAGCAAAAAAAAGGCCGCATCGCTGCGGCCTTTTCGATAGCAGTATGGACGTCCGTAATCAGGCGGGCTGCGCTTCCGGCTCGCCGCGCTTGCGCAGGCGGTACACCAGAATGCCCACGCCGACCAGGAAGGCCACGGCGCCAGCACCGTACATGAAACCCGAGTTGTCCTTGTGATCGGCCATGATCACGGTGTGCGGGTCTTCCGGCAGGTACTTCACCTGCACGGTGGCGTTATCGCCGCCATCGCGCAGCTGTTTGCCCAGCTCCGTGGAGACGGACAGGTTGTTCTTGGTGATACGCTGCTTGTCTTCGGTCTCAAACTGCACGTTGACGGTGAAGGACCGGTCACTGCCGCGCTTGCGCTTCCATTCGACCGATTCGACAACCGCTTCGGCGGTCTTGCCGTGGTCGTCCATCGCCTTCATTTTCTTGGATTCGTTGAATCCGGCGACGATAAACAGCGGGCCGCCAATGATCAGCGCCGCAATGATCAGGAACATCTTCAGTTTGCCCAGCATGACACTACCCCCATGGTGTTGCCGCACAGGCACCAGCGCCCGGGCGGTCGGTAAAAGCGAAACGAGCGCGGTCGTCCCCGGCCAGGGGCCGGGAAGTCCGTTGAAGCCAAAAAAATCGAAATCCTGGCGAGAAAGGCGCCGCGGACGATCCCACGTCCGCGGCGCGCCGGACTCAGTCGTCGCTGCTGGCCAGCGAGATGAAGATGCGCAGCACGTACCACAGCATCAGCGCGATCGACGCGAACAGATGCAGGGCGGCGCCGGCGGGACGGTCCGTCGGATAGTGATGGATGATCTGCGAGGTGTCGTACAGCACGCAGCCACCCGCAAAGAGCACCATCAGGGCGGAGAAGCCCAGGCCCAGCGAGAAGCCGAAGATCGCACCGACGATGATGGCGCCCAGCGCCACCATGCCCGCGACGCGCAGGAAGCCGCCGAGGAAGGTGAAGTCGGTCTTCATGGTGAAGGCCGTCCAGGTCAGGCCGCCGACCAGGAGCGCCGTCACGAACACGGCGTAGCCGATGGCGTCCGGCGCGACCATGCCGGCCAGCGCGAACAGTGGCGAGAAGATGAGCGCCTCGGCGACGACATAGATGCCAAGACCCAGCGTCTGCTTCTGGTTGCTGTCGCTGTTGTCTGCCATGTTCGTGGCGAGCCAGCCCACCAGCATGAAGGCGCCGAGGAAGCCCAGCCACACGAACTTGCTGGCACTCATGAACGCCAACATCATGCGACCGACGCCGGTGGCGTAGAAGATCGCCGACAGCACCGTGAACGCCGCGATCGCGCCGCCCAGGTAGGTATAGGCCGCCTTGATGAATTGGGCCCGGGTGGCCGTCTCGACCTGGTTAAAGCTGGGTGCGGATTGATGCATGGTGTCCCCTTGTCATAACGACGGTTGTTGCGAACTCATGGCCTGTTGAACGGCACAGAGCCTGTTTCTGGCTCAAGCCGCGCCGGGCGGCATTGTGCCAGCCCCGGCCCGCCAAGGCAGGAGCCGGGTGGGTTCAGCGGCAAATTTTACGTTCCCGGCGGCAGCGGTACCTTGCTGTTTTGTCCACCTTCACTTGGCACTGTGTCAGGTTCCGTTTGCCGGTTCCATCACAGTTTGCGCCCGGCCCGGCCAGCCAGCTCAGCCAATCATGGCCCGGAGCAGGCCGAACACGCCCGTCCCCAGCACCACGGCCAGGGCCACCATGCTGACCAGAAAGGCCGGGCCGCGCTTGGCCGCATCCTGGGCGTAGGTGACGGCATACCAGACGCGCGCCAGTACCCAGACCAGGCCCGCGATGCCTGCAATCGCGTGGCTGCCGTAGGTCGTGGCAAGCCAGAGCGAGGGGAGAAAGGCCACCGCATTCTCCAGGGTGTTCATCTGCACCCGGAAGACCCGATCGAAGTCCGGATGCCCGGAGGTCGCCGGCGCCTTGATGCCGTGGCGGACACGGGCGCGGCCGACCATGAAGACCGTGCCGAAAAGCAGGAAGACAGTCAGGGCGACCACCAGGGAGGGCAAGTGCGCGAGCATCGGGATTCCTCAAACAGAATGGGGAGAAGATCAGGAACGCCAGGAAGGGATCATTACTGCGCCGCGCGCATCGCCCAGGCCACCAGGCGGACCAGGCCGAACCAGCCAATTCCAACCAGGAAGGTAGCGGCGAAGAGCAGCAATCGCTGGAAATTCAGCGGTGCCATCAGGCGTTCGCCCAGGGCACCCGACAATTCCTCCTTGACGCGGCCGGCGACCTTGCCGATCTCGACCCCGCCGCCGCCCGTTGCCGACACCTCGGCCCGGTAGGCGGACAGCAGGCCGGTATCGATCATGCTGACGACGCGTCGTTCGACCCGTCGCCACACCCAGGCGGAAAGCCCCCGGGCGGATGCATCAGTGGCAAGGTACTGGCGCGAGACATCTTTCAGGTTCGACTCCCAGCGCGCCAGGGGCAGGTCCGTCAGGCGCCCACCGATGCGGCTTTCCAACAGGCCGGCAATGGCGTCGACGACGCGGTTCACCACGCCGACCCGCTGTTCGAGATCCAGCGCCGCCCGGGCCAGGCCGCGGGCAAAACCATGGACGGCAAAGGCCACCCCGGCGACCGCCATCAGGACAAACGGAACCAGCAGCCAGCCGCCGGACAGTAGAGGCCGGACGCCCGACTCCAGGACCAGCGCACCGATCAGCAGCGATACGAGCCACGCCAGCAGCGCCGTGCCCGCCCCGACCAGGCCCCAGAACACGCAGCGTACGACGACGTGACGCACCACGGAAAACAGGGCACCGCCGGCGTGGCTGAGCATCGTCGGAATCGCCGCAATGACTGGCCGAACGTCCGCCATGAATGCAATACCTCCCCGGTGAACTGACTGGACAGCTTTTGCGGCCTGCCGGGCCCGGCGTCAAGAGGCATGGCCCGCTGCCGGTTGGCAGGATCGCTACCAAATACGTCCACATCGCCAATATCTCGCGACGATGCCGGCGACGACACTTCTCCGCGCGGTTTCCCGCATCGCCCCAACCGGAGACAAGTCATGATTCAACTCGCACTATTCGCCCGCCTCGAAGCCAAGCCCGGCAAGGAAGCCGAGGTCGAACAATTCCTCAACACCGGCCTGGAACTGGCCCGGCAGGAGAACAGCACGCCGATCTGGTTCGCCCTGCGCCTTTCGCCCACGACGTTTGGTGTCTTCGACGCCTTCTATGACGAGAAGGGTCGCCAGGCCCACCTCAATGGCCCGATCGCGCAGGCGCTCATGGCCAAGGCGCCGGACCTGTTCGCGGTGCCGCCGAGCATCGAGCCGATCACGGTGCTGGGTCTGAAGAACGCCGCCTGATACGCGACACAGCGGGCCTGGCCGCCGCCGCGGCCAGGCCTCTATGCTCACGACCGACGTACCGGAGACGGCAATGGCCATCCGAATTGTCCAGCTGGGAAGCCCCCGCGCACCCGGCGAAAACCTGCGCCTGGGCACCGTTCGGCGCCCGCCCCGCGGCGTGCCGCGCAGCGAGTTCGCACGGCGCGACTTCTATGACGTGTGGCTGCCAGCGCTGTCACCTTCGCCCGCGCTGGTGAGCGAAGGGCGGGCAGCCACCGATGCGGCAGGCTGGAACCGGTTTGCACGCCAGTTCCGCCGCGAAATGAAGCAGCCCGAGGCGCAGCAGTGGCTGTCGGTACTCGCCGCATTTTCCCATACAACCCATTTTTCCATCGGCTGCTATTGCGAAGAGGAGTCGCACTGCCATCGCAGCCTGCTGCGGGAACTGCTCGCGCAACACGGCGCCACGATCGTACCGCTGGAAGCGTGATCATCCCGGCTACTTGGGACGCCGCGCTTCTGCCGGTGCATCCGTCTCGCGCGCCACCACGGCGCGTCGCACTTCGACCGTCTGGTCGCCGATATGCGTGAGCACGATGCGCGAGGTAGTACCTCGCAGCAGCGTGTCGACCGGATCCATTCCCGCATCCGCACTGCCGACGGCGCGATCGCGCCCGCGCCCCTTGGCCATGTACAGGTGCGTGTCGGCGCGCCGCAAGGCCACATCCAGCTCCGAAGCCTTCGACCCCATCCGATCCCAGCCGATCGAACAGGTCACCAGCAACCCGCGACCATCCCCCAGCAACACCGGATCACCCGCCACGCGACAGAGCACGTCACCGATCAGCTGGGCACAGGCCCGCGCATCCGGATCCGCCTGTGCGAGCAGGAGAAATTCCTCGCCGCCCCAGCGAAACAGCGCACAGGGCTGCGCCACCGATTCACGCAGGCGGCTGGCCACGGCACACAGGACCTGGTCGCCGGCCGCATGGCCGAACCCGTCGTTGATCCGCTTGAAATGATCGATATCCACCAGGGCGACGATGAGTCCGTGCGAGGCGCGCGGCAGGAGCAGTGCCAGCGCGGTATCCACATAGCGACGATTGCGTAATCCGGTCAGCTGGTCGGTGACGCTCGCCTCCTCCAGCGCCACGGTGCGTTCGCGCACCATGCGTTCGAGATAGCGCGCACGGCGCCGCATGCCACGCACGCGAAGTCGCACGACCACCATGAACATACCGACCAGGCCGGCCGCATAGCCCGCCCAGGCCCACCAGCGCAGGTACCAGGGCGACTGGACGGCAATGCCGACATTCTTCGCCGAAACGGTACGGCCAAAGATGTCCTGCACCTCCACATCCAGCACGTAGTTTCCACCGGGCAGGTGCGACCACGTCTGGCGCGGCGAGTCCGACCAGGCGCTCCATCGCGATTCCAGTGGCGCCAGCCGTGTGCGGAACCGCAATTGTTCAACACCACTGAAGAACGCTTCCTCCAGGCGCAGCGACAGGCTGCGCGGCGCGGTTCCCAGCTCGCGCGTGTCGCCCGGCGCGAGCATGGCGACGGCGCCGGCGTCCTCGATCAGGATCCGCGGCGGCGGCAGCTCCGGCAGGCTGCTCTGCACAGCCGGCCGGTGGCGAAACAACGCCTCGTTGGTCGCGACCCAGACCACGCCGTCGGGGTCCACGCGAATGTCCCTCAGCGGCATCCCGCGCGGAATGCGCGCCAGCGGCGTCATGCGCTCGGCCCATCGTCCGTTCGGCTGCAGTTCGAGCAGACGGATCTGGTCGTGCTGGGCGACCAGGATCTGGTTGTAGCCGGTAGAGGCGACCAGGCGGACTTCACCCGCCGACACCGGCAGCACATCGCGCAGGGCGCCGTCGATGTCGAAGCGGCCGCGCGCGGCGTCGAAGCGATACACCCCGCGGCTCGTACCGAATGCGATTGCATCGGGAAATACCAGGGGCAACCCGCGCCCCTCGGGCAGGCCGGCGCTGTCGTCGTAGCGCGTCAGGACCGTTCCCGCCAGCGTCTGGGCGGTCAGGCGCTGGCCAGCCGGTGGCCGCAGCCGGTACAGGCCCGGGTAGTGCCCGCCGATCCAGACCGTGCCGTCTTCGTCCTCGACCACGCGGCGCACTTCGCCGCGCACGCCGGGGAGGTCTTTCACGGACCACCCACCGGCGGTGCTCTCGATCAGCCAGGCGCCGTCCACCCCACCGGCAATGGCGCGCGCCGGCTCGCCGGCCAGCGGCACGGCGGCATAGGCCAGGCGCTTGTCCACTTTTTCCGCACCGGCAACGGATACCAGGTAGGTTCCGTCACGCGTGGCGGCCAGCAGCCGGTCGCCCAGACGCGACAGATCGAACAAGGTCGAGCGGTTGAGCTGGAATAGTGAAAAGGTGGCAAACGCGTCCTTGTCACCTTTCCGGTCGAGCCGGAAGATTCCCGCACTGGTTGCCGCAAACAGGACATCGCCCAGCCGCACACTGTCGAGCACCGCCGGCGGCAACCCGAGGCTGCGGTCGAAACGCGACACCTGACCCGGCCATTCCATCAGCGAGATGCCGTAGTCGAAACCCACCCACAGGCCGTCCTTTCCACGTGGCAGCAGGCTGAATATCCGCGTATCGCGCCACTCGCTCTCGCCGGTGCGACCGCGCGCGGTGCCGTCCCGATCGAACAGCACCAGGCCGCGCCGGCGCGTACCGACGATCAGTCCCTTCTCGCCGAAATTGGCCATCGCCGATACACCGCCCTCACGCAGGACGGCGGCGGCGTCGGCACTGATCGGCAACGGGTGCAGCGTGCCCGCGTCGTCCCAGCGCAGCAGCTCGCCGTTGTCGCAGGCGACGATCACCCCGTCGACCTGGGCGACGACCGCGCAGGTCAACGCACCCATCAGGCGCTCGCTTCCGGCCAGGCGATAAGCCCCTTCCGCGGAAACAGCGATCAATCCGGCGCCCGGGTCGAGCACCACGGCACCATTGCGGTACGCGGCGCCGCGCAGGATCTCCTGCCCGCCGCCATATACCAGGCTCAGCGTATCGTCGTGCCAACGGTATACGCGCTGCAGATCGGCGAAGTAGATGCCATCGCCGGCTTCCACGGCGACCCATACGTCGCCCAGCGTCTGGCCCAGGCGCGCCACGTGCGGGCGTAGCGACACCAGCGGTCCGCCGAAATGATCGAAATAGCCCATGTCGCCGATGCCACCCACGTAGGCGCGGCCATCGCGCGCCACCGTCAGCGCCAGCACGGCGCCGTCGAGCGGATTCCAGGTGCGCCAGCTGACGCCGTCCAGGCGCAGCAGGCCGTTGTTGTTCGCCACGGCAATGGCACCGTCACGCAGCGGCTGGATGGCAAACGCCTGCGGCCCGACGGGGGTTGTCGGCGAATTGAACGCCGAGGGCAGGTGCGTGCGGATCAGTGGCCGGCCCTGCTCCGGATCGTCCCGCCAGTCTTCCGGTGTGGGCGCTGCCAGCGCCAGGCCGCACACAAGCCCGAGGAGGACCCTCGCTGCAAACCGGATCATGGGCCTGCATAGTGCCTGCACGTGCGCACCTTCCCCTGGGCGACGCACGGTGGCGCCGCCGCCTGCTGGCGGCTAGTCTGAGCCTTTCGACAGGGCGGCGGAAGGCGCCGCAGCGGGATTGGCCACGCCCGCGACGCAATCAATCGTGAACAGTGCGGCCGACGGATGCCGTCGGCGTCGTGGCCGATTTGGCCGAAGCCGCCGCCGCTGCGCCCGGACGCGACATCGAGAAACCGACCAGATCCAGGTACGCTGCGACCGATCCGTATCGCCCTTACCTGCCTGGCCGGGAATCCACGCATGTCCGCCACCACCACCGCGTCCACGCGTCGCGTCCTGTTCGCCAGCCTCATCGGTACCACGATCGAATTCTTCGATTTTTATATCTATGCAACCGCCGCGGTGCTGGTCTTTCCCACGCTGTTCTTTCCCAGCGGCAATGACGCAGCCGCGACCCTCCAGTCACTCGCGACGTTCGCGCTGGCCTTCTTCGCACGCCCGGTCGGATCGGCCGTATTCGGCCATTTCGGCGACCGGATCGGCCGCAAGGCCACCCTGGTGGCGGCGCTCCTGACCATGGGACTGTCGACCGTCGCGATCGGGCTGCTGCCCACCTACGCCAGCATCGGCATCGCAGCGCCGCTGCTGCTGGCAGTCTGCCGGCTCGGCCAGGGCCTGGGGTTGGGTGGCGAATGGGGCGGCGCGGTCCTGCTGGCAACCGAGAACGCGCCGCCGGGCAAGCGCAGCTGGTACGGCATGTTTCCCCAATTGGGCGCGCCGATCGGGTTCATCGCATCGACCGGCATTTTTCTGATACTGGCCGCGGCGCTGGATGACCAGGCGTTCTTCGCCTGGGGCTGGCGCGTGCCATTCCTGCTGAGCGCATTGCTGGTCTGGGTGGGCCTGTACGTGCGTCTGCGCCTGACCGAAACACCGGCGTTCGCCCGTGCCGTCGCCAACAATGAACGCGTGCGGCTGCCGGTGGCCACGGTCCTGCGCCACCACACGCGCCGGCTGATCCTGGGCACGTTCGCGGCGATGGCCACGTTCGTCCTTTTCTACCTGATGACCGTATTCGCGCTCAGCTGGGCGACGTCGGCGCTGGCCTATCCGCGCTCGCAGTTCCTGCTGATGCAGATGGGGGGCGTGCTGTTCTTCGGCCTGGGCATTCCGCTTTCGGCGCGGCTGGCGGATCGCCACGGTCCGCGCCAGGTCATCATCGGCGCGTCGGTGGCCATACTCCTGTTCGGTCTCACCTTCGCACCGCTGCTCGGCGGCGGCCCGGTCGGCGCCCAGGTCATGCTATGCCTCGGCTTTTTCGCGATGGGTCTGACCTATGGCCCGATCGGCACCGCCCTGGCCGACCTCTTCCCCACTGCCGTCCGCTATACCGGTGCTTCGCTCGCCTTCAATCTCGCCGGGATCCTCGGTGCGTCGCTGGCGCCCTACATTGCGACGTGGCTGGCCCAGCACCATGGTCTGGCCTGGGTCGGCTACTATCTGGCGGGTGCGGCGACGATCACCCTGCTCGCACTGCTGGGACTGGAGCGGCGCCCCGAGGAGCTGGCTGCCGCCACGGCACCCTGACTCGGTACGTCGCTCATCCATACGGTGGAGCATTCCAAGCCGGACCAGCTCCATCACGCTGCTACGCAAGACCGAGCATCCAAACGCTTGCGAATGGTGACGCGCGACCATTTTTCACGACTACACCGCATACGGTGGCCGATCGTCGCCGCAACTAGACCACTTCTCCAGAATTCGCTCCTCCCTGGAGCTTCCATGGACTCCGCCGAAAGACCTAGGATAGACAGGCGACCGTTCCGCTACACCACGCCGGGCACGTAGGGGCGTAGGCGGTATTCGCGACAGCCTGTTGATCCCCGCATTCCTCGGAGATACACCCCATGGCGTCATCCTCGCTGAAATGGCAGCGCACCGCGCTTGCGTCTGCTTTACTGGTTCTGGGTACCTGTACGGCTCTTACTGCTTCGGCCCGTCCGGACGAACAGGAAGAGGAAGAAAACGAACGCGAAGAAAGCTGGCAGATCGAGCAGCGCCAGCGCTGGTTCGAAGAAACCCGCAGCCTGCGCAATGTCCCCAACGCGGGCAAGTTGCGCGCGGCCGCCAGCAAGGAGCTGGTCGACCAGCAACGCGCGCTCGCGCCGTTCCGTCGCGGCAGCGGCGAAACCTGGGCCGAGCTGGGCCCCTCGTCGATGGACATGGTCGACTGGACCATGGGCCGCGTGGCCGGACGCCTGAATGTGGTCGCGCCGCACCCGACCGACGACAGCACGCTCTATATCGGCAGTGCCGCCGGCGGCGTCTGGAAGACGACCAACAACGGCATCTCGTGGACACCCATCTTCGACAGCGTCGGCACGCAACCCATCGGCTCGATCTTCATCGAGCCGGCCAACCCCAATCGCATCTGGGTCGGCACCGGCGACAAGAACGGCGGTGGCTGCGCCGGCTATTTCGGACAGGGCGTGTTTCTTTCCGAAGACGGCGGCGCGACCTGGACGGCCAGGAACGGCACCGAACCGACTGCGATGCCGCTGTCGATCGTCAATTCCGTCGTGGTCAGCCCGACCGACAGCAACGTGATCCTGGCCGGCGGCGCCGGTTCGTGCAGCGCCGCTGGTGCGCTGTCGGGCGCCGGTGTGTTCCGCTCGACCGACCGCGGCCTCACCTGGACGCGCGTCCTTTCGAACAATGTCGAGGACATGATCTTCGTCCCGGGCACCTCGACGGTCTACGCCGGCCTCAATGGCACGGGCGTGTCCAAGTCAACCGACGGCGGTGCCACCTGGACCAGCGTCAGCAATGGTCTCGCTCTGACCGGCTCGCGCCTGCGCCTGGCGATGGCAGGCAGTGACAGCAATGTGCTCTATGCGTTGGCCGGCAGCCGCCTGTTCCGTACCGGCGATGGCGGCGCGAACTGGACCCAGGTCAATGCGTCGGCCTGCGAAGGCCAGTGCAGCTACAACCAGACGCTCGCGGTCCATCCGACCCAGCCCGACACGATTCTCGTCGGCACCATCCGCCCGGCGCGCTCGACCAACGGCGGCACCACGCTGACGCGGCTGACCGACACCTGGGGCAACACCCAGGAAGTGCACCAGGATACGCACGTCGTGCTGTTCTCGCGCAACGATCCCAACCGCTTCTGGATCGGTAGCGACGGCGGCATCTGGCGCACGGACAACAATGGCGTGTCGTGGGCGAACATGAACGCCAACGTCAACATTACCCAGTTCTACGATATCGCCGTGCACCCGGTCGATCCGAACATCGTCTTCGGCGGCGCCCAGGACAACAGCTCTTCCGGCCGGCGCACCAGCCTGCTGTGGGAACTGACCTTCGCCAGCGGCGACGGCTTCATGAATGCGATCGATCCGACCAACCCCTCGATCGTCTTCCAGACGAGCTATCCGCAGGGACAACTGCCCAACATCGTGCGCTCCAACGACGGCGGCTCGCCGGGCAGCTATTCGGGCATGCCGACGACGGGCCTGACGCCGGGCGCCTTCCCCTGGGTGACGCCGCTGGCGATCGCGGGCAACAAGATCTTCATCGCATCGGATCGCCTCTATCGCGCCGATACCACCGGCACCAGCTGGACCGCTGTCTCGCCGGCCATGGGCAGCGCCGCGGCGGTCGTGACACCACAGCTCAACGGCATGCTGATGCCAACCTTCGTGGGCACCAGCGGCGGCAAGATCTACGCCTCGCCCGACGCCGGCGTTGCATCGCCCACCTTCACCGACGTGACGGGCGACTATCCCGGCGGCCGCGTCTCTGACGTTGCCATCGATCCGGTCAATGCGCAGCGCGTCTTCATTACCCGCGCCGGCTTCGGTGCATCGCGGCTGTATCGGTCCACCCAGGGCGGTACGACGTGGGTAGCGGTCGGCGCGGGCCTGCCGAACGTGCCGGCCAACAGCGTGGCGATCGATCCGATCAACACCAACCGCATCTTCGTCGCCACGGACGTCGGCGTGTATGAAAGTACGGACGGCGGCGACAACTTTGTTGCGTTTGCCGAAGGCATGCCGGCCGGCGTGGTCGTGCAGGATCTGGAAATCGACGACAGCCCGCACACGCTGACCGCCGGTACCTATGCGCGCGGCGCCTGGCGCGTGGTGCTGGCCGGTGGCAACGCCGCACTGCCGCCGACCGCCAACTTCAGCTTTGCGAACACCGGGCTGGATTCCACCTTCACGAACTCGTCCATCGACAGCGACGGCACGATCACCGGCTACAGCTGGAACTTCGGCGACGGCAGCGCCGTGTCGACGCAGACCAACCCGACCCATACGTTCCCGGCGCCCGGCCGCTATACGGTGACCCTGACCGCGACCGACAACAACGGACAGACCGGTTCCTACGCCCGCGTGCTGCGCTTCCCGGCACCGCCCATCCCGCTGGTCAACGGCGTCACGCTCAGCAACCAGCACGGCCTGCAGGGCGACGACCTGTACTACACCCTGGACGTGCCCAACGGGGCAGCCAACCTGGTGATCAGCACGACGGGCATGGCAAACGAAGACGCCGACCTGTACGTCAAGCTCGGCAATGAAACGTTGTGCACCTCGGCCGGTGCCACGGCGGACGAAACCTGCACGATCGCCGCACCCGCCAGCGGCCAGTACACGATCATCGTCAATGCCTATTCGGACCTGACCAGCTTCACGATCACCGCCAGCTACACCGTGCCGGACCGCCTCTTCGCGAACGGTTTCGACTGAGGCAACTCCGCTTGAGACGGCCTTGAGCAGGCCGCGTCGTTCACCGGGCGCCGCCACTGCGGCGCCCGGCTTCTTTCAGGTTACTGACGAACCAGCGCGATCGTACCCACCATCGGGTCAGCGCCTGCCACCGGCACGCCAGTCGCGGCAATCGTCACCTTCAGTGCGCGGCCATCCAGCGCCTTCTCGCGACCCAGCTTTGCCAGCAGCTCGGTCACATCGAAGCTGTGGAAGTTCTCGCCCACGACGTCGGCCTTGTGGCCGTTGCCGTGATCGTGGAACTGCGCATCGAAGAAGTGGATGGTACCGACCAGGTTGACCGTGCTCTTGCCGGCCACTTCGCCCTTGGGCAGCTGCAGGTACACGTTGTACAGCGTTTCGGGCTGGGCACGCGTATGCAGGTCTTTGAGAACGAGGTAGGTACGCTTGCCTTCGCGGGCGGCGCGCGTCGTTTCCTCCACCATGGCGGCCGTCTTCGACGTCACCAGTGGCGTCAGCTCCACCTCGGCCGCGCCGTTGCTGAGCGAGGCGTGGTGATCGGCCTGGGCAACCCGCACCGATGCCGAGGCACGGCCGGAGGCCACCATCGCCAGGTCCGCCGCCCGCGCCGCCGGAACGGAAACATAGTTCTCGTAGACGTAGCCTAGCGAATTGGTATCGAAGAAATTCTTCAGACGGCCGGTGATGCGCTGGCCCTTGCCATCGGCGAAGACGAACTCACGCTCGCCCCAGGCCGCCGTCGGATTGCTGCGGCCGGCGCGGTTCCAGCTCGCCCAGAGGCGGTCGATATTGCAGTGGTGCACCCAGAACAGCGGATCACGCGCCGCAAACGGCACGGCACCCATGTTGTTGGCGTTGCCGACCAGCACGTGGATGAAGCCATGGATCTGCGAGTCGATCGTGCGGCAGAAGCCCGAGGCGGATCCGACGTTGCTGTAGCTCGTCAGTCGCATCAGGTTGGTCACGTCCATCTGGCTGGTGTTGGTACCCTGGATCGCGCGGCCGGCGTTGGCGTTGGCGGAGCGGTCGGAGCGGTACAGCACGTTCCACACCGGATCGGTGGAACGGCGGAACTGCACCGGCACGATACCGGCGGCGCCGCCGTCAGTGGTGTAGTTCCAGTAGGGCAGCGTGAAGTCCGCACGGCCGCTGAGTTCGCGGATGATGCTCTCGAAGTAGAGCACGTACATGCGGTGCCAGGGCAGGAAGTGGTTCGGATCCTGGCCGGCGTGCGACTGGCAGGTGTTCCACATCTCGTCAGCGAGCGAACGCATGGCCGACGGCGAGCTGCCGAAGATACGGTTGATTTCGTTTGCCTTAGGCGTGTTACCCGCGAAGTGCGTGTACCACTGCCAGACCCATCCGCGCGGGTCATTTTCCCTGAGCGCCTGCATCTTGCGCACCGTATCCGCATAGATACGGAGCATCTCCTGGCCCTTCGTGCTACGACAGTCGTAGCGGACCAGCGGGTCTGCCGCACTGGCAAAGCGCGAAACCCAAAGTGCCAGCGGTACGCTGGCGAGACTGCGGACAAAATTGCGGCGCGAATTCGAAGTCACGGTTGAAGCTCCCTAAGTTATTGATTTCCGATCCATCTGATCGTTCTTCCGCCGCGAGCGTCGCGCTACGCTATACGTATCCATTCACCATGCCGCGTGAATTCGCCAAACAAAACTCCCTGAAAACAGGCGTACCGCGGCCGCGGCGGGCGCGGATTCTGCCCGTATGGTGTGACAGTTCGCAAACTAAGGGCTCGATCACAGAACTACTGCAACATTCCTGGCTGGCGGAGACAGCAAGTTCGTGCAGGACGCGGAGCAAACGCGCTCACCAGGGCGGCAGTAGTCGCCGCAGGCCGTGAGCCAGAACCAGTGCCAGGAACAGTGCCCCGCGCGGGAGCAACCAGGGAGAGAAGTGCGCCGCGGCCGAAGGACTGCCGCGCGCCAGATCCGACGCCAATGCGCGCAGGCGGGTTGTTCCATGCGGCCAATCGCACAGTCGGGCCACCCATTGCGCGGGAATGCCCCCGACGCCGACCTGGATGCCGCCCAGCGCGCCCGCGATGGCCGCCACCGTGTCCGTGTCGCCACCGGCACGCACCGCAGCTTCGATCATGGCCGGATAGTCCTGCCAGTGCTCGTACCAGCAGGCAATCGCGAAGGGTACGCTGTGCAGGACATAGCCGCTGACGCCGCGTTCCAGGCCCCATTGGGAAGTCAGTGCCGATGTAGGCGACGACGTCCGGCAAGCTGCACGAAGCACCTCCACCGTCGCCAGCCAGGCCGGATCCCTACCCGCCCCCTGCAGCACGTCGGCGAGCGCATCGGCCGTCGGACGCGACGTCCAGTAGCCCGACGCCAGCCACGCCGCGATCTCGGCCACGGCCGTCGCACCTGCCAGAGCACGTGGGTCAGTGTGGGTCACCACCGTGGCGGCTTGTACCAGTTGACGACGCCTTTCCCATTGCGTCGGATAGGCCGCGCCAATGATCGCGCTACGCATGCTCGGCGCGTTTCCCGCTGATGCGACGCCGCCGCGCAGGCCCAGCCACAGCTTGGCGATGCCACGCAAGGTTCCCCAGCCGATACCCGCCGGCAGGCAGAGCAGCCACCAACGCAGGCGACGTGCGAGGGCGCGCTGGAACGCGACAAGCTCGCCCCCGCTGACCAGAAGCGATTGCGCCACGAACACCGTGTGGTCGGTATCGTCGCTGACCATGCCCCGCCCGAGGACAAATCGCTGT
This sequence comes from Tahibacter amnicola, assembly GCF_025398735.1. Classification (NCBI taxonomy): domain Bacteria; kingdom Pseudomonadati; phylum Pseudomonadota; class Gammaproteobacteria; order Lysobacterales; family Rhodanobacteraceae; genus Tahibacter; species Tahibacter amnicola. The sequence goes on from NZ_CP104694.1 coordinate 6,440,089, forward strand.
TGCAGCCGGCCGCGCAGACGTCGGCCCACGCGCCGCGCCGACATTCCTTCGTAAGGCAGCCCGATAGCGTCGCCCACGGCGCTGCCCAGCAGGCAGCCGGCGAGAATGTCTTCGTGCGTACGTGTCATGGCCAGGCTTCCGGCTGGACCGCAGACGCGCCCCCGCAGGGCCGCGGCCGAGGCGGTCGTGGATGTGCCCACTACGACCGTGTGACCGGGCCCGGGTTCGATCGATGGCGACTGAAAGCAGGCGGCGAACCGAAATGGTTCAGCGGATGGGATGGGCGCTTGGCGGGGTGGTATTTCGGCGGGACGTAGAAACCAGCGCCTCAGAGTAGCTTCAGGGCAGCGGTGTCCAGGGGCGAGCGTGCGCACGCGTCAGCCACACCGCGAAATCGGCCTGGTTTGGCGCAAGTTTCGCGGTGGCGCGGGTCACCGAGCGCTGAAAACTGGCAGGTCAGCGGCCTGAATCGGCAGGAATTGAGAGGGAAGGAGAGATCCACCGCAGGGGAGATCGGCGGTGGACACCTTGGACGGGACACCGGGGCAGTACGATTCTATCGGGGCGACAGGTAGTCAGACGTAAGGGGGGATCTGACCGGCAAGGCCGATCTTTCCGGCAGGCAGCGGTTGATTCTCGGCGTCATCGACCACGGTAGCCGCGCAGCGCTTCGGCTACTGGAACTGGCGGACAAGCGCAGCGCCACGATCCTGCGCGAGCTGGTCGGCGCGTTCCGGCAGTTCGGATTGCCGCGACGCATCCGTGTCGATAACGAACGCTGCTTCACGTCACGGACAATGCGCATTGCGCTGCGGTGTCTCGGCATCCGCTTGCAGCGAACGGAACTGCACTGCCCCTGGCAGAACGGACGTATCGAGCGGTTGTTCGGGACGCTGAAAAGCTATCTGGACCGCATCGCAATCGGCAACGGCGACGATCTTCGGACGAAACTTGTCGAGTTTCGCTGCTGGTACAACCATGTGCGACCGCATCAACATCTTGCGGGTCGAACGCCAGCCGAAACCTGGAGTGGACGATCGAAAGCACGCGGCGAGCCGGAATGGTTCTCCGGCTGGAACGGAAGACTGACGGGGTGGTACTTCGCCGGCACATAAGAATCGGCGCCCGAGCAGCCTCGGACAGTGATGTCCACGGGCAGCCATGCCAATCCGCCAGATGCATTGCGGCGTCGGAGCGATTCGACGGAAATTCCGTGCTGGCGCTGATCTCCCAACACCGAAAATGGCCAGACCAACAGCCCGGTTCGCCGGAAATTGAGAAGAAAGAGAGGTCCACCGCCGGGGAGATGGGCGGTGGACACCTTGGACGGGACACCGCAGTTGCAGAACGCTGATCGATCCCGCAGCGGACGCACCGTTCCGACCATCCGCCTGCGCGGGCACTGGCTCGTCGAGGCCGGCTTTGCGCCGACCGACAAAGTACACATTCGGATATCGCGCGGAAGGCTCATCATGACACGCGCGTGACCCCAGAACGGCGAAGCCCAGCAATCGCTGGGCTTCGGTGAGACAGGCAAAGGGGATTAGTCAGCAAAGCTCCCGCATACCCCTATGAATTGGCTGATTCATGGTTGCCCCGGATTCACGCTTACTCCTCGTCGATACCCGCCCACACATTTACCACTTTATTTGTAATTGCACCTAGCTCAGGGTCGTCGAACAATCGTGTTGCACTGCAGGCGTCAAATGAGCCGTCTTTATCTGTGAAGAACACGTATTTGGCGGGCACCGACACAACGAACCCACATGAGCCATTACCGACAGGTGTCTTCAGCTTTTTCAGCGCCCCTGAAGCCCCTTTTAATGGCACGTAGTCTGAGATTTCAATTTCCACATCCCACCCGTTCACTTTTGCACCAGTGACGATCCCACCAAATACGCGCTTGGAAACCTTCATCCCATCTTCCACTGAAGCCCGAGCGCACTGACAAGCCTGAACATCGACTACCCACAAAAGCAGCAAACATAAGAGAACCCTCATCAACGCGACCTCCCTTTATATCTCTCAATCAGCAGGCGACCGTGATACCACTGCACATCCCCTAATTGCGAGCTAGCCATCAGATCTGTATCGGATGTCAGAGTCTTGCTTCCTCCACCAGGAAGATCTTCGTATCCATCATCAAAGCCGAGAATATGCCCATACTCGTGGGCGGCAGTTCCACCATTTCCGCCAGCACACAATTCAAGCCTGTATTCCGTGTTGTAGGTCGCGTACCCCCGAAAATGAGTCCGCGCTCGACAGCTTCCATCAACATTTGTCAGAGCGCTTCGATTTATGGGGATATCTGCCGCAGTACCATCAACAGGAATTAGGTTTACATGAATCGAATAGACGAATTTTGATGGGCTTATCAAGGACGGCCTGTTCCAATAGGATTCGACGCCGGTGATGAAGTCCGTAACGTCTTGTAACTCAACGCCTTCTGCGTGGTTCGCTCCCACCGTCTGACTAATTGTTACCTGCCCGCCGTAAGCCGATCCACTCACCACAGGAATGCTCCTCCTAAGCGGGCCGCCATATCGGTCAAAACCTGCAGAGTGAAATTGATAAATGCGGTCAGCGCTATCATCAACCACACGACGGAACCGCTGAGCAAATTCCGAAGCCGGTGTAATGTCCAGAGCATTTGTGACGTTCGAAACCATGCTCATCTCACCGAGAGACATATGGCCCGACGGATCAGTATTGGTGGCTGGGCTTTGATCAGCGTACAAATACTTATTCAACGACACTGGACGACGGTCATTCCCATCCCAAGCGTCTCTCTGTGAGAACAGTCCCGACGCCGGATTCATGTATCGCGCCCGCAAGTAGTAGAACCCGCTGTTTGAGTCTCTTTGCTCGCCGGTATGCAGGAAGTCGTTCGCGCTGGTCTGCTGGCTGATCGCGCTATCAGTTTCGCCGAAGGCCTCGTAACCGTAGACGTCCGTCTGGCTTCCCGTTTCGCTCGTGAGCAGTCGCGTCGATCCGAGACCATCAGCGTGGTAGTACCGCAAGCTGGCCGTCACGCCCGGGCTGTTGTTACTACCGACCTGCGCCGGCCTGAACTGACTGATCCGATCATCACCAAAGGTGTACAGCGCACTCACCGCCGCCGGTGCCGTGCCCTGCTGCGTGGATTCTTCGATCACCTGCGCATAGGCCTGGTTCGGGCAGTCTGACGTGCACCTCACCGCCGACAGCACTTTTTCCTTGATGCGGTCGATAGTTACGTCAGCAATTTCGCTAGACGCATTCCGCAGAACCGCAGCGAACCCCCGACGTGCACTTTCGGTTTCCCACGCCCGCGCATACGCGGACGCATCCACGCTCACGCCGGCGAGCGTGACGAGGACGAAGGTGGCGAAGGTTTTGAGCCAGCGGCGCATCGGGCGAGTGTCGCGGCGACGGTGGGATTTGGGAAGGCTTGCCGGCGGCCGGCTTTTCCGTTTAGCCGCCGGCAGTTGGCACGGGCGCGCAGCGCCCGTGCTGTTGGCTACCTGGCTTTGCGCCGTAGCTTGTCGATCTGCTTGAGCCGGGCGTACAGCAGCTTCTCGACCAGGCGACCGACCTTCTCGGCATCGCCGTCGTGCAGGCTCATCGAGCCGTAGACCGTGTGCAGCTCCACGCCCCGGCTCATGCTCGGGATCTGCTTGGCCAGGGCGTATTCGATCTGCAGCACTTCTCTTTCCAGCTCTTCCATCACGTTTTTCCTCCTGAGGCAGCCCGCAATCGGGTGTGATCGCTGTTGGCGACCTCACCCAGCGGCGCGCGCAGGGCCGTCAAGGATTTGCGCAGCAAACTTGCCCCCGTCCTTGACGGCCCGAGCACGCCGCTACGCTGCGACGACAACGGCGAACACTTGTGACCACCGGGACGCGGGCCGGGCCGCTCAGAACGCCGTACAGGCGGTTTTGGACACGACCTTCGGCTAGCAGGCCGCTTCACTGCCGAACGCTCTGGCTGTGGCGTGCGCGCAGCGCACGCGGGCTTTGGCTGTTGCTGTTGCTTCGCGCGTTTAGCAGCCGCGCGATGCAGGGACGCGAGCCCGCGCGACTGACGAAGCCGTGCAGGCAGGGACGCCCGCGGCGACGATGAGAGAACCAGAACGCCAGACGCGCGCACGGCGACGGCGTGGACGAAGCCCAGGCAATGACCCCGTGCGCAACCGCCGGACAAGGAACGCAGCGACGGCCATTGCTGACGAAGCCAGGCAGGCATGGACGCCCGCGGCGACCGTGAGAGAACAAGAGAGCTAGGCGCCGCTCGCAGCGCGCGGCCAGGGCATGACGAAGCCCGTGTGCTGACCCCGCGCGCACGGCCAAGCGTGTGCAGAGGCGCCCAACACATACTGTGCCGCAGGCACACTTCTGCCGTGCGGAGCACGGGCGGCCATTTTACATAGTGTGTATTTTGCGGTGAGCGTGAGCGAACGAACCATGTAGCGCAGCTACATGGCGCAAAATGGCACATTATGTAACTTGGCCGCGATAGCCACGCGAGCCCACGCCTTGCTGCCTGTGCGAAGCGATACCGTTCTGGGCGAGTGGGGATGGGGGCAAGAGCAGTGAGCGAAGCGCCTGCGTACAGGGGCGCAGCCGCTGTGCGCAGGCTGGCAACGATACCGGCACGTGCGATAGCAGGTGCCGACATTCGCGAGGCAGGACGCCGAGCGAGGGTGTCAACGGAGCACACCGATAAACGAAGCGGGCCAGGATGGCCCGAGGCAGCCGGCGCGCGGCGTGCCGAGCGAAGCGACGAGGGAGGGAACGACCGAGGAACGCAGCGATTGCACGCCGAGTGACGGCGGTAACGGCGCGATGAGTGCGTGTCCGACTGCCACGGCGTGAGGTCCGGCGATACACCGCGTCAGTCCGCGATCCCTTCCAGGTCTGCCTTTCGTTCCAGCTTGGCACCGGGATGTGTGGCCGCGTGGATCGCCTTGAGCTTGGTAATCGAGACGTGCGTGTAGATCTGCGTCGTCGACAGCTCTGCGTGGCCCAGCAGCTCCTGAATGTAGCGCACGTCCGCACCGTTTTCGAGCATCAGTGTCGCCGCGGTGTGCCGCAGCAGATGGCAGGAACCGCGCTTGGTGATGCCCGCACGCCGCTTGGCCTGGTCGATGCGATCACCCGCACCGCTCGTCGTCACGCGCGTCCCGCGTTCGTTGATGAACAGCGCCGGATCGGCCGGATCGCGGGCAAACGTCGGGCGCACTTCATTGACATACCGCTGCACCCAGGCCAGCGCACGTTCACCAATCGGAACCATGCGCCCCTTGCGGCCTTTGCCGCAGCGCACGTGCAGCACGCCGCGCACGGCATCGATGTCGTACAGGTCCAGGTCGCACAGTTCCACGCGACGGATGCCGGTGGAGTAAAACACCTCGGCCATGGCACGGCCGAGCACGCCAGCGCCGTCGTCCAGATCGAACGAAGCAAGCAGCGATTCCGCCTCATCTTTCGACAGCGCCTCCGGCAGGATCCGCCGTGGCACACGCGGCATGTCCAGATCACTGGCCGGGTTGGCCGCGACATGGTTGTGACGAACCAGCCAGCGGAACCACGATCGCACGCGAGCCAGCATCACGCCCTGCCGCTGCAAGGTCAGCGGTTCGCCGTTCGCCTTGCGGTAATAGAACAGGTGCCGCTGATAGCGCTCCAGCATCGGCTTGGTGATCTCGCCCGGACGCTCCACGCCGCGCTCGCGACACCAGCTGTCGAACGCCGACAGATCGCGTCGATACGTATCGAGCGAGCCTTCGCGCAGACCACGGATCAACTGCGCGTGCAGATACCGCGTGATCCACGCCGCCATGCTGTCGGAGGTAGCTGGACTTTCCAGCGCGCGCCGACGCTCACCGTATTCACCACGACGCGGCATGTCAGTGTTCCACCACGGGCGGCAGCGGGTACGACACCCCGTTACGGTACGACGACGGTGTTTTCTCACCGGTAAGAGGTGCGTTCTGCTCGACAGCAGCGACTAGAGAAGAAGATCCCGCGGCAACACTGGCGATACGCGCTGTTTCGATGGTCCGCGAGGTGGCCACAAGGTCACCACGAGCCGGCCACGAGGTGCCCACGAGGTCAGTGCTTCCGGCCGCGAGGTTGACCGTCGTACCCACAGACGCCAGACCCATCAGCTGCGGTGCACTGCGCTGCACATCACCATCGAACACCAGTTCATAGACGAAGCGCTGGCCGTTGCGGCCGGCGTGCGCGAGCACGTATTCCAGCTCGACCAGGCGATCCAGGTGCACGCGTACCTGCGCTTCGCTCAGGCCCGTGTGCTCGCGCAGCGCACGGCGCGTGAAGCGCACGCCGGTGCGCGGGATCGCCTGCGCCTGCGCGCACGTGTCCACGTACGCGACGGCCTGGCTCAGCAACCGCCGCGTCGGCGGCGGCAGTTCATCCAGCGAACGGCCGAGCACGTCGTGGGCCAAGCGATTGGCCAGCGCGATATCGGCAGCGCTGACCTCGATGTATTCGACGGTCTTTCCGCCGTGGACAACCGAGCGGACCGGCCGCTGGTATTGGTGCAACAACGCGATGCTGTCGATCAGGGCCAGGTACTTCGCATGATCGCGGCGCAGGCGCACGCGATCCGATGCAAAGGTCAGTTGTTCGGCGAAGGGATTCACCACCGCCAACGGCCGCAGCAGCGCCTGTGCCGCACGATGGGCGGCCAGCAGGTCATCGGTGCGGGCTTTCGCGAGAAGACCTTCCAGCGTGCGACCAGATCGCTGCTTGGCCTGGATCGCCGCGGTCTGCTCACGGCTTTCGTTGATCGTGAGAACCAGGCACCGGTTCAACAGCTCTTCGTCGATATCGATCGCGGTCGTCGTCAGGAACAGCATCACCGGGCCTTCGACCCGGTATTCCTGCGTGACCAGCTGGCCCGTCGTCGGATCCTTGCCGGTCGAGGCGATCGTCAGTTCGCCCTGCGATTGCAGCACCTTCAGCGCGTACGCGGCCTGCCGAACCCCCTCCTCTTCCGCGATGGCGAGGATCTTGTGCTTCATGCTGGTTTCGCCCAGATAAAACAGGCTTTGCCCCGTCATCGCCGAGTAGTGCACGCGTTCGCTCTCGGGCATCAGTGCGAGCAACGCATCCATCAAGGTCGATTTGCCGGCCGCGCTGGTCGACTGGATCAGGATGGCGAGGGGCTTTTCCAACTTGCGACTGACACAGGCCAGGTATGCGACCAGCGCATTGCTCGCCTCGCCCACCACACCCGTGGCTTCCACATCGCGCACGATGCGCTCGATCAAGTCGGGATCGCGCAGCAGCGTCAGGCCGGCGTTGTGCTGATCGGGTGTCAACGTCGGCGCGGAACTCGCTTCGGCCGGCTTCAATTTCTGCCGGATCAGCTCGTCTTGCCGCTGCTCGACCACGCGCAGCACCGCGGCCAGATCCGAGCGAGCCGCCTCTTCCGAGATGCCCAGTTCCGCACTCGCTTGCTTGATCCAGCCGCCGCGCTGTTTCGCGGCGTATAGCTCGACGGTGTCGATGTGGACGAAGCTGCCACACGTGGCCTTGATCCACACCTTCAGCTGTTCGTAGGACAGGTTCTTTTCCACACCACGCACGACATAGCCACGATCGCCCAGCGTGATGCGGACTTCGTCATTGACGATTTCCACCGGCACCGGCGGAACACTCGGCGGCACGCGGTGTGCTGGCAGCTCCGGCGCTGCGGCTTCGTCAGTTTCCGGAGCAGAAGCAGCGACTAAAGAAGGAAGTTCAGCAGGAACAGCGGGCGTTTCCACCATCGGAACCGTCTCGGTGCGTTGCGGCGGCTGGCCGTTACCCAACCACTCGGCTTGCCGGATCACCAGGCCAAGGGATTTGCTCGCCGGCTGCACGCTCACCGCATACGCGTTCGCGTCCATGCCCTTCGGGAAGCGGCAGCGATAGGTGTCGAAGCCTTCGGCGATCAGACGCGCGGAGAGCTTTTCCGCCGCGCTATTGCCCGCTTCATCGGCATCGTAGGCAATCAGTACGCGTTTGATGCCATGCCGATGGAACGCGGTAAGGATGTCATCGGTAAAGCCTTCAATGCCGTAGCTCGACGTCACGTTGCGATAGCCCGCACACCAGAACGTCAGCGCATCGATCAAGGCTTCACACAGGATCACTTCTTCCTGCCCGATCAAGCCCGCTTCGTTGAACACGCCACGGTGCGGGCCGGGCAAGTACAGGTGCAAGGGTGTACCGGCGCGCAGCTTCGTATCACGCGTGACCTTGCGGCCGTACAGCTCGGTGATGGCACCGTCAGGCGTGATCACCGGAATGACCAACGAACCGTTGAAGTGCTCGTGACCGCTGTCGCGATACACACCCATGCGTTCCAGCGCGCCGCGGATCGTCGCACCGGCCTTGACGTTCTTGTCGGGCAGCTGATAGCCCAGCGTGCGGTTGGCAAAGCCGAGCTGGAAGGACTCGATCAGATCCGGATGCGTCAGCCCACGTGCTTCCAGATACGCCAACGCCTCCGGGCTTTGCTGGAGCGTGGCGTGGTAGTAGTCCAGCACGCGGCGCAGCAGCGTCTGATCGTCTTCCAGCATCACACCCATGCGCGGCGGCGGTGCTTCAATCACCGTCGGCGGGGCCACGCCCGTTTCCTGCCGCAGCCGCTCCACCGCCTCGCGGAACGAGATCGACTCCGACCGCATCACCCAGTCGATCACCGAGCCGCCGGCCTGGCACGCACCCAGGCAATGCCACAGGTTCGACTTCGGCGACACCACCAAGGACGGCGTCTTGTCGTCGTGGAACGGGCACCGTCCGATCCGATCCTTGCCGTGGGCCTTGAGCGTCACTCCGCTGGCTTCCACCAGGCGAACCAGGGACACCTCCAGCTTAAGGCGATCGATTTCTGCGTCGGGGATGCGGGCCATCAGAAGCCTCTTTCGCGGCAAGAGCCGTCAATGGACGTTCGTGTGATCTATACAATAGATGCGCGTGTGATATTCTGCAAGCCAACTCGCCGGAGCCACCTACCATGACTGCCATTCCTCACTGGCTTGTCGATCTGGATATGCATGGCATCGCCGAACGCCTGAAGCGTCTGCGTGAAGAACGCGGACTGACGCAAACACGCCTGGCCGAGTTGCTCGGCATGGCGGCACGCAGCTACAACCGATGGGAGCGCGGAGGCCATGTGCCTAGCCTTGAGATGCTGATCAAGGCCGCTGATGTGCTCCAGGTGAGCCTGGATGAACTGGTGGGTCGAACCGCGACCAGCAGCGCGCCGACTATCCGCAATGCCGAACTGCAACAGCTGGTCTACGAAGTAGACGAGTTGCCTGACCGCGAACAGCAAGCGCTGATCGTGGTAATAGACGGGCTCGTGAAGAGCGCACAGGTCTCTCGGGCGGTAAGTCGCCGCACTGCCGGCGCGAAGCGCATTCCAGGCCGCACTCGCGACTGAGAACCGCCTGCTGCTGACGATAGATGAACCAGAAGGCGGGCAACTGAAGGAAAGAAGCAAGAAGCGCGGGCCAAGGGTGGTGAGACACCCCCGGCCCGCTTACCACAACCCACTACGAAGGAGTGGAGCATGGCTAAGGCCAAGGATACGACACGCCGCATCACCGTCGGCGCCGGCTACTACCCGCAGCTGCAGAACGCTGACCGATCCGGTAACAGCCGCACCGTCCCGACCATCCGACTGCGCGGCCACTGGCTCGTCGAGGCTGGCTTTGCACCGACTGACAAAGTACACATTCGGGTGTCGCGGGGAAGGCTCGTCATGACGCGGGCGTAACCCCAGAACGCCAAAGCCCAGCAAACGCTGGGCTTTGGTGGTGCAAGCGTCAGCAATGTTCCCGCTCAACCCTAGGAATTGGCTGATTCATGGTTGTCCCAGAATCTCGCTTACAAGCCGACCGCCCGATTCACCGGAAATTGAGAAGAAAGAGAGGTCCACCGCCGGTAAGATTGGCGGTGGACACCTTGGACGGGGCAACGGGGCAACGGGGCAACGGGGCAACGGGGCAACGGGACAACGCCGGGGAGTTAACGCTTTACGCTATGTTAGACCATTCTGCGTGCGGCACACTGGGCATATCGCGAGCTTAAATGCCGATCGCAAGATAGTGCCGCACTTTGTGCAGTCTGTTATCTCCGAGAGGTCATCAGCGCCGAGGACAAAAGCCCCAGACGGGCACGCGACATAAATATCGGCCGGCAGCTTCTCATTCTCCCAGCTAATCTCGGCGAGAACCATCTTTCTATACACAAATGATTTGTTGTCCGGGTACCGCTCCTCGCACGCATCCAATGCCTCGTAAAATATTTCAACGAGATCCGCTCTACTCAAGCTGCGAAGCGCCGCAATTAGCTCGTTGATCCCCATTTCTAGAGCCCCTCAATTGGATAGCGCACAAAATCTCCACCAGCGTATCTAACTATTACTTCTTCAATCTTGTGGAACGGATCATTTGGAGATCGGCGCTTTCGTTCAGCCACTCCTGCGCGGAAGACATCCTCTGTCAGTCCAACCCCCATACCATCAATATATAGAACTTGAGCCGGCGGGTTGGCCCCACGCTTTACGCCATCCTCAAACGCATTCTTTACTGCACTCGCAGTCCCCTTTGGAGCTGCTTCAGCTCCAACCCCTGCTTTGTCGTTTCGATTATTGAGTCCACATTTTTCGAAATGTTGTGGCCTGTTGGTTCCACGGGTAAGAATATGTGGTAGCCAGTGTGATGTGCCAAGTCCACAGCCATTCCAGTTTCTTTCGCGGCAGTCGCTGTTCCAGCTCGCAAGCTCAACACACTACCCTGTGTCATCGAGAAGATCTTGCAAGTGTTGTGCGTCTGAATTCCGGACGCGCCAACGAAAAAAGTGTGCGCATCTTCGACGGTAAGATTGTAGACCGTCTCTTGGCGCGAGGCTTTGCGAATTCCGACTACAGCTGTGAACCGCCCGCCGCGAAGGCGAACGCGCTCACCAACTTTCACCATGTCGGCATTTACCCAGTGAGATGACTCAAGTTCATCCGCATTTACTTCATTGGATTTTCCAGCGCGTTCCGCATCGGGAACTTCTAGATAGAACGGATGATTGTTGGTCGCATCGATGACATCACCTGACTCAAAACTGAGCTCAACCATCTCGTACACGCGAGCCCCCTGAATCGTTGCCGAAACCGCATACCATCCCTCTTGATTTCGGCGTTCGTCCCAGCCCCAAACTTTCATGCCGGCATGGATGTCACTTATGGGTGTTAAGCCGTCCATAGTTTCAACCAACGTATCCGCGTCGAAACTGTTTGCGGCACACGGTCTAGCTCGCTTAAGCCATCCCGGTAAGTGCCGAGCAGCTGCGAACATTATCCCCGCGGTAGCCAGATAGGCTGCCGGGTCAAACTCGCCGCGATTCATCATGACATCGATTGCCACGAGTCCTCCCTCGGCCTGCATACTTGCCAGAACATTTCTTAGATTGCTAGCCACCGTTGTTTCGGTAAGAGAGAGATTTCCGCTCGGATCCGTTGACACAATCGGGCTGTTCTGGACATACACGTACTTGTGAAGTGACGCCGGATCTTGGTTGACGCCCGCAAAGGAATCCTGCTGCGTAAACCGCCCCGCCACCGGATCCATGTACCTAGCGCGCAAATAATAGAGCTCAGTGTTCGGATCCCTCTGCTCCCCGGTGTACAGGAAGTCGTTTGCACTCGCCTGCTGACTGACGGCTTCGTCGATCTCGCCGAAGGCCTCGTAACCGTAGACATCGGTCTGACTTCCCGTCTCGCTCGTCAGCAACCGCGCCGAACCCAGTCCATCAGCGTGGTAGTACCGCAGACTCGCTGTTGTTCCAGGATTGTTCGCGCCGCCTGCAACGGCCGGCCTAAACTGACTGACTCTGTCATCCCCGAATGTATACAGCGCACTGACCGTCGGCGCATTGCTGCCTTGGCTGGTGGCCTCTTCAATCACCTGCGCATAGGCCTGGTTCGGGCAGTCTGACGTGCACCTCACCGCCGACAGCACTTTTTCCTTGATGCGGTCGATAGTTACGTCAGCAATTTCGCTAGACGCATTCCGCAGAACCGCAGCGAACCCCCGACGTGCACTTTCGGTTTCCCACGCCCGCGCATACGCGGACGCATCCACGCTCACGCCGGCGAGCGTGACGAGGACGAAGGTGGCGAAGGTTTTGAGCCAGCGGCGCATCGGGCGAGTGTCGCGGCGACGGTGGGATTTGGGAAGGCTTGCCGGCGGCCGGCTTTTCCGTTTAGCCGCCGGCAGTTGGCACGGGCGCGCAGCGCCCGTGCTGTTGGCTACCTGGCTTTGCGCCGTAGCTTGTCGATCTGCTTGAGCCGGGCGTACAGCAGCTTCTCGACCAGGCGACCGACCTTCTCGGCATCGCCGTCGTGCAGGCTCATCGAGCCGTAGACCGTGTGCAGCTCCACGCCCCGGCTCATGCTCGGGATCTGCTTGGCCAGGGCGTATTCGATCTGCAGCACTTCTCTTTCCAGCTCTTCCATCACGTTTTTCCTCCTGAGGCAGCCCGCAATCGGGTGTGATCGCTGTTGGCGACCTCACCCAGCGGCGCGCGCAGGGCCGTCAAGGATTTGCGCAGCAAACTTGCCCCCGTCCTTGACGGCCCGAGCACGCCGCTACGCTGCGACGACAACGGCGAACACTTGTGACCACCGGGACGCGGGCCGGGCCGCTCAGAACGCCGTACAGGCGGTTTTGGACACGACCTTCGGCTAGCAGGCCGCTTCACTGCCGAACGCTCTGGCTGTGGCGTGCGCGCAGCGCACGCGGGCTTTGGCTGTTGCTGTTGCTTCGCGCGTTTAGCAGCCGCGCGATGCAGGGACGCGAGCCCGCGCGACTGACGAAGCCGTGCAGGCAGGGACGCCCGCGGCGACGATGAGAGAACCAGAACGCCAGACGCGCGCACGGCGACGGCGTGGACGAAGCCCAGGCAATGACCCCGTGCGCAACCGCCGGACAAGGAACGCAGCGACGGCCATTGCTGACGAAGCCAGGCAGGCATGGACGCCCGCGGCGACCGTGAGAGAACAAGAGAGCTAGGCGCCGCTCGCAGCGCGCGGCCAGGGCATGACGAAGCCCGTGTGCTGACCCCGCGCGCACGGCCAAGCGTGTGCAGAGGCGCCCAACACATACTGTGCCGCAGGCACACTTCTGCCGTGCGGAGCACGGGCGGCCATTTTACATAGTGTGTATTTTGCGGTGAGCGTGAGCGAACGAACCATGTAGCGCAGCTACATGGCGCAAAATGGCACATTATGTAACTTGGCCGCGATAGCCACGCGAGCCCACGCCTTGCTGCCTGTGCGAAGCGATACCGTTCTGGGCGAGTGGGGATGGGGGCAAGAGCAGTGAGCGAAGCGCCTGCGTACAGGGGCGCAGCCGCTGTGCGCAGGCTGGCAACGATACCGGCACGTGCGATAGCAGGTGCCGACATTCGCGAGGCAGGACGCCGAGCGAGGGTGTCAACGGAGCACACCGATAAACGAAGCGGGCCAGGATGGCCCGAGGCAGCCGGCGCGCGGCGTGCCGAGCGAAGCGACGAGGGAGGGAACGACCGAGGAACGCAGCGATTGCACGCCGAGTGACGGCGGTAACGGCGCGATGAGTGCGTGTCCGACTGCCACGGCGTGAGGTCCGGCGATACACCGCGTCAGTCCGCGATCCCTTCCAGGTCTGCCTTTCGTTCCAGCTTGGCACCGGGATGTGTGGCCGCGTGGATCGCCTTGAGCTTGGTAATCGAGACGTGCGTGTAGATCTGCGTCGTCGACAGCTCTGCGTGGCCCAGCAGCTCCTGAATGTAGCGCACGTCCGCACCGTTTTCGAGCATCAGTGTCGCCGCGGTGTGCCGCAGCAGATGGCAGGAACCGCGCTTGGTGATGCCCGCACGCCGCTTGGCCTGGTCGATGCGATCACCCGCACCGCTCGTCGTCACGCGCGTCCCGCGTTCGTTGATGAACAGCGCCGGATCGGCCGGATCGCGGGCAAACGTCGGGCGCACTTCATTGACATACCGCTGCACCCAGGCCAGCGCACGTTCACCAATCGGAACCATGCGCCCCTTGCGGCCTTTGCCGCAGCGCACGTGCAGCACGCCGCGCACGGCATCGATGTCGTACAGGTCCAGGTCGCACAGTTCCACGCGACGGATGCCGGTGGAGTAAAACACCTCGGCCATGGCACGGCCGAGCACGCCAGCGCCGTCGTCCAGATCGAACGAAGCAAGCAGCGATTCCGCCTCATCTTTCGACAGCGCCTCCGGCAGGATCCGCCGTGGCACACGCGGCATGTCCAGATCACTGGCCGGGTTGGCCGCGACATGGTTGTGACGAACCAGCCAGCGGAACCACGATCGCACGCGAGCCAGCATCACGCCCTGCCGCTGCAAGGTCAGCGGTTCGCCGTTCGCCTTGCGGTAATAGAACAGGTGCCGCTGATAGCGCTCCAGCATCGGCTTGGTGATCTCGCCCGGACGCTCCACGCCGCGCTCGCGACACCAGCTGTCGAACGCCGACAGATCGCGTCGATACGTATCGAGCGAGCCTTCGCGCAGACCACGGATCAACTGCGCGTGCAGATACCGCGTGATCCACGCCGCCATGCTGTCGGAGGTAGCTGGACTTTCCAGCGCGCGCCGACGCTCACCGTATTCACCACGACGCGGCATGTCAGTGTTCCACCACGGGCGGCAGCGGGTACGACACCCCGTTACGGTACGACGACGGTGTTTTCTCACCGGTAAGAGGTGCGTTCTGCTCGACAGCAGCGACTAGAGAAGAAGATCCCGCGGCAACACTGGCGATACGCGCTGTTTCGATGGTCCGCGAGGTGGCCACAAGGTCACCACGAGCCGGCCACGAGGTGCCCACGAGGTCAGTGCTTCCGGCCGCGAGGTTGACCGTCGTACCCACAGACGCCAGACCCATCAGCTGCGGTGCACTGCGCTGCACATCACCATCGAACACCAGTTCATAGACGAAGCGCTGGCCGTTGCGGCCGGCGTGCGCGAGCACGTATTCCAGCTCGACCAGGCGATCCAGGTGCACGCGTACCTGCGCTTCGCTCAGGCCCGTGTGCTCGCGCAGCGCACGGCGCGTGAAGCGCACGCCGGTGCGCGGGATCGCCTGCGCCTGCGCGCACGTGTCCACGTACGCGACGGCCTGGCTCAGCAACCGCCGCGTCGGCGGCGGCAGTTCATCCAGCGAACGGCCGAGCACGTCGTGGGCCAAGCGATTGGCCAGCGCGATATCGGCAGCGCTGACCTCGATGTATTCGACGGTCTTTCCGCCGTGGACAACCGAGCGGACCGGCCGCTGGTATTGGTGCAACAACGCGATGCTGTCGATCAGGGCCAGGTACTTCGCATGATCGCGGCGCAGGCGCACGCGATCCGATGCAAAGGTCAGTTGTTCGGCGAAGGGATTCACCACCGCCAACGGCCGCAGCAGCGCCTGTGCCGCACGATGGGCGGCCAGCAGGTCATCGGTGCGGGCTTTCGCGAGAAGACCTTCCAGCGTGCGACCAGATCGCTGCTTGGCCTGGATCGCCGCGGTCTGCTCACGGCTTTCGTTGATCGTGAGAACCAGGCACCGGTTCAACAGCTCTTCGTCGATATCGATCGCGGTCGTCGTCAGGAACAGCATCACCGGGCCTTCGACCCGGTATTCCTGCGTGACCAGCTGGCCCGTCGTCGGATCCTTGCCGGTCGAGGCGATCGTCAGTTCGCCCTGCGATTGCAGCACCTTCAGCGCGTACGCGGCCTGCCGAACCCCCTCCTCTTCCGCGATGGCGAGGATCTTGTGCTTCATGCTGGTTTCGCCCAGATAAAACAGGCTTTGCCCCGTCATCGCCGAGTAGTGCACGCGTTCGCTCTCGGGCATCAGTGCGAGCAACGCATCCATCAAGGTCGATTTGCCGGCCGCGCTGGTCGACTGGATCAGGATGGCGAGGGGCTTTTCCAACTTGCGACTGACACAGGCCAGGTATGCGACCAGCGCATTGCTCGCCTCGCCCACCACACCCGTGGCTTCCACATCGCGCACGATGCGCTCGATCAAGTCGGGATCGCGCAGCAGCGTCAGGCCGGCGTTGTGCTGATCGGGTGTCAACGTCGGCGCGGAACTCGCTTCGGCCGGCTTCAATTTCTGCCGGATCAGCTCGTCTTGCCGCTGCTCGACCACGCGCAGCACCGCGGCCAGATCCGAGCGAGCCGCCTCTTCCGAGATGCCCAGTTCCGCACTCGCTTGCTTGATCCAGCCGCCGCGCTGTTTCGCGGCGTATAGCTCGACGGTGTCGATGTGGACGAAGCTGCCACACGTGGCCTTGATCCACACCTTCAGCTGTTCGTAGGACAGGTTCTTTTCCACACCACGCACGACATAGCCACGATCGCCCAGCGTGATGCGGACTTCGTCATTGACGATTTCCACCGGCACCGGCGGAACACTCGGCGGCACGCGGTGTGCTGGCAGCTCCGGCGCTGCGGCTTCGTCAGTTTCCGGAGCAGAAGCAGCGACTAAAGAAGGAAGTTCAGCAGGAACAGCGGGCGTTTCCACCATCGGAACCGTCTCGGTGCGTTGCGGCGGCTGGCCGTTACCCAACCACTCGGCTTGCCGGATCACCAGGCCAAGGGATTTGCTCGCCGGCTGCACGCTCACCGCATACGCGTTCGCGTCCATGCCCTTCGGGAAGCGGCAGCGATAGGTGTCGAAGCCTTCGGCGATCAGACGCGCGGAGAGCTTTTCCGCCGCGCTATTGCCCGCTTCATCGGCATCGTAGGCAATCAGTACGCGTTTGATGCCATGCCGATGGAACGCGGTAAGGATGTCATCGGTAAAGCCTTCAATGCCGTAGCTCGACGTCACGTTGCGATAGCCCGCACACCAGAACGTCAGCGCATCGATCAAGGCTTCACACAGGATCACTTCTTCCTGCCCGATCAAGCCCGCTTCGTTGAACACGCCACGGTGCGGGCCGGGCAAGTACAGGTGCAAGGGTGTACCGGCGCGCAGCTTCGTATCACGCGTGACCTTGCGGCCGTACAGCTCGGTGATGGCACCGTCAGGCGTGATCACCGGAATGACCAACGAACCGTTGAAGTGCTCGTGACCGCTGTCGCGATACACACCCATGCGTTCCAGCGCGCCGCGGATCGTCGCACCGGCCTTGACGTTCTTGTCGGGCAGCTGATAGCCCAGCGTGCGGTTGGCAAAGCCGAGCTGGAAGGACTCGATCAGATCCGGATGCGTCAGCCCACGTGCTTCCAGATACGCCAACGCCTCCGGGCTTTGCTGGAGCGTGGCGTGGTAGTAGTCCAGCACGCGGCGCAGCAGCGTCTGATCGTCTTCCAGCATCACACCCATGCGCGGCGGCGGTGCTTCAATCACCGTCGGCGGGGCCACGCCCGTTTCCTGCCGCAGCCGCTCCACCGCCTCGCGGAACGAGATCGACTCCGACCGCATCACCCAGTCGATCACCGAGCCGCCGGCCTGGCACGCACCCAGGCAATGCCACAGGTTCGACTTCGGCGACACCACCAAGGACGGCGTCTTGTCGTCGTGGAACGGGCACCGTCCGATCCGATCCTTGCCGTGGGCCTTGAGCGTCACTCCGCTGGCTTCCACCAGGCGAACCAGGGACACCTCCAGCTTAAGGCGATCGATTTCTGCGTCGGGGATGCGGGCCATCAGAAGCCTCTTTCGCGGCAAGAGCCGTCAATGGACGTTCGTGTGATCTATACAATAGATGCGCGTGTGATATTCTGCAAGCCAACTCGCCGGAGCCACCTACCATGACTGCCATTCCTCACTGGCTTGTCGATCTGGATATGCATGGCATCGCCGAACGCCTGAAGCGTCTGCGTGAAGAACGCGGACTGACGCAAACACGCCTGGCCGAGTTGCTCGGCATGGCGGCACGCAGCTACAACCGATGGGAGCGCGGAGGCCATGTGCCTAGCCTTGAGATGCTGATCAAGGCCGCTGATGTGCTCCAGGTGAGCCTGGATGAACTGGTGGGTCGAACCGCGACCAGCAGCGCGCCGACTATCCGCAATGCCGAACTGCAACAGCTGGTCTACGAAGTAGACGAGTTGCCTGACCGCGAACAGCAAGCGCTGATCGTGGTAATAGACGGGCTCGTGAAGAGCGCACAGGTCTCTCGGGCGGTAAGTCGCCGCACTGCCGGCGCGAAGCGCATTCCAGGCCGCACTCGCGACTGAGAACCGCCTGCTGCTGACGATAGATGAACCAGAAGGCGGGCAACTGAAGGAAAGAAGCAAGAAGCGCGGGCCAAGGGTGGTGAGACACCCCCGGCCCGCTTACCACAACCCACTACGAAGGAGTGGAGCATGGCTAAGGCCAAGGATACGACACGCCGCATCACCGTCGGCGCCGGCTACTACCCGCAGCTGCAGAACGCTGACCGATCCGGTAACAGCCGCACCGTCCCGACCATCCGACTGCGCGGCCACTGGCTCGTCGAGGCTGGCTTTGCACCGACTGACAAAGTACACATTCGGGTGTCGCGGGGAAGGCTCGTCATGACGCGGGCGTA